>JBKHFO010000124.1:0-10029 GCA_046540175.1 Candidatus Hydrogenedentota bacterium
TGACTATGCGTGGATATTGGCTATGCATGCTGGCGCTGGCTTGCGCCTCGTGGGCGGGGGCCGAGGCGGATCTGAACACGGACGTACCGGAAGGCTTTCCGGTAATTTCGGAAGTCCGGCAAGTCACGGAAGGACCCGAACACAACTTCTTTGGATACTACGGCATGGTCCCCTGGGATCCCTCCGAACAGTATCTGGTCCACCTGCGCTCGACGTTCAGCGACCGGTTGGTGGAGGCGGATGACCGGGCCGAGATTGTGCTTCAAGATCTGGAGACGGGCGAATCCGAGGTGATCGCCGAGACGGCTGCGTGGAACTTCCAGCAAGGCTCCCTAATTCATTGGCTGGATGAGTTGCCCGGCCGCAAGCTCGTCTACAACGACCGGGGCCAGGGGGACCTCATGAGCGTGATTCTCGATGTGGACACGGGTGAGCGCCGCACCGTGGATCGCCCCGTGGCCGCCGTGTCCAACGACGGCAGGCAAGCGGCGAGCATCAGCTATTCCCGCCTTCGCATTACCCGGCCGGGCTACGGCTACGCGGGCGTGGAAGCCGCCGAGGACGATCACCCTCATCCCGACAACGACGGCCTCTACATCATGGATCTGGAGACGGGCGAATCCGAGCTGATCGTGTCTTTACAGGAGGCATTCGACGCGGAGCCCGTGCCCGAGGGGGCGGAGGACAATCTTCTGTGGTTCAACCACGTGCTTTTTAGCCGGGACGATGACCGCATCTTCTTCATGGCGCGCATTCACGACACGGATGACCGGCGCCAGACCGCGGGCTTCACGGTGAACCCGGACGGAAGCGATCTCCGGTGCGTGCTGCCCTACGATTGGGGCGCGTCGCACTACGACTGGCTCGACGGCGAACGCATGGTGGTCACGTCGCGCTATCAAGCCGAGACGCCGTGGCTGCATGTCTTCTTCACGGACGGCGAAGACGATCACCGGCCCATCGCCCCAGACGAAATCCGCCGGGACGGGCATTGCCATTTCTCGCCGGATGGACAGTGGATGCTGACCGACACCTATCCCGACGCGGATCGCATGCAGCATCTCTACATGGTCCGCATGGAAGACGAAGAGGTGGCGCGTCTCGGGAGCTTCCATCAGCCCGAGGCGTTCACCGGCGCATGGCGGTGTGACCTCCATCCACGATGGAACCGCGACGGCACGCAGATCTGCATCGACTCCACGCACGATGGCGGGCGGCAAGTCTATATATTGGATCTCGCCTTTGACGGCGACTAATCCAACGTCTTCACTCATTGGGCCAAGGGCCCGCGGGAAGCAGGATAAGGAGTGTTGTCCTATGAATACCTCATGTCTCACGCGCCGCCGTTTTCTACAGACCAGCCTGGTCGCCGGGGGCGGCCCGTTGGCGATGCAATTCGCCGGGGCGCAGGCGAACGATGACGACAGGCCCAACATCCTCTGGCTCACCTGCGAGGACATCGGGCCGCATTTGGGGTGCTACGGCGATCCCTATGCCCACACGCCCAACATTGACGCCTTCGCCGAGACGGCGTTGCGCTACGAGGTGTGCTGGTCGAACAGCCCCGTGTGTTCGCCCGCCCGCACGGCGCTCATCACCGGGATGTACCCGGCCGCGTTCGGCGCGCATAACCACCGCAGCATGGTGGGTAGGCCGGACGCTATAAGGATGTTCCCCGAGCTACTCCGGGAAGCGGGCTATTACTGCACAAACAACGGCAAGGAAGACTATAACGTGCGCAAACCGGAGGGGCTTTGGGACGAATCCTCCAACCAAGCGCATTACGGCGACCGGCAGGAAGGCCAGCCCTTCTTCGCCGTGTTCAACCAGACGAGCAGCCACGGCGGCCAGATCCGCAACCGGACCGAACTCCCCCACCATGACCCGGACGAGGCCCCCTTGCCGCCGTATCACCCTGACACCGAGGAGTTCCGGCGGGATTGGGCCCAGTATTACCATGCGATTACAAACATGGATGAATGGTTCGGCGCCATGATGGACGAGGTCCGGGAGAACGGTCTGCTCGACAACACCATCATCTTTTTCTACAGCGATCACGGCTCGGGTATGCCCCGGAACAAACAGCTCGCCTACGATTCCGGTCTCCACGTCCCGTTGCTAGTCTACGTGCCCGAGAAATACCGGCATCTCGCTCCGGCGGACCATGAGCCCGGCGGGACCACGGACCGCCTGGTGGGATTCGTGGACATGGGTCCGACCGTCCTGAGCCTGGCGGGCATCGAGCCTCCGGACAGGATGCATGGGCGCGCGTTCATGGGGCCGCACGAGGCGGAGCCGCGCGACTACCTCTTCGGGTTCCGGGGCCGGATGGACGAACGGCAGGACATCGTGCGCTCGGTACGCGACGGCCGCTACATCTACATCCGCAATTACATGCCCCATCTCATGCACGGTTACTTCAGCAGCTACATGTACTTGTTCGAGTCGACCCGGGCATGGCGCCGGTTGCACGAAGAGGGCGCACTTGAGGGGCCGGAAACCCATGTGTTCGAGCCGAAACCCGCCGAGGAACTCTACGATCTCCAGGAGGATCCCCACGAAATCGACAACCTCGTGGATTCCGAGGCGCATCAAGAGGTCTTGGTTGAACTCCGCGCCGCCCACCAGCGGCACATGCGGGAGACGCGGGACCTCGCCTTCTTGCCAGAGGCGGAAATGCACCGCCGGGCGAAGGGGACGACCGCGCCCATCTGGGAAATTGACGAGGGCGTGAGCCTGTATGAGATGGGACAGGACCCTGAACAGTATGCGTTCGATGAGACCTTTGCGATGGCGGAGCTGGCGGCTGCGCGTTCCGCTGAAGCTGTCCCCGCGCTGATTCAAGGCGCGGGTGACGGCGACCCTGCTGTTCGATACTGGGCGGTGATGGGTGTTCTGATACGCGGCCAATACGCCTTCGATGCCGCGGAAGGCGAAGTCCGCGCCGCCCTTGATGACGAAAACCCGAGCGTACGCGTCGCCGCCGCCGAGACCCTGGTGCGGTACGGCGGCGAGAACGACCGCAGCAAAGGGCTCGATGCATTGGCCGAGCTTGCCCAGCCGGACGTACACGGTGTCTACGTAACGTTTGAAGCGCTGAATGCCTTCGGCAACCTCGGCCCCAAAGCCGAAGCCATCGAAGAGCGGCTGAACGAAAACGCCGGCACCGATCCCAACGCGCCCGAGCGCGGCGCCAACGAATACATCGTCCGTCTTCGTCCCGATACAAATCATGAAGGCGTGCAATGGTTTAGGCAACTTTGGTGAGCGTGGCGTCCGCGCTTGAAGATGGAAGGCCGATCATGGAAGAACCAAGAAAGGAGAGGTAGCGTGATGGAAAGGTATTGGGACAGACGAGATTTCTTAAAGACGGTAGGCGCGAGCGTGGCGGCGTTGCCGTTTGCGGGAACGAAGGCGGCACAGGCCGCGGAGGGTTCGCGCCCGAACATCATCTTCATCGTGGCCGATGACATGGGGTACGGCGACCTCGGTGTGTATGACCAAGAGCACATCCAGATGCCCAACGTGGATCGGATGGCGCGCGAGGGCATCCGCTATACCGATGTCTACTCGGGGTCGCCGGTGTGCGCACCCTCGCGTAGCGTGCTTATGACAGGCCAGCATACAGGGCACACGAGGGTGCGCGGGAACATGAGCAATGTGGAAGACCACGGCGCCGTCGCATGTTCGTTTCGAGGCGAAGGCGCTTGGCGGGTCCCCTTGTTGGAAGAGGATACGACGGTGGCGGACGTGCTCAAGGAAGCGGGTTACGTCACGGGGATCACGGGCAAGTGGGGACTCGGCGAACCCGGGACGCCGGGCGTGCCGAATAAGCAAGGCTTCGACGAGTGGCTGGGCTTTCTCAATCAAGCGCGCGCCCACTCCTATTACCCCGAACACATTTGGGAGAACCAAGAGAAGCGCCATCTCGAGGGCAACACGGGCACACGGGAGGATTTCGATACCGAGGAGGTTTATGTCCACGACCTGTTCACGGACTTCGCCCTCGACTTCATCGAACGCCACGGTCCCGGCGAGGAGCCCTTTTTCCTTTATGTGCCGTACACCATTCCCCATGCCCGGTGGCAGATCCCCGAACTCGAGCCGTATACCGAGGATACGGACTGGAGCGAGGAGCAAAAACTCTACGCCTCCATGCTCACCCGGATGGATCGCGATGTGGGCTGCATACTGGACCTTCTCAAGGAGTTGGAGATCGACGAAGACACCATCGTGTTCTTCTGTTCCGACAACGGCGCTCAGAACCGCTACGAAGGGGTGTTTAACAGCTCCGGCCCCTTGCGCGGCATGAAACGCTCCATGCACGACGGCGGCATCCGGACGGTCATGGTGGCGCGCTGGCCCGGGGTCATCGAGGAGGACGCCGTCAGCGAGGACATCTGGTACTTCGCCGATGTGCTGCCCACGCTAGCTGAGTTGGCGGGCGTCTCGCCACCGGAAGATATCGATGGAGTCAGCGTTGTACCTAGCCTCTTGTCCCAGCCGCAACCCGAGTTGGAGGACCGGCCCCTCTATTGGGAGTTTTACGAACGCGGCTTCCAACAGGCGGCCCGGCGAGGGAAATGGAAGGCCATGCGGCAAGCCCACGACGCGCCCATCGAACTCCACGACTTGTCCGAGGACATCGGCGAGGAGAACGACATAGCGGAGGACCACCCCATTGTCGTGGATTGGTTCGAGCGCTTCTTCGAGGAGGAGCGCACCCCTTCACCGAGCTGGCCGAGTCCCCTGGACCCGTGAAAAGGCGCGGTAACAAGAATGGATCAACTAAGGGGAGGAGGGGATCTCCTCCTTCCCTCTCATATCTAGCTGAATCGACATCAGTTTCCACTTGAAACGCCGGTGGATTAAGTCTGGCTCACCTGCGAAACGGGGGTCAGTGTGTGGGGCGGGGGGAGTAGATAGGCGAAACACAAGGAGACCATTCCGATGCGTTTGTTGTTTGTATGCGCGTTTGTTATGAGCGTTGCACCTGGCGCGTTATCCGCTGATGTATACGTGGAGCATGACTCCACGGTTCCGCGGGCCGCCTATGCGGCCGGTGCGCTTGACGAAGCGCTTGAAGAAAAGGGCTACCGGGTATCGGATCAAAAAGCCGATGACCTGTTTGTGGTCAAACTCGCTGTTGACGCGGATGGTCTCGAAGCGGAAGCCTTTTCGATACATCCGGACGGCGGGACGATCACGGTTCACGGCGGCGATGAACGGGGTATGATTTACGGGGCGCTCGCACTGGCCGCGGATCTGCGCAAGGGAACCCGGCTGGAGCAGATCGAGCCAGCCACCGAATCCCCTCACCTGCCGTTTCGCGGCATTAAACACAATCTTGCCTGGGACAGTTATCGCTCCAGCTCCGCGCTGCGCCAGCACAAGGAAACATTGCGGGATGTCGATTACTGGGAGGCGTTTCTCGATATGATGGCGGAAAACCGCTTCAACACGCTGACCCTATGGAATCTTCATCCATTCCCCTACATGATTATGCCGGAGAACTTCCCCGAGGCGAGTCCGTTCACGGAAGAGGAACTGGCCGAGTGGCGAGCGTTGTATCGCAACATCTTTCGCATGGCGGACGAACGCGGCATCGAAACCTATCTCGTGAATTGGAACATCTTTGTCAGCCGGGCGTTAGCCGAAGCCCACAACTTGGAAGGACAAAATTACTATCCGAATTACTTCGAGGACGGGGACACCTCGGAAGTCGTGAAGACGTATACGCGCGAGTGCGTCACCCAAGTGCTGGAAGAATACCCCAACCTGGACGGTTTCGGCGTTTCCTATGGGGAGGGCATGGGCGGGATGACCCCCCAAGAGCGGCAGGATTGGATGAACGAAACGATCATCGAAGGAATCCGCCAAGCCGATCGAACGGCGAAGTTTATCAATCGGGCGCCTTTCTCGGCGGGCACGGGCTCCGGTGGTTCCACCAGCGAGGCCACCGAAAACCTGAGCCGCGCCGCGATGGAAGGGTGGGGCGATCTGTTCGAGGGCCCCGTCTGGGTGGAGATGAAGTTCAATTGGTCGCATGCCCACTCCACTCCAAAGTTGGTCAAAGTGCACGGCGGAGACTTGGGTGACGCGTATTTCAAACCGGAACCGGAGAACTACAAGATCACATGGATGGCCCGCAACGAGGACTTTTTCGCGTTGCGCTGGGGCGCGCCGGATTTCATTCGCGAGCATATCGCCCTGAACGCCCAAGAGAGCTATGTGGGCGGGTATTTTGTGGGGTCGGAGACGTATATTCCCGCCAAGGATTATTTCACGGCGATCGAGGAGCCGGTGGACTGGACCTATGCCTTCGAACGCCAGTGGCTGTTCTACATGCTTTGGGGAAGACTCTTGTACGATCCCGATACCCCGGATGATGTTTTTGAGGCGGAATTCGTTCGGCGCTATGGCGAACAGGCAGGCGATTTACTTGAGGCGTATTCGCTAGCTTCCTCCGTGCCGCTGCGCCTGGCTTCCGCTTTCGACTCCACTTGGGACTTCACGCTCTACAGCGAAGGGTTTCTGTCCCTGCATGAGGGGCAAATGAGATATATCTCCGTCGACCGGCTGATCCAGCAAGCTCCCTTGGATCCCGATTACGTGTCCGTGGCGGATTATGTGGACGCCGATCGGCCGGATCGTTCCTTCGAGGAACACCGGGTCACTCCTCCCAAACTTGCGGATATGCTGGAGCACGAGTGCCGGGAAGCGTTGCGCTTGGTGGAGGGCCTATCGGTGGAGGATGACGCTTCCCTGATGTATGAGGTGGCGGATGTGCGAGCTTGGGCGAAGCTGGGGCTGCATTTTGCGGAGAAGCTGAGAGGCGCTGTCGCTTTGCAGACGTTTCGCCAAACCGGAGAAGACGCGCAGAAGGAGGAGGCCGTCGCGCGCTTGGAACAGGCGCTGGACTATTGGGACGAGGTGATTGAGATTACCCGTCCCCTCTATCGCGATATGCCGCTGACGCATTACGGGCACGAAGAATACGAGGACAACCTGTTTCACTGGGAAAGCGTGCGTCCAGAAGTTGCAGCGGATGTCGAGATTGCGGAGAATGCAGAAGTCCAGTGATGACTTCGCCACAAACACATCCGCAACTTCATCGCTACCGCGGGTAAACCCCAACTGTAAACATGGAAAGGCGGGGGATCACGATGGAAAGGTATTGGGACAGAAGAGATTTTCTGAAAACCGCCGGCGCGGGTACGGTTGGCGCGTTGGCGGCAGCGTCCCTAGGTAATCGAGAGGCCCAGGCCGCGGTAAAACCGAACATCCTCTTCATCATGCTGGACGATCTCGGCAAGGATTGGGTGAGCTGTTACGGCGGAGAGATCGAGACGCCTAAGGTTGACCAATTGGCGGCGGAGGGGATGCGGTTCAAAAACGCCTACTCTACCCCCCAATGCACGCCCACCCGGCTCCAGCTTCTGACCGGCCAATATCCGTTTCGCCATGGCTGGGTCAACCATTGGGACGTCCCCCGCTGGGGACACGCGTATTTTGACTGGGAGGAGTATCCCTCGTTGGGCCGCGTGATGCAGTCGGCCGGCTACGCCACGGCGATTGCGGGCAAGTGGCAGGTCAACGACTTTCGAGTCCAGCCGCGGGCGCTCGAGAAACATGGCTTCGACGATTGGTGCGTTTGGACCGGCTTCGAGACCGGAAACCCTCCAAGCTCCGAACGCTATTGGGATCCCTACCTCTATACTCGTGAAGGCAGCCAGACCTACGAAGGCGAATTCGGTCCCGACATGTTCACGGACTTCCTCATTGAGTTCATGCGGGAACACCGCGAGGAGCCCATGTTCCTTTACTTTCCCATGTGCCTGCCGCACACCCCGTTTACGGCCACGCCCCTGGAACCCGATGCCGAGGGCCGCATGGAGCGGCACAAAGCCATGGTGCGTTACTGCGATCATCTCCTCGGCCGCTTGGTGGAGGCCTTGGAGGAACTTGGGCTGCGGGAAAACACCATCATCATCTGGACAACCGACAACGGCAGCGGCGTGGCTGGATCGATTGACGGCCACGACGTGGACTCCGGCAAGGGCCAGACCAGCGAAATGGGAGTGTGCGCGCCTTTCATCGTCAACGGGCCGGGGATCGTTCCCGAGGGCGTGGTGACGGACGCGCTCACCGATTTCACCGACCTTATGCCCACCTTCGCCGAATTGGCGGGGGCGGAGCTTCCTCCTGACTATACGTACGATGGCGAATCCATCGCGGCGCTGTTGCTCGGCGAGGCCGAAGATTCGCCCCGGGAATGGATCATGGCCATGGGCGGACAAAACAACGCCAGACTCACGGACGCCGGCGTGGAGAACGAATGGTGGTTCCGCGATCGCGTGCTGCGGGACAAGCGCTACAAGCTTTACGTTGGCGCGGACCGCAAGGCGGAAAAGCTCTTCGATCTCTCGTCCGGCCCGTTTGAGGAAAAGGACATCCTGGAGGAAGCCGGGGGCGAGGCGCGGGAGGCCATGGAGCGGCTATTGCAAGTGGCGGAGGGCTTCCCGGAACAGGACAACGATCCACGTTACCATCCGCCGCAAGAAGCCTATGTGGAGGTTACCGCCGAAAGTCAGACCTGGAAGAAAGGCCAGCCGGACTGATCACGCGCGGACCCCTTCCTACTCAATAACTCATCGAATAGGTAGGCTGTCGGGCGTTTGGAACAGGCGCTGGATTATTGGGACGAGGGTGGACGACTTGCCAAAGTTGAATGATGTGATCGCCACACTCTCATTCCCAACTTAATCGGTACGGTACGTAAACCCTAACTATAACCATGGAAAGGCGGGAGATTACGATGAAAAAGCAATGGGATCGACGCAGTTTCTTGAAGACCGTGGGCGCGGGCGTGGCGGCATTGCCGTTCGCGGGGATGACGGCCGCCAAGGCCGCCGAGGATGATCGCCCCAACATCGTGGTGATCATGGCCGACGACATGGGCTACAGCGATGTGGGCTGTTACGGCGGCGAAATCGACACACCCAACTTGGACGGGTTGGCGGAGAACGGTCTGCGATTTACCCAGTTCTACAATGCGGGCCGGTGCGTGCCAACACGGGGCTCCCTCCTCACCGGGCTGTATCCGCATCAAGCGGGCCTCGGGGCGATGGTGGGGGCGGGCGACGCGCCAGGATATCGCGGCCGGCTGACGGACCGTTGCGTCACGATGGGCGAGGTGCTCGGCGAGGCGGGCTACCAGACGTTCATCAGCGGCAAGTGGCACGTCACCCACTACAATTATGGCGATCCCGCGCCCACCCTTCACCGCGACACGTGGCCGTTGCAGCGCGGATTCGACCGGTTTTACGGCCGTCTATCCGGGGCGAGCGGCTACTTCGACGTGGTTAGCCTCACGAAAGGCAACGCATTCATCCCGTCGCAACCCAGGTTCGAGGCCCGGGATGAGTTCTACTTGACCGACGAGATCAACGACCACGCGGCGAAGTTCGTCCGTGAAGCGGAGGAAGATGAACCGCTGTTTCTCTATGTGGGGCACTCCGCTCCTCACTGGCCGCTGCATGCGTTGCCGGAGGACATCGCGAAGTACGATGGCGTCTACGACAAAGGCTGGGACGAAGTCCGGCGGCGGCGTCAGGAGCGAATGGTCGAGATGGGCATCCTCGACGAGGATTGGCCGCTGACGCCCCGGGACGAGCGCGTGCCCGCTTGGGAGAACGCCGAACACAAGGAGTGGGAAGCGCGCCGCATGGCGGTGCATGCGGCCATGGTGGACCGCATGGACCAAGGCATCGGCCGGGTAGTCGATGCGCTGAAGGAGACGGGCCGGTTCGAGAACACGCTCATCTTATTCCTTTCGGATAACGGCGCATCCGATGAGGTGATTCAAGGAAAGGACACCCGCCACGGCTACTTCGCGCGGGGCGGAACCGACCCCGATATTCTGCCCGGCGGGCCGGACACCTACGCCTCCTTTGGTCCGGAGTGGGCCAACGCCTCCAACACGCCGTTCCGCCTCTACAAGAAATGGAACCACGAAGGCGGCGTGGC
>JBKHFO010000125.1:0-10027 GCA_046540175.1 Candidatus Hydrogenedentota bacterium
TGGTCCATAATCGGCAAGGAAGTCCGGTATAATCGCGCCAATTTTGTTATCGGGCTGCTATGTATCGCGGTGGCCTTGGGAATCGTGGTCGGCGCCATCACGTTGTTGAGCGCGCACGACATCAAGACCGAGCAAGTGGTCGAGGCCAAGGAGCGCGAGACCCGCGAGGCAATGGCTGAACTGGAGGACGATTACCGGCTTATGATGCGGGACATGGGGCACAACGTCTTGGTGCTCAATGAGGAGCAGTCCATTGAGGACCTGCGTATGCGGGGCGCTCCGGACACCTACATGCCGGAGGAATACGTGTTTGAGCTTTCCACCGCCGGTATAGAGAACGTGAACCATCTATTCCCTATTCTGCAAGAGCGCGCCGCTTGGCCGGAAATGGAGCGTGAGGTGATCTTCGCGGGTACGATGGGCCAGGTCCCGAATTTCGAGAAGCCACAGTTTCTTGATGACGAAGGCCGGTATCGCAATCCAATTCGGGAAACGCTCCCGGAAGGGGCGATTGAAGTAGGCCACGAGATTGCACGCGCGGAGGACCTCTCCGTAGGCGACACGGTGACGTTATTCGATGAGGAGTTCACCGTGTACCGAATCCATTCTCGCAAGGGGAACGACGACGATGTCACGGTGTGGGCCAGCCTGGATAAGGTTCAGGACTGGTTTGACCGGGAGGGACAGATCAACGGCATCCTCGCCTTGGAGTGCGTGTGCGACTTCGAGAGTTTCGGCATGGTGGAAGAAGAAGTTCAGCAGATATTGCCGGATACGCAAGTGATGGAATTCGGAACCATTTTGCGCGCCCGCTACGAGGCGCGCGCGCGGGCCGATGAATTGCATCAGAGCGCAGTTCAGCAAGAACAAGCGTACCGCGAGCGATTGGGCGCTCAGCGGGCGGGGTTGGTCCGTATCATGGTTCCGGTGGTGCTATTGGGCGCCGCTGTGTGGATCTTCTTCCTGATCCTAAACAACGTCAAAGAGCGCCAGGGCGAGATCGCCATCATGCGCACGGTTGGCGTGGGGCAGGGCAAGATAATGGGAATCTTTTTGGTTAAGGCCGCCTTGATGGGTATCGCCGGCGCCTTGGCCGGTTATGTGGCGGGCCTGATCGGAGGAGCCGCGTGGGAAGGCATCCCCATTTGGCAAGCAGAGTTTGGCCGATTGATAAGTCCGGCGCTGGCCGGATTGGTCCTGATTGGCGCGCCGATCCTGACGATTATCGCGGGCTGGTTCCCCGCCGTGAAGGCGGCCCAGGTTGATCCCGCCGTGATTCTGCGTGAAGAATAGGGCCACATGCTGTTCTCGCGCGCCAAATTTAAGATTACAGGAGGGGAGAGAAGTGAGCCAAACAGCGGCCTTGCACGTGCAGGAAGTCTCGAAGTACTACGACCGCAACGGCAGACATATTACTGCGATGGAGAACGTCTCCGTCGAGGTGAAGCCCGGAACCTTCATGGTTATTCGCGGGCCAAGCGGCTGCGGCAAGAGCACACTCTTGCTGGCGGCGGGGGGATTGTTACGCCCGGATGCGGGCAAGGTTATGGTGGGCGAAGAGGATCTATACGCGCTTTCCCCCAATCAGCGCACCGTCTTCCGCGGGAAGAATATCGGATTTGTTTTTCAGCAGTTCTACCTCGTTCCCTATCTGACAGTGCTGGAAAACGTGAAGATGCCTGGGATCGCCCTTGAGATTGAAGGGTTGGATGCGCGCGCCGCCGAGTTGCTTGGCCGGTTTCGCTTGAGCGAACGCATGGAGCATTTCCCATCCGAACTCAGCATTGGGGAAAGGCAACGGGTCGCCTTGGCGCGCGCGCTCATCGCGAAGCCAGGCGTCGTTTTGGCGGATGAGCCCACCGGTAACCTTGATGTGGAAAACGAGAAGATAATCGTGGATTGCCTTTGGGAGTACGCCCAGAACGGCGGCGCGGTCCTAATGGCGACCCATGGGCTTCGCACGGACGGATTCGACCACGTGGTCGAACTCGAACAAGGCAGACTGAAAACGTAGCGCCACCACCCTAGCTAAACGCGGGCTGTGCACACAAGGAGTTCCACAATGAGCCTACATACCCCGTCCATGGCGAAACATATCAAGTACGCCGTATTGCTTGCGGGCGTTATCGCGATCGCGGCCCCGGCGGCGGCCTGTCCCATTCCAGTGTATCAATACTCGCTTGAATGGTGGGAGCGCGACCCCTACGAGATCTATGTCTTCGACAACGAAGACCTCACCGAGGAACAAAACGAGTTGGTTGAGCGCCTGAAACATATTTCGGAAGGCAAAGACGAGAATACGCCAGCGAATGTCCGGCTTCGTCTCGTGCAATCCGAGTCAGAGGATAGGCTTCGCGCGCATTCGGCCCTGCGCGGAAAAGAGCCCGAAACATTCCCTTGGATGGTGGTGTACTATCCTTCCATGTCTTCGCATTCGCGGGAGCCGATCTGGATGGGCGAATTGAGCGATGAGAACCTCGACGCCCTCTTGCATTCTCCAAAACGCCAGGAAATGAGCGAGCTTTTGCTGGACCGCGCCTCCGTGGTCTGGTTGTTGTTGGAGAGCGGGAATTCAAGTTCTGATAACGAAGCGGCGGCGTTAGTTGAAGAAGAGGTGCAGCGGCTCGAGGAGACGCTGGTCCCGTCTGATCCTACCGGGTTCGACCTTGATGATATCCCTATCCATGATATCAAGTTCGAAACGATGCGCTTGTCCCGCGACGATGCAGACGAGCGAATGTTCATTGAGATGCTGACGAACAGCGAGGTGGATCTCGGGGACTATGAAGATGAACCCATGCTGTTTCCGATCTTTGGGCGGGGGCTCATCATGTATGCCTTGGTAGGCAAGGGTATCAATACACATATGATACGAGACGCCGCGGAATTCCTTACGGGGCCCTGTTCTTGTACAGTGAAGTCCCTTAATCCGGGCGTCGATATCATTACGTCGGTGGACTGGGCGGGCAATGTCGAACAGTTCTCCGAAGACTATGCCACGGAAGCTCCCAGTAGCGTAGGCGGATTCATGGATAGCGTGGACGAGGCAGAGCAAGAAGAGCCTGACAGCAATTAACCGGGTTTACGCGTTCGCCGGGCCCATTCGCCACGCTGGACCAAGGTCCCGGCTCGCATCCAAGGAGAACGGTGTGAATGCAAGCCTGAAAGGGGTGGCGAGGCCTGCCGTGGTGGGGGTGGCGGCCATCGCCGTTCTCGTCATTGTGGCGGCCCTCATCATCAGACAGGAGGCCGGGCCGCAACGGAGGGATAGGGAGGAGGTGACGGTCTTTTGCGATTCCGCCATGAGCGCTGTCATGAACGGCATCATTGATGTGTTCCATCGCCGTTCCAGTATCCAGATCAACACCCGCTTCGGTCCCTCGGAGGACCTATTGGAAGAGTTCACCAACGATCCCGCGGCCGTGGACCTGTTTCTTCCGGGCGGGGCGGTCTATCTGGAGCGCGCCGGTGAGCACATCGTGGAGGCCACCCCGTTGGCATGGGCTGTTCCCGTCATGCTCGTGCAATTGGATAACCCGGAAGGGATTGAGAGCGTCGAGGATCTGGGCAGGCCTGGCCTGGAACTCGCCTTGCCCGATGGCGATGTTACGGCCATGGGCGGCATCATACCAAGGATTCTTGAACACCACGGCTTGACCATGGAGGATATCCAGCCCAACATCGCACTCTCCCCAACCACGGAGGCTGAACTGACCAATGCGGTCCGCCTCGGGCGGGTGGACGCCGCCATCACATGGGAGCCCGTGGCGCGCCGGGCCGCGCGGTGCGAAGTAGTATCTATTCCGCTTGAAGAAGACATTGTGACCGAGCTGGCCATCGGACTATCCGCCGAATCGCTGAATCCGGATTCCGCGCGGGAGTTTGCGAGCTTCCTACAAGGCAGCGCCGCGCGGGCCTTGTTTGAGCGGTATGCCTACGCCTTGACGCGCCCCGAACCTGGCGAAGATCCGTCTCCTGACGAATCGGGTGATGACGAAATCATGGAGGAAGTGTTTGGCTTAGCGGCTCCGTAGCAGGGGCGTCCAAGCGTTTTCCTTAAGGTAAACACAGAAGTCGAGGAAACCCAACTATGTTGCACGCGAAGATGAGACGACAAACGGCGCTCGCGCCATGCACGGTACGGCGTGTTACTGCGGCTATCGCGATTGTGTCGGTAGGCGTCACAGGCTTTGGCTGCTCTTGGGGGCATGCCGAAGAGTCCGAGCCAAAGCCCGGGATTGAGGTTCCTTTTGACTCAGAGGAGTATGAAGAGGACTTCAATATCGGCCGGGGCGAACACAACAGTATCGTTTCCGATCCCGTTGCTGGGGAGCGCTCGGTCCTGCGGGTGGGGATTCCCGAGGGGAGTCACTATGGCGCGTCCATGCAAGTGCCTATGAGGGAAACCTTCGGCGAAGAGCCCGAGGAGGCCACGGCGCGGTATTGGCTCTATGTTCCTGGCGATTTCGCGTTTCACGAGCGACATGGCGGCGGAAAACTCCCCGGTTTCACCGGACGCTATGGGGAAGCCGGATGGGGCGGACGCCGGGCGGATGGGACAAACGGGTGGTCGGCCCGGATGGGATTTCAGCCCCCGCACGAAGGGCTGGATGAGGATGTAGGATTATCTTTTTATATCTACCACGCCGATATGGGACAGTGGGGTGATACAGACCAGTGGGAAGAGGGCGCGAACAAGGGCGAGTGGCGCCAAATAGACCAGTATGTGCGCATGAACACCCCTGGTGAGCACGATGGCGTATTGCGTGGCTGGGTCAATGGGGAGCTGGTCTTTGAACGGGATGACCTCCTGTTCCGCCAGGCGGGGTATGAGCATCTTCGCATAGAGGAACTGTACTTCAATATCTACTATGGCGGAAGCTGGTCGTCTCCCGTGGATACGGCTTTCTATTTCCGGGACCTCAAGATCTGGCCTGGCCGGGAAGTCGCGCCATAACTTCGCTTATAAGGCGCCACCATCTGTGGCTTACGATAGAAACCAGCAGGAGGCAGCATTATGGATGCGCGAAAAGACAACGCAATGTCCCGCAGAGGATTTCTAAAGGCGGCGGCCGTGTCCACGGCGGCGGCAAGTATAGGACCGGCTATCGCGCCGGCGGCCATTCTTGGCCGCGCAGGAGCTGTCCCGCCCAGCGACCGCATCACGCTAGGGTTCATTGGGTTGGGTAAGATGATGCCCACCCATATCGGCCATTTTATCGGAATGCCGGAATGCCAGGCCGTGGCCGTATGTGATGTCGAAGGCATAAGGCTGGAGCGAACCAAACAACGTATCGAGGACCATTACGCGGAAACGAACGGCGGCAACACCTACAACGGGTGCGATACGTATAGGGATTTTCGGGACCTGCTATCGCGTGATGACATAGACGCCGTTGTGATCGCCACCCCCGAACATTGGCATGCGATTCCCACCATCATGGCCGCAAAAGCCGGCAAGGATATCTACTGCGAAAAGCCGTTGGGCTTAACCATTGGGGAAGGACAGGCAATCGTCAAGGCGGTGCGCGAGACAGGGGCCGTGCTTCAGACCGGCAGCCAGCTCCGCTCGCAAAACGGCGTTCGCCGGGCCTGCGAGTTGGTGCGCAATGGCCTTATTGGCGAGTTGCATACGGTGCATGTCAATCCAGGCAGTTGGCCGATGGTGAGAGAGGAATGCGATCTCCCCGCTGAGCCTGTACCTGATGAACTGGATTGGGATATGTGGCTGGGACAGGCTCCCGAACGGCCATACAATTCCGAATTGGCGCCCCATATCGATGAAGAGGGATGGCCCGAGTGGAGGCTTTATTTCGATTTCGCGGGGGGCAACCTCACGGACTTCGGGGCCCACGATTTTGACAAAGCCCAATGGGGCATGGGACGCGATGGAAGCGGCCCGGTTGAAGTCCTGCCGGCCAACGGCTTAGACCGGCCCCATATGACCTTCCGGTACGATGACGGCGTCGTGATGTATTATGGCGGGGCGCGTGACCAGGCAAATCGCCCCATCAGCGGCCGAGCGCAAGAGTTCCTCGGAGATGAAGGACGGGTCATCGTGCAGGGCGGCAGCATGGAGACGGATCCCCCGGAGCTTGCGGACGCGTCTCTCGGGGAGGATGCCATTCGCCTCTACGAGAATGAGTCCCATTGGCGCGATTGGATCCAGTGCATCAAAGAGCGTGAACAGCCTATCGCCAACGTCGAGGCAGGGCATAGCTCGGCCACCGTTTGTCACTTGGGGAACATCGCATACCTGCTCGACCGTCCGATCGAGTGGGACCCCGAAACGGAAACATTCCCCAACGGCGACGAGGAGGCTGAACAGTATCTCTCGAGAGATATGCGCAGTCCCTGGAGCCTCGACATGAGCCTCTAAGAATGGTTCACGGTATTCGGCCGATCTCGCGGCGGCCTCGCTGACAAGCATTCGCCGCGAGATTGGCCGGCCCAAATCCTCTGAGTAGTATCACGCCTCACCGACCCTCACCGATTCATTTCGCAACATAACCTCATCCCTTTCGGCGCACCGTGATTCACTGCGCAACACTTCAGTACCAGCTTTTCCTGCCTGAAACATCCTGAAATATCACGCCATTCAGGCCTATTCAATCCTTGTCTGGCGACAGCTACCCCAACAAACAGCCCAGCGCCCAACAACGTTTACTCTCCATAGCGGGGGAGGGGGCTCATATCCGCGCTGAATGGCGCCGCCTTAACCGCGCCTCTCCGCTGGCGTCCCGCGACTTTGGCGCTTGCCGTTTTCCCGCCGAAATAGAACTACTGAACAAAACCCAGAATCGTCACGGTTAACAAAAGCCATTAACCGTGTAAGTTCCTTAATGACAAGCTTTTAGGCATATCATAAAAGTGACTATATCAGGTCCATATATGACGGGCGCCCGTGGAAAATGCCAAGAATCGAACCGAACACAGCAAGACGATTCCCTGTTCCGGTAGCCCGTTGTAACACATAATATATATTATCAGACATTATATGGCGAGCGTGTGAAAAGCCCTTCAAGGGTTATTACAGAGGTCGTGAGGCCTGGTCCCCCCTCTACCGGGCGCAACTGAATGTGTGAAACAATTTTCTCTAAAGGAATTCGGCGTGTGTTGCGATTCGAAACGGCGGGAAGCGTGTTAGAGCTTTATGTACAGCGGTAAGTTTGGCGGCTCTTTAGAAAGAGTTGATTGACGTGTCTGTTAACCTTGGCTGTCGCCATGACGCTGGATGAGCGTTTCAAGGCGCCCGGCGAGATCGGCCAAGGCGTGGACGAGTTCCCGGGTCTCCTCGTCCCTTTCCGTGCTAAGGCGGTCCAACTCGGCCGCGAAGGAAAAGGCAGCTTGGAGGGCAAACGCTTGGGTATTGATACGGGGACTGCCGGCTTCAATTTCGCGGAAGCGTTCCGTCACCTTGTTGGCGATTTTAGTGGTGTGGGCTTCATCCTCCACCACGGGCAGGTCAAGAACGGTTCCCGCAATCCTGGTTCGAATGGTTTGGTTGGTCATAATCCGAGATAGCTGGCGAGGGTCTTCGTCCTTTCGAGCACACGCTCAAGGTCGCGCTTTGCCTCTTGGCGCCGCTCGGTGGTCCGCTGATAAGCGGCCTGAAGCGCATCGTAATCTTCCTGGGCCCGCCGGTACGTATTCTTCTCGCGTTCAGCGCGCCAGAGTTGTTGTTTAAGCGTTTGCTTTTCGTGCGCGTGCCGTTGGGCGCTCTCGGCCAGCCGTTCGGTCGTGGCTTCGAGCCCGCTGACAGCGGTGTTGAGGCGTTCGATCTGGGAACGAAGAAGGGGATTCATCGGAGAGCGGCCCCAAAGCGTTGCTGAAGCTGCTCAACGATGCGATCCCAGATGGCTTGAGTGTCGTCGCGGCTTAGGGTCTTTTTGTGAGACTGAAAGACAAGGTTCAAGCCAAGGCTCTTCTTGTCGCCGGGAATGCGGTCGCCCGTGTATACATCGAATAGTTGGACATCTTGAAGCAGCTCTCCCCCATTTTCCCATATAACTTGGATGGCGTCGCCCGCTGGAAGATCGCGCGGAAGAAGAATGGCCATATCGCGCAAATAAGGCGGATAGGGCGGTGAGGGCTGATATTGAGGCGGCGCCTGTGGGATGTTAAGGAGGACATCTAGATCCAATTCCGCCACAAAAGCGTTGGCATCGATTTCGAAGTCTCGGCAGACGCCTGGCGCTATTTGGCCGATGCAGCCGGCTGGTGTGTCCCCCGCCAGGATCTCAGCCGCCTGCCCGGGAAGGAAAGTTGTTTGTCGCGATTCCCGGAAGGCGGGCTTCGACCCGAAATACTCTACAATGACCTCGACGTGGCCTTTCACGTCGTGGAAATCCGTCTCGGCCTCTTCTTCTGACCAGTGCGGTGGCCTCCGCCTGCCTGTGAGCAGAAGTCCTAGGCGGGAATGTTGGCTGGGCAGCGTTTGGTTTTTGCAGGGAAAATACACGGGTCCTAATTCGAAGAGGGTTTGATCATAGACGCCACGATTGAGGTTGTGAGCGCAGGTCCGCAGGAGTCCGGGCAGCAGCGAAGTTCGCATGGCGCTGTGCTTTTCCGACAGCGGATTCATCAACGTGACCATCTCCTCGGCGCGCCCATTAAGTCCAGCCGCTTGTACTTCGCCGGGATTACTAAAGGCCAGGGTGATGCATTCGGTATACCCAAGTCCAACGACGAACTCCCGTAGCCGGCGAAGCCGCATTTCCTGAGGCGCCAGATCCTCCTCCCGGCGGGCGATCTTTGGGATTTCAGGTCCGATGGCCCCGTAACCGTGGAGCCGGGCCACCTCCTCAATAAGGTCCGCCTCCTCGTTCACGTCATGGCGCCATGTTGGCACTTTGAACGTGGAGGCGGTGGAGGTCTCCTCAATGGTTTCAAACCCAAGGTTCTGGATAAACTTTGACTGCCGGTAGGGCGGCACTTCATCGCCGAGGACTTCGTTCGTGCGGAGATAACGCAACGTCACTTGTCTGGGCCGCTCCGGATGCGGGTACTCGTCAAGGACCCCTTCTAGAACGTCGGTGTCGGCGTATTCGCGCATGAGGGCCGCGGCGGTGTCCAAGGCATACCGCGCCATCTCCGGGTCGGCCCCGCGCTGAAAACGCTGGCTCGCCTCGGTTATGAGCCCTAATGAGCGAGAACCGTGCCGGATGAAGCGGGGATTAAACACGGCGCTCTCAAGAAAAATGTTGTGGGTGCTCTCCCCCACTTCCGTTTCCTCGCCGCCCATGATCCCCGCCAGGGCAATCGGCTTTTGAGCGTCGGCGATAACCAGCACGTCACGGTCCAATTTACGTTCGACGCCATCAAGTGTTCGAATGGATTCGCCTTCTTCCGCCCGGCGCACGATGACGCGTTTCTCGGCTAAGGTATCCAAGTCAAAGGCGTGCAGCGGATGGCCCGTTTCAATGAGCACGTAGTTGGTGATGTCCACCACATTATTGATGCTGCGCACTCCTGCCGCGCGAAGGCGGGCCTTCATCCACGCCGGGGATTCCCCCACTTCAGCCTCTACGAGGATGCGCCCGGCGTACCTGGGACAAAGCTCCGCATCGTCAATGATGATCGAGGAAACATCCTGCGCTTGTTGACGCTCGGACGTGATGAGGTGAATGTCGGGCAGTTCGAGTTCTTCGCCCAGGGACGCGCTCAGCTCCCGCGCTACGCCAATGACGCCCGCCCAATCCCCGCGATTCGGCGTCACTTCAATTTCAAACACGACGTCGTCGAGTTCCAAAAGGGAAACAATATCTGTTCCAGTTGAAACATCTTCTGGCAGTATGAGGAGGCCCCCGGCATCCTCGCCGATGCCGAGTTCCGTTTCAGAACACATCATGCCTTGGGATTCCACGCCGCGCATCTTGCGCCGCCCAATCTCATAGCCCCCCGGCAGAACAGCCCCCACCAGCGCCGTCGGAACTTTGTCCCCCACTTTCATGTTGTTGGCGCCGCATATGATTTGTAGCGGCTGGTCATCGCCCACGTCGGCCGCGCCTCCCGGCGCACGCTCGCG
>JBKHFO010000126.1:0-9933 GCA_046540175.1 Candidatus Hydrogenedentota bacterium
GGCGAATTGGGCGATCGTCGAGCGGGGTTGGAAAGCCCACGTGTTGGGTGATGCGCGGCCGTTTTCCTCCGCTACCGAGGCGGTTCAGACCATGTACGACGAGAACCCCGACATTACCGACCAGTACCTCGATAGCTTTGTCATCGCCGAGAATGGCAAGCCCGTGGGGACTATCGAGGACGGCGACGCCGTGGTGTTCTTCAATTACCGGGGCGACCGGGCCATCGAGATTTCCCGCGCGTTCGAGGAGGAAGACTTCGACAAGTTCGACCGCGTGCGCCATCCCAAGGTCTATTACGCCGGGATGATGCAGTACGACGGCGACACCGGCATCCCCAAGAACTTTCTCGTGACGCCGCCTGTGGCGGATCGCACCGTCGCCATGTACATGTGCGCGCAAGGGCTCACCAGTTACGCCATCTCCGAGACGCAGAAGTTCGGCCACGTTACGTATTTCTGGAATGGGAACAACTCCGGCTACGTGGACAAGAACCTGGAGAAATACGTCGAGATTCCCAGCGACGATGTTCCTTTTGACCAGCGGCCCTGGATGAAGGCGGCGGAAATCACCGACGCCACAATGGAAGCGGTCAGAAGCGGCGCCTACAAGTTCATCCGCGTGAATTACCCCAATGGCGATATGGTGGGCCACACCGGCGTGCCCATTGCCGTGCGGATATCCGTGGAGACGGTGGACTTGTGTTTGCGGCGGCTGTTGCCCGTGATCAAGGCGCAACGGGGCGTGGCGGTTGTAACCGCGGACCACGGCAACGCCGACTTGCTGTTTACGGAGAAGAACGGCAAACGCGAACCCATGGTGGCGCACACGCTGAACCCCGTGCCGTTCACCATCCTCGATTACTCGGGCGCGAACAAGATCCGGATGCGGGATGGCGTGGATACGCCGGGGCTGAGCAATGTCGCGGCCACGCTCCTCAATTTGCTTGGTTACGAGAAGCCCGAGCAGTATGATGAGTCGTTGATCCAAATAGGATAAGACGGCCCCGCGCGCGATTGTGTTCCCCCGGCGCCGGCGTCTTACCGCGAATCAGCCAAGCGAATGTTGATTGCCCGGAAAGATGCCGGCGCCGCGGAAGGGGATGTATCCGTCTCATGTACACCTTCTACGAGTTCTTCGCGGGCGGCGGCATGGTCCGCGCGGCCTTGAGCGCCGAATGGGATTGCGTGTTTGCAAATGATAACGATCCCCACAAGACGGCCGCCTACCGGAGCAATTGGGGCAAGGACTACTTGCTGGAAGGCGACATTCGGGTCGTAAGGGCGGAGGCGCTTCCCGGCGCCGCCGATCTTGCTTGGGCTTCGTTCCCCTGTCAGGACTTGTCCTTAGCGGGGGTAGGCGCCGGACTAAACGGCGCCCGCTCCAGCACCTTCTGGCCGTTCTGGAATCTCGTTCGGGAACTTCGGGCCGAGGGCCGCGCGCCCCGGATGCTGATCTTGGAAAACGTCTACGGAGCCCTGCGCTCCCACGGCGGCAAGGATTTCACCGCGATCGCCAGGGCGCTTGCGGATGGGGGGTACCGGTTCGGCGCGATGATCATTGACGCGGCGCTGTTCCTGCCGCAATCCCGTCCCCGCTTGTTTGTGGTGGCGGTGGATGGCCGTATTCCTGTTCCAACGGCCGTTGCGTTGGATTGTCCCGATTCCCTGTGGCATCCCAAGGCGGTGGTGGAAGCGCATGACCGGCTTCCATCGGCGGCCCGGCGGAATTGGACCTGGTGGTGCTTGCCCCGCCCCAGGCGCCGCCGCATGGAGTTGGCGGACCTCGTGGAAAGGGAACCCGTGGGTGTCCCGTGGCATGCGCCGGAGGAGACCGCGCGGCTCTTGTCCATGATGACGGACGTGAACCGCGCCAAGGTGTGCGAGGCGATGAAGGCCGGGCGTATCAAGGTGGGCGCCGTATACAAGCGGACACGGCAAGGCGTGCAGCGTGCAGAGGTGCGGTTTGACATGGCGGGGTGTCTTCGCACCCCGGCCGGCGGATCCAGCCGGCAGACGCTGCTCTTCGTGGACGGTCGGGACGTGTGCTCCCGGCTCCTCACCCCGCGCGAGGCCGCCCGCCTGATGGGCTTGCCCGAGGGGTACATTCTGCCCGCGCGCTACAACGCCGCCTACCACCTCGCCGGCGACGGCGTGGCGGTCCCCGTGGTGCGCCATCTCGCTGAACACCTCTGTGAACCACTCCTGGCGCGGGGAAACCACGGATTTTACAACCACGGAAACCAGGGAAACCACGGAAGAGGAACCGCGAATGAACGCTAATTAACGCGAATTAATATTTATATATAAAAAAAATATATTATTATATTAAAAACATAACGCAAAAAATATATTTGTTGTATTTTATAATATTATAATATAATTAATAGTTACTTCAACTATATTACTTTATAGTAAATATTTTATTTATATATACTATTAGCGTTAATTAGCGTTCATTCGCGGTTCCCATTCCGTGTATTCGGTGTATTCCGTGGTTGTAAAATCCGTGGTGTGATAGACCATGTCCCCTAACAGCGACAGCGCGCGTAGCCGCACCATGCGGCAGGTCAAGGACCGGGACACCGCTCCTGAGATGATGGTGCGCCGGGAGATTCATCGCTTGGGATACCGGTACCGGCTGCACCGCAAGGATCTCCCCGGCAAGCCCGACCTCGTGTTTCCCGGCCGGCGCAAGGTCATCTTCGTTCATGGCTGTTTTTGGCACGGCCACGATTGCGCCCGGGGCGCCCGCGTGCCCAAGACCAACCGCGAGTATTGGACGCGGAAGATCGCCCGCAACGTGGAGCGGGACCGCCTCAACCGGGAGCGGTTGCATGCGCTTGGCTGGGACAGTATGGTGGTGTGGGAATGTGAACTGAAGGACAAAGCCAAGTTCATTAGCCAGGTGCAGGCGTTTCTCGGCCGTTGAGGGGCGTGGGATGGCTGTGTGGCGAATCGAGCGGTGCGTTTCGGACCATGGACCGCGGCCGGCTTTAAGCGTTTGAAGGAAAGGAGCATGCCGTATGGCGAAGACTGCCCTTGTTTACCGGGAGGAGACGCTTGCGCATGACACGGGGCCGGGGCACCCGGAACGGCCGGATCGCCTTCGCGCTATCATGCGCGGGTTTCGCGAGACCGGGCTTGATCCCCCGCGGCTTGAGGTCGAGCCTGCCCAGCGGGAGGACCTCCTGCGCGTTCACACAGCGGAGCATTTGGACGCGGTGGAAAGAGCATGTACGACGGGCGTGGTCTACCCCGATCCCGACACGCCCATGGGGGCCGGCTCGTGGGACGCCGCCTTGCTTACCTCCGGCGGCCTTATCGTTGCGTGTGGGGCCGTGCTGGATGGAACGGCGGACCGTGTCTTCTGCGTTACCCGGCCGCCAGGCCACCACGCGGAGCGGGGCCGCGCCATGGGCTTTTGCTTGTTCAATCATGTGGCCGTGGCCGCCCGCTGGCTGCACTCGGTTCGCGGCGTGGAGCGGGTGGCGATCCTGGACTGGGACGTGCATCACGGCAACGGCACGCAGGACGCCACCTTTGATGATCCCGCTATCTACTACGCGAGCATCCATCAACACCCGCATTATCCCGGCACGGGCTTCCCAAGCGAACGCGGCGCAAACAACACCAACCTCAACATCCAGATGAGGCCGGGCCGCGGACCGGAGGACTGGCTTGAAGCGTTGGACCGGACGGTGCTTCCGGAATTGGAGCGCTTCAAGCCAGACTTCCTGCTTCTTTCGTGCGGATTCGACGCGCACCGCCGGGATCCCCTGGGGGCTCAGGAGCTGCGCAGCGAAACCTTCGCGGAAATGACGCGGCGGATTCTACACTTAGCCGAGGGCCGCATCGTATCGCAACTCGAGGGCGGCTACCATCTCGACGCCCTCGCCGAATCCGCCCTCGCCCACTTCGATGCGTTGGGCGAAGACTGAGCGGTGGGGCGCACGATCAGTATGAGAGCGCCTCCGTCTCCGGATCGTAGGTCACCGTGGTTCGTTCCCGGTACGCCATGGTGGCCATTTGCAAGGCGATTTGCACGTTGTACGCCAGCTCAATGCCCGCGTTGGGTTCGGCCTCGCCGTTGATGGCGTCCACGAAGTTCGCCATGTGCAGCACGTCGCTGCCCCGCTCCTCGACCGCCACGGTTTCGGGCTCCGTGTTCGAACCCTCGGCCGGGGTAAACTGGACCTCGTCCCCTGTGAAGGTAAGCGCCCCTTCCCAACCGCGCAAGACCGGGCTGCGGTTGAGCGACCCGTGATGGCCCGTGGCCGGGTGGTCGTTGCCCTGCGTGCCCAAGACCGCGAGCGACACCTTCTCGGGATACTCGGCGATCATGTTGAACGTGTCGGGCACCTCCCGCTCGGGGTAGTCGTACCGGTGAATGCCGCCGGTGGCCACCGCGTGCGATGGCGTCCCAAGCCCAAGGGCGTAGACGGCGGGCGTCATGGAGTGGGGGTAGAGGTCCGTGACGGGGCCGCCCGCGTAGTCTTCGTAGAGGCGCCAGCGGAAGTAGCGGCTCACGTCGAAGGGACGCTCCGGCGCATCGGCGAGGAAAGCCTCCCAGTCGAGATCCTCGCCCGGTTCGGCGTCGGGGTCATCGATGGGCATGCCGCGCTCGCCCCAGTCACCCACGCGGAAATACCCGCACTCGGCGTGAATAGGCTGACCGATGAGCCCTTCTTCGACCAGGGCTTTTGCCTGCCGCCACGACGAGTCCGCCATGCCCTGGGTGCCCGCTTGAAACACCACGCCGGCCTCGCGCACCGCGTCGCGCACGTCCTTGGTCAAGGAAGCCTGGCGCCAATGGGTGATGGGTTTTTCGCAATAGATGTGTTTGCCTTGTTCCGCCGCGTCCACGCTTTGAAATCCGTGGAGATGGTCCGGGGTGGCGATGATGACGGCGTCCACGTTGGGATCATCCAGCAATTCGCGATGATCCATGTAAAAAGCGGGCGCCTCCGTGTTTTGCTGGGTCTGCTGGCCTCGGGGACGGTAGGTATCGCACACCGCGGCTACATCCACCTCGTGGCCATTGTCCCGGAGGGAAAGCAGATTCCGGATTAGGCTATTCCCCCGGCCCCCGCAGCCGATGAGCCCCACGCCCAGCCGGCCGTTGGGGTTGGTGGTTTGGCCTTGCGCCACGCGGGGAAAGGCGCCCGCCGCGAAGAGCGCCGCGCCCGTCACGCGCATGAAATCGCGCCGGCTTGCGGTTGTGAGTTCTAATGGTTCGTGATGTCCCGTCATGATTATCTTCCCTTCGTGGATATTCAACTGTGAGCTGTGGCGCACAAATCTCGTTACTCAGTATACGGCTTTTCCTGGGACGAAATCATATTTGAAATCCGTGGCGATCCCCAAGGCGTGTTCGCTAAACCCGGCGCGTACGTCTCGACTTGCACATACAACCCCTCGAAATCGTGCTGCTCGCCAAGTGGCATCGAGACTTTTCTTACCCGGCCGATTGAAGACTTTTCTGTGAAATTGACAAGCCTACTTGGGACGTGGTTGAATTGAACGTGTTATGGAATGGATTACCAGATGGCGAGGTGTAGTGGCCTCCCCATGGGGTTTCCCCCACCGGCTATAGGAGAGACAGACGAACCATGATCCATTTGGGCGTCAATACGGTGCTCTTTGCGGGCTTTGATTTGCGCACGGCGTTGAAACACATTAAGTGGGCAGGCTTTGATGGAGCGGAAATCTCGGCGATGCAGGGCATTTGTGAGCATCTTGTGCTGGATAATTGGAAGCGGGATGCCCCAAGCATCAAAGCGATTGCGCGGGACCTTGACGTGCCTCTCACTGCAATGGAAGTGGGCGAACTGGACGAGGAACGGCTTCTAAAGGCGTTTGATGCAGGCGCCGAGATGGGCGTTCGTATCGTTAATACCGCCGCGGGAGGGAGGCAGGATTCACAGGAAGACTGGAAGATGTCTATCGAGACGCTGGCGCGCATGGCCGAAAAAGCCGGGGAATTCGGTATGTCTCTCTGTGTGAAGGCTCGGGTGGGGGCAGTCATTCACAATACCGGCACCACACTGCAAGCCATGGCCGAGATCGATTCGCCCGCTTTCGGTATTGACATGGATCCCAGCCATATCCATCGGGCGGGGGAAGAGCCTAAAGTCGCCCTGAAACAGGTCATTTCCCAGGTTCGGCACGTGCATATACGGGACTGTAAGGGCCAGGGGCCCGGACCGGGGCGGCCCGAGGATCAGGCGTGTGGCCGGGGCGATGTGGAGTTGTTCGGGTATTCGAAGGTGCTGGTCGAGGCGGATTATAGCGGACCTGTGAATCTCGAAATCATGGGAGCGAGGGATTACGAACTAAGCCGGTGCGCTATCATCGCCGCTGAGTCTCATGGATACTTGAACGCCTGCCTCGGTCTGTGCGGCGGGCGTTAGCGGGAGGGGAAGTGGACTGGACCGAGTAGTTCGCTAATGAAAGCGTTTGAACGCAGGAACTCCCCCATCGCGGCTTCCGCGATGGGGGAGTTCCGATTGCAGGGCGTTGGCCACGCCAGTTTGTGGAGTGTTATCAGGCTTCGACGGGGGCCTCCGCTACCGCCCCGTTTTCGGCCGGTCCGACTTTCTCCAGAACTTCCTCCAATGTAAGTCCGCAATATTTCTCATACTTTCCGCACCGGCTATTCAAGGCGCAGACGACGTGATTGTCCCGGTGAATGAACGAAACTTCACAATCGTTGGCGCAATCGGTACAGTGAATGATTTGCGAACCGACGCTGGTTTCCGCGTCGAAGGTTGCAAAACCGCCCCGGGCGTTTTGCGCCATGGCGATGAACGCGGCGCCCAGCGCACCCGAAATACGGGCGCGCGGGTGAATGTGGATATCTTCTCCGGATAACTCGGCGAATGCGTCGGCAACGCTTTCGTTCAACGCTACGGCGCCCGAGAACATCACTGGGCCCTCGACTTTGCGGGAGCGGCAGATGTTGTTCAAGAAGTTCTGGGCGAGCGCGCGGCACATCCCCTTGGCGATGGCGTTTACCGGATAGCCAGCCTGTTGTTTGGACACAATGTCGGATTCCGCGAAGACCCCGCATCTCCCCGTCACGTTGACGCCGCATTTCGCGGACCGTGCGCACGCGCCTAACTCTTCAACGGGCACCTGGAACTCACGGGCGGCCGAAGACAAAAAGGATCCTGTTCCAGCGGAACAGATGCTGTTCATGCTGAACCAGTTCGGGACCCCGTTCTCGTCCAGACTTATGAACTTGCTGTCCTGGCCGCCAATCTCGATGATCGAACGAATGGAGCGGTCGGCGAGCATGCAACCAATGGTCTGGCAATTGATTTCATCAACCGCGAGCGGCGCTTCCAACAGCGCCTTGGCGAGGCGGCGGCCCGAGCCGGTCGTGGCGCCGCCGGTGATCTCCTTGCCCGGGTTCCGCTCTCCAATGGTGGTGATGACGCTCTTTATGGCGTTAATGGGATTGCGGTTCGTGAACTGATACTCCTCATCCACAACCTCCAGCGTTTCGCCATCCAACAGCACCGCCTTTGTCGAGGTGCTTCCCACGTCGAGTCCCAGCCAATAGCCGGGCCGTCTGACGCTTAACGTGGAATCGAGCCCTTTCTTCTTGAAGCGAATCATGTTCACGAGCGCCTCGGCCCGCGTAATGATGTTCTGCTCTCCGAACTGCTGATCGAACACAAAATGATTAACGGCGATGCCGTAATCCTTCGCGACCTCATCGATGATGACCGAGGTGGTCGCCTCGGGCATGCAGGGGAAGGGCATGATGTGGATGACGCTGTCGAATCCGGCCAAGGCATAGTAAATGGTCCAGGTGATGCTTTCCTTGCCGTGGCCGCCGACTGATTTCTTGGGTAAGTAGTAGTCCGTTTCCTTTCGCGCCCTCTTGTACAGCTCTATATTGAGATCGGGCCGTTCCATTGCGCCGAGGCACCACTGCCTGAGTTCCCGGTACATTCCCAGATAGGAGAATATCAATGACCATTTCAGCTTGTTTTCGCCATGCAACAGATCATGGTAAAGGAAATGACTTAATGGCAAGGCATTGTGTACGTAGGCTCCCGCATTCTTCAGACGCGCCATGAGGTCAAGATTGGCGGCGGGCTCCAGCACGGTGTAGATCTCTCCGCACACGCCTATCCTTGGCGCGTCTTCCGGAGAAACGGCTTGCTCTTCCATCATTTTGGAGTCATGCTCCCAGAGGTCTCTGAGAATACGCCGAATGAAGGAGCGCTGTTTCGAGCGCGGGAAGTCCGGAATAATGTCCTTCAGCCATCCCGTCAGATCATTGGGTTGGAGGGCCCGGACCTTGGTGTCGATGCCGATTTGGCGCAGTACGCTCTGGTGGATCAACCAATAGGCTTTCTGACGGCACTCGCCACAATTGTCCCACTCAACGGCAACATCGATGCCCTTGTCGTTCATCTCCAGGATGTTGCCCAACAGGATCTTTGCGGGCAGGCACATGTTCTCGTCCATGTACTGCGTGCCGCGGTCGACGGTCTTTCGGGTGATGGGAGGAGCAAGCTCCAATGTGACATTCTCGATGCCCATGTCCTTCAGGGCGTTGTTAATGGACTTCTTGAGCAGCCGGCCGTACGCTCCCATCGGGGGCACGCCGATGCGAGTCAGCTCGGACTCCGTTGTCTGCATGGGTCTTTCTCCTTTTCCAAGCGGTTGGCCGGGAATCATCCCAAACATATTCTACTACCGCCCTGGTGGGCGAACAAACGACGGTGGGGCCTTTCAGCGAAGCCACTTGCCGCGCTATCCGGTGGTAATATCCGCGATCATTACCGCTCAGTTCCAAACACGCTCTTCCCCCGCGAAATTCCCTGCCGCGCCACGAAACAAAGCAAGCTTCTCTGCGAGGCATGTTGGCTTCTGGCCTAACTTCGCTGCGGCGCGCTCATTATAATGCGCCCGCTTGTCCTAATAGCGGACTCCCGTGGGCGGCTGCGCTTTTGTACAAAAAAGGCCTCAACTGGTATCATCTACTCATCTTACCCGCCAGGAAATGTATGCGGAAAGCCTGTCCCCCCGGCTGAGAGGTGAGTGCGGCGTTCACTCTCTTTCGGAACAACGCCCCAGCCAACCGGCGCCGCGGGCTCGTATAGAGGAGCGTTTTCGAGAATAAGGGGTACATATGTATTATGTGATTGGGGGGGCGGGGTTTATCGGATGCAACGTGGCGCGCCGCTTGCTCGCGGAAGGCGAGCCCGTTGTCATAGCCGATAATCTCAGCCGGCGGGGCGCGGAAGCTAATCTGTACTGGCTGCGTTCGCTGGGCTCGTTTACGTTTGTGGAGGCGGACATTCGCGACGCGGCCGCCATGGGAAGTTTGCTCAGCGGCGTCCAAGACGAGGACGTGGTCATTCACCTCGCGGGGCAAGTGGCCGTAACCGCCTCGGTGGCCAATCCCCGCGAGGATTTCGAGATCAACGCGGCGGGCTCGCTCAATCTGCTGGAGGCGGTTCGCGAGAGTGGACGGCGGCCGCTGTTCATCTACGCCTCGACCAACAAAGTGTACGGCGGCATGGAGAACGTGGCCATCGAGGAACACGAGTCCCGTTATGCCTACCGCGACTATCCCGATGGCGTCCCCGAGAGCGCTCCCCTTGATTTTCATTCGCCCTACGGCTGCTCGAAAGGCGCCGCCGACCAGTACGTGCGGGATTACGCCCGCATCTACGGTCTGCCGACGGCCGTTTTCCGCCAGTCGTGCATCTACGGTCCCCGGCAATTCGGCGTGGAGGACCAGGGGTGGGTGGCGTGGTTCATCATCGCCGCCGTTCTGGGCCGGCCCATAACCATCTACGGTAACGGCAAGCAGGTCCGGGACGTGCTCTATGTGGATGACCTCACGGAGGCCTATCTGCTGGCCGCCGCCAATCGGGACACGGTGGCGGGAAAGATCTACAATGTCGGCGG
>JBKHFO010000127.1:0-9933 GCA_046540175.1 Candidatus Hydrogenedentota bacterium
TCGCCGGAGAATCCGCCGCGAAATCGCGCGCAGATTAGTCGCAGTCCGTGATTTGCGCGTCTTCGCCATGATCATCCTCCCGGCGAAAACAGATTGGGTGCTTTGCGCCTTCGCGCCGGTGCGTGAGGCGTGGCGTCATCTCACGCAAAGACGCCAAGGCGCAAAGAACAGATCGCCAAATCAATGAGACGGGGAATCGGGGCTGTACTACGCTGGCATGGCGCGGTCTTGGCGGGCGAGTTTTTCGGCGTATACGTGGAGGACGGCGATGTCCGTGGGATTGACGCCGGAGATGCGCGCGGCTTGGCCGAAACTGACGGGACGGATGGCGTCGAGCCGCTCTTGGGATTCCCGGGGCAGGCCGGGGATGGAAAAATAGTCTATGCGGTCCGGCAGCGGGCGCGATTCGGCTTTGCGCGCTTTCTGGAGTTGGCGTTCCTGGCGTTCGATGTATCCTTGATACTTGACGCGGATTTCGACTTGTTCGGCGGTCTCGAAGGAGAGCGTCTCAGGGGGCGGCGTGACCTCCCATAGGTCCCGCAGACTCATTTCGGGCCGCCTTAGCAGTTGCGCCGCGGATACGCTTTCTGTCAGGGGCCCGGCCTTGCGCGCCTCTAGCCAGGCGCTGAGTTCTCCAGAAGGGTTAATTCGCGCGTTTTCTAGCCGCGCCATCTCCCGCTGCACGGCGTCTTCCTTGGCCCTCACCTGCTCCACGAACGCGTCCCCGGCGATGCCGTAGGGGGCCATGCGCTGGTCCGCGTTGTCATGGCGCAGCAACAGGCGGTATTCCGCGCGGGAGGTGAAGAGGCGATAGGGCTCGATGACGCCGCGCGTTACGAGATCGTCCACCATGACGCCCAGATAGGCCTCGCCCCTGGGGATGTGGAGGGGGGCCCGGCCTTCAATGCGCCGAGCCGCGTTCAGGGCGGCGTAGATGCCTTGCGCGGCGGCCTCTTCGTAGCCGGAGGTGCCGTTGATCTGGCCGGCGTGGAAGAGTCCCTTCACGAGCTTGGTCTCAAGCGCCGGCGTGAGCTGCGTGGGGGGGACGAAGTCGTATTCCACGGCGTAACCCGGCCGGACGATCTCGGCCTCTTCCAAGCCTGGCACGGAATGCAGAATCTCCAGTTGGACGTCTTCCGGCAGGCTCGTGGAAAGGCCGTTGACGTAGACCTCGGAGGTCATCAGCCCTTCCGGCTCAAGGAACACGCGATGGGTTTCCTTTTCTGGAAAACGGAGGACTTTGTCCTCGATGCTGGGGCAGTACCGCGCGCCGATACCGTCGATCTCCCCTGCGAACAGGGGGGATTGGTGCAGGTTCCGCTGGATGACGTCCTGCGTGGCGCGCGTGGTGTGGGTGAGCCAACAGGAGATCCGGTTGGGGTTGAATCCTTCCAGCGGCGTCGAAAAGCTGAAGGGCCGGGGTTCGGGATCGCCGTGTTGAACTTCCATGACGTCCGTGTTGATGCTCCGGCGATGAATGCGGGGGCAGGTCCCCGTCTTCATGCGGCCGATCTCGAAGCCCAGCCGCTGGTAGGTATCGGCCAAGGCGTTGGCGGGCATGTCGCCGCCGCGTCCGCCGGGCGTGTTTGTGAGGCCATAGTGCAGCTTGCCGCCGAGGAACGTTCCGGTGCACACGATGACCGCGCGCCCGGTGATTTCCGCGCCGATGGATGTCTTGATTCCCGCCACGGCTCCGCCGTCGAAAAGGAAGTCCTCGACGAGCGCCTCCTTCAGGGTAAGGTTGGGTGTTTTATCGCAGACCCACTTCATGCTATACTGATAACTGATGCGATCAGCTTGGGCCCTGGGCGAATGAACCGCGGGTCCTCTGGAGCGGTTCAGCATCTTGTATTGGATGCCGGTCCGGTCGATGCATTTCGCCATTTCGCCGCCAAGCGCATCGATCTCGCGCACCAACTGGCCCTTGGCGATCCCGCCGATGGCGGGGTTGCACGACATCTTCGCGACGGCGTCGAGTTGCATCGCCGTCAACAGGGTCCGGTAGCCGGACCGGGCGCAGGCCAACGCGGCCTCCGCTCCAGCGTGTCCGGCTCCTATCACAATGATGTCAAAGTCCCGGTTCATACGCGCCGAACTTTATCACACAAGGAATGTAATTGCCAATCTTTTGGGCGGCTTTCCGTGAAGGTGATGCCCGCGTGGAAGAAGATTTGATTCCTTTCGGGGCCGGTCCGCCGAGACACATGTGCGCATGGCGGAGCTGTCCCCTGCGCACTTGTGTGCCGCAGGCTTTCACGCCGGGACGAGCGTTCTAAACCCTTGTGCGCCAATGGTTTATGGCTGCGGAGGCGGCAGCGGCCCCCGTGGCGCCAAAGTTGCATCGCCCATTTGTGTTGTAGTTTTGTGGGTCGTAATTGGCCGGGAGGCGGAAGCCTTGGCCGGCCTTGTTTGCAGTATAACCACGCCGGATGACAGAATATTCCATGCATGAACTGCTCATAGCGGCAGGCGTGATGGGCGGTTTGGGCATCGTATTGGCCAGTGTCCTCGCCATCGCCAACCGCGTCTTCCACGTCTACGAAGATCCCCGCATCGACGAGGTTGAAGAGATGCTCCCCGGCACCAATTGCGGCGCTTGCGGCCGCGCGGGGTGCCGCGCCTTCGCCGAAGCCTTGGTTGCCGGCGAAGATAGTCCATCGAAATGCACCGTGAGCCCTCCCGAAATGATCGAGGCTATCGCGGCCTATCTTGGAGTGGACGCGGGGGAACAGGAGAAGCGGGTGGCGCGTCTGGCATGCGCGGGGGGAAATCATGTCGCGCGTATGCGCGCCCGGTACAAGGGTTTGGAGACGTGCCGCGCGGCCCACGCGGTGGCCGGGGGCGGCAAGGGATGCGCCTGGGGCTGCTTGGGGTTGGCGGATTGCGAGCGGGTTTGCGAGTTCGACGCCATTCACATGGATGAGCATGGGCTGCCCGTAGTGGATGAAGACAAATGCACGGCGTGTGGGGATTGTGTGGAGATATGCCCGCGCGACCTCTTTTCGATTCATCCCAAGAGCCATCGCCTGTGGGTGGCGTGTATGAACTTGCAACACGGGGAGGAAGCGGAAGCCGAGTGTGAGGTCGCGTGCAACGCATGCGGGCGCTGCGCGTTCGACGCCCCGCCAGGGGTGGTCACCATTGAGAATAATTTGGCGGTGGTTCACTACGAGTATAACCACCTGACGACGCCAGAGTGTATCCAGCGATGTCCCACGGGGGCCATCGTATGGTTAGACGATAAAGGACGGTCCATCAAGGGCCGTGAAGCGCGTAAAATTCTACGTAAAGAGCCGCTGCCGATCGTTCCCGACTAGCATGCGGCGCGCGCCGGTGCGAATTGAAAACGAAAAGCATTCACTCGTTGCCACGGAGGCTTTAGAAATGAGCGAACGTAAGAAACACGACAAACACAATTTCAAGTACCCCGGGACTCGCGAGGCGATGGACGGCAACACGGCCGTGATCGCGTGCGAACGTGAGTCAAGCGATGCCGCGGGGGCGTACCCCATTACGCCATCGACCCAGATGGGCGAATATTGGGCGGAAGCCACGGCGGCGGGCCATATCAATGTCTCCAACCGGCCGCTGCTGTTCCTCGAGCCCGAGGGCGAGCATGCCGCGGCGGCCGTGACGGCCGGGTTTTCGATGGCTGGCCTGCGCTCGACCAATTTCTCGTCCGGCCAGGGCATCGCGTACATGCACGAGTCTTTGTACGCGGCGGTGGGTAAGCGGCTCACCTACGTGCTTAACATGGGCGCCCGCGCGATGACGAAGTCCACCTTGAACGTTCACGCGGCGCACGACGACTATCACGCGGTGGACGACACGGGCTTTTTCCAGCTTTTCGGGGCCAGCGCGCAGGAGGTGAGCGATCTCAACGTGATCGCTCACCGGATCGCCGAGCTGGCGCTCAACCCGGGGATCGTCGCCCAGGATGGCTTCCTCACCACCCACCTCATCGAGTCCCTTATGCTGCCCGAACGGGAGCTAATCGAGGAATATCTCGGCAGTCCGTCCGACATTATTGAGACGCCGACCCCGGCCCAGCGCATCCTATTCGGCGACACCCGCCCCCGCATTCCCGAGCTGTGGGACGTGGACAACCCCGTCTTGTCGGGGCCCGTGCAAAACCAAGACTCCTACATGCAGAGCGTCGCTTCGCAGCGGCCGTTCTTCTTCGACCACATCCTTGAGCTAACCGAGCAGGCCATGCAAGAGTATTACACGCTCACGGGCCGCCGGTACAAGCGCGTGACCACGTACCGGACCGATGACGCCGACTATCTCATCGTGGGTCAAGGCAGCATGATCCCGAACGCGCAGGCCGTGGCGGATTATCTCCGCGAGCACCGGGATATTAAGGTGGGGGTTGTGAATGTGATCATGTTCCGTCCCTTCCCTGGCGATCTGTTGGGGCCGCTTCTCAAGGGCCGGAAAGGCGTGGCCGTTCTCGAACGCACGGATCAGCCCCTGGCCGAGGACCTTCCCCTGATACGGGAGGTTCGGGCGGCCCTCAACAAGTGTTTGGAGAATGGATGCTTGGCCAATGGCTCCGCCCCGTATCCCCAGCACGACACCTACCGTGAACTGGCGGACCTGCCCCCGCTCTACTCTGGCGTCTACGGCCTCGGAAGCCGGGACTTGCAGCCGGAAGCGCTCATTGGCGCGATCGAGAACATGCTCGACGACGGGAAGAAGCGCAAATTCTTCTACATGTCGATTGATTTTGTTCGTGGAAAGCCTTACACCACCAAACAGCAGATCCATCAGGAAAACATCCTGGAGCACTACCCGAACGTTGGCGAGTTGGCCGTGCGCGGGTCGGAGAATCCGAACCTCATGCCCGAGGGCAGCATCACGGTGCGTTTCCACAGCGTGGGCGGCTGGGGCGCCATCACGACGGGCAAGAACCTGGCCATGACCCTGTTTGATCTGCTTGGGTATCACATTAAGGCCAATCCCAAGTACGGCTCGGAGAAGAAGGGCCAGCCCACCACCTATTACCTATCCGCCGCTCCCGAACCTATTCGCCTTAATAGCGAATACTTCTATGTGGACGTGGTCCTTTCGCCCGATCCCAACGTGTTCAGCCACTCCAACGCCTTGGCGGGATTGAAGAAGGGCGGCGCGTTCGTCATCCAGAGCTACCGCGACTCCGCGGAGGCGGTGTGGAACGACATTCCGCCGCGCTACCAGAAGATTATCGTGGAGAACGACATCAAACTGTTCTACGTGGACGGCTTCAAGATCGCTCGCGACGAGGCGAGCGATCCCGAGTTGCAATTCCGTATGCAAGGCATCGCGTTCCAAGGGGCCTTCTTCAAGGCGTCGCCCCTCATGGAGCAAGCGGGCTTCACCGAGCAAGACCTGTTCAAGGCCATTGAGGCCCAGCTCGAGGACAAGTTCGGCGCGAAGGGCCGGCAGGTGGTGGAGGACAACCTGCGGGTGGTCCGGCGCGGGTATGATGAAAGCCAAGAGGTGGTGAATAAGCCCTTGGCAACCGTCGGCGAGCAAGCCATAAGAAAATCGGAGCCGCTTCCGCCCATGTTGAAACGGCTGCCGGCCAGTAAGGCCTCCTCGACGGACATCCACCGATTCTGGGAGCAAAACGGATACCTCTACAACACGGGGGCCGGCGGGGAGAACTTGACGGATCCGTATATGGCCCAAAGCCTGATGCCCATGGTCACGGGCGTGTTCCGGGACATGACGGCCATTCGCTTCGAGCATCCGGAATGGATCCCTGAACGCTGCACGGGCTGCGGGGAATGCTGGACGGTGTGCCCAGATTCGGCCATCCCCGGCTTGGTTCACAAACCCCAGGACGTGCTGCACACTATTGTAAGCACTTTGGAAGAGAAAGGGCGCTCAGCAAAGCATCTGCGTAGATCGGTGTCCATTATCGAGCGCAAGCTTCGCGCCCACGTTGACGCGGGGGGCGAAAGCAGCACCGTGACGTCTCAACTGCTGGAGGCCCTGCACGAAACAAAGGCGGAAAGCCGTCTCGAAGGGCAAGACAAGCAAGACTTTGAACAGGAATGCGCCCAGTTCGAGGAAGAAATCAAGGACTTCAAATTCGCGGTCACTAAACCCTTCTACACTTCGAGAGAGAAGCAGCAGCAAGGCAGTGGCGGCTTATTGTCCATCACCGTTGACCCGTATGCCTGCAAGGGCTGTAACGAATGCATCCGGGTGTGTCCGGAGGGAGCCTTTAAAGCGGTGACGCAAACCGACGAGAGTGTTGAGACGCTTCGTAAGAACTGGGATTTCTGGCTGCGGCTTCCGAACACTTCTTCCGAATTCATGCAGATTGACGATCTCGAGGAAGGGATCGGCGTCCTTGAGAATCTCTTGCTCGACAAACAAGCTTACAAATCGGTCGTCGGCGGCGACGGCGCCTGCATGGGGTGTGGCGAGAAGACGGTCATTCACCTCTTTACGGCCACGGTCGAAGCGCTCATGCAACCCCGCGTGCGTCAACACGTCCAACAGCTTGAAGAGCTTATCGAGAACCTGGAACGCCACATCCGGCTGAAGATCGCCGAGAGTATGGATGTGGGCAACGTGGATGCGTTGCAAAATGCTCTGAGCGCCGTTAAAGATCGGGACCTTACGGTGTCGAACTTGACCTCCGCTCTCGAAGATGGGCGTGTGTCTCAAGTCATTGACAGTGAGTGGCTCAGCCGCGTTACTGGCATCCTGACCAAGCTGAAGAAGCTACACTGGCGCTACACGGAAGGCGTCACGGGTACGGGCCGCGCCAACATGGGCATGATCAATGCGACAGGATGCACCTCGGTATGGGGCAGCACCTTCCCGTTCAATCCGTATCCGTTCCCTTGGTCCAACCATCTGTTCCAGGATTGCACGTCGGTGGCGCTGGGTATTTTTGAAGGCCACATGGCGAAGATGGCCGAGGGCTTTAAGGCTATACGCATGGCCGAACTCGAACTGGAAGACGAATACGAGCCGGAAACCCATGACGACTTCTTCCGGCGCTTTGACTGGAATCAGTTCACGGACGAGGAATTTCACCTGTGTCCGCCAGTGGTGGCGGTCGGCGGCGACGGCGCCCTGTACGACATCGGATTCCAGAACCTTTCCCGGATGCTCATGACGGGTAAACCTGTGAAAGTGGTCGCTCTGGACACCCAAGTGTACTCGAACACCGGTGGCCAGGCGTGTACGTCGGGCTTCACGGGCCAGGTCTCCGACATGGCCCAGTACGGCCAGGCTCAGCATGGCAAAATGGAAATCCGCAAGGAGATCGGGCTCGTGGGCATGGGCCATCGCACCTCCTATATCCTGCAGGGAAGCATGTCGCACAGCTCCCATCTCATTGAGAGCTTCATCCAAGGGCTACAGAGCAAGCGGCCGGCTATTTTCAATGTCTACAGTCCCTGTCAGCCGGAGCATGGTATAGGCGACGACATGTCCCAGGACCAAGCGAAACTGGCGGTGGAAAGCCGGGCTTACCCCTTAATGACCTACGATCCCGATAGGGGCGAGACTTTCGAAGACTGCATCGATTTGGACGGAAATCCCGCTATTGAGGATAAGTGGCCGACCTACACGATCGATTATCTCGATGACGACGGCCATCCCGCAAAGATTGAGGTCCCGCTCACGTTCGCCGATTTCGCCGCCACGGAGGCCCGCTTCCGCAAGCACTTCCGGCGCGCGCCGCAAGACACCTGGAACGACGATATGGTTCCCTACGCCGAGTATCTCGAACTTAGCGAGGACGACCGCGAGGGCAAGTATCCGTATATCTGGGCAACAGACCGGAAACAAAGGTTAAACCGGCTGCTTGTGTCCGATGAAATCGTGGAAGCTGGCGAGGATCGTCAGAACTTCTGGGCCATTCTCAGGAACCTGGCCGGCGTGGACCGTGAAGTAGACACGGAAGCCATGGCCGACAATATCCGGACCGAGGTGGTTCAGAACCTCGCCCGCGGTCTGATGCAATTGGCCGGCAACGGCGGCGGTGGAGGCGGCGCTATGGAGCTGCTGTCCTCGGCTGCCTCGGGCGCGGGTTCGGGCAACGGCGGCGCGGCGGCTTCAGGCCAGGAGCAAGCGGCCAGCTCCGCGGCCGGCCAGGAAGGGAATGGGGGTCAACAGGACTACATCGCACCCTTCATCGACCAAAGCGAATGCACCTCGTGTGGCGATTGTGTAAACATCAACCCGAAGATCTTCGCCTTCGACAGCAATAACCTTGCCTATGTCAAGGATCCCCAGGGAGGTCCCTTCAAGGACATTGTGAAGGCGGCGGAAAAGTGCCCGACGCGTTGCATTTATCCCGGGAAACCCGCCAACCCCAATGAGAAAGACCTCGACAAGTGGGTGAAGCGGGCGGCGAAGTTCAACAAATAAGAGGCCGATGTGGCAAAGGTTAAGGCGAAGATGGGGGAGACTTCCCGCGCGAGCCAGCACAGGGACAGGGAGGCGTCTGCTCTCAATGGAAGCGCGTCACTGAGCCATTGGCTGGGCAGAGAAGGAAGCACGTTCCGGGGGGGAGTGCATCCCCCCGAGCATAAGGAGTTAACGGCGGACAAACCCATCCGCCGCTTTCCCTTCGCTAACGAGTTCATCCTTCCCTTGGCGCAGCATGCGGGGGCTCCCTCGGAACCGATCGTGCGCGAGGGACAGGATGTCGTCCGGGGCGAGCCGTTGGCGCGTCCCGCGGGCTTCGTGTCCGTTCCCATTCACTCGCCGGCCACGGGCCGGGTGAGCCGTATCGGCCTCGAACGGGTGGGCACGGGGGCCATGGGCCAAGCCATTGTGGTGCGGCCGTACCATGCCGCGAGCCAGGATGTCTTGTATGGCGCGCCCCTGGATATCGAGGCGCTTTCGCCTGACGCGCTCATCCAAGCAGTGCAGAACACGGGTGTGGTGGGACTGGGCGGCGCGGCCTTTCCCACCCATGTGAAGATGAAAATACCGGAAGGCAAGGCCGTCGACACCATCATCCTCAACGGATGCGAGTGTGAGCCTTACCTGACCACCGATCACCGGGTCATGCTGGAGCAGATCGACAGCATCTTGGATGGCGCCCGCATTATTCAGCGCGCGATGGGCGCCGAGCGCATCATCATTGGCGTGGAATCCAACAAACCGGATGCCATCAAGGCGTTGCGTAACGCCATTCCGTCCGGCCGCCCCGTCACGGTCGAAGCGGTGGGCACCAAGTATCCGCAAGGGGCCGAAAAGATGCTCATCGCTGCGTTGCTCGGCCGCGAGGTTCCCACGGGCGGGCTGCCGTTGGATTGTGGCGTGGGGGTGTTCAATGTGGCGACCGTGGCTCAGATAGGGGAGTTGCTTCCCCGGCAGCAGGGGCTCATCGAGCGGGTGGTCACGGTGACCGGCCCCGGCGTGAAGCGTCCCGGCAATTATCTCATGGCCTTGGGCACGCCCTTGCGGTTTGTTCTTGAAAAGGTGGGCCTTCACGAGAAGGTGGCGGAGATCATTTTCGGCGGCCCCATGATGGGACCGGCGGTGTCGTCCCTGGATGTGCCGGTCACCAAGGGGATCACGGGGATCGTGGTGCTTACCGAAAACGAAGTGAGCACCCGCGATCACCCCATTTACCCTTGCATCAGGTGTTCGCGTTGCGTCCAGGTGTGCCCGGTCCACCTGAATCCTTCCGAATTGGGATTGCTCGGCCGCAAGGGACGCTACGAAGAGATGGTGGATGATTTCCATCTCATGGATTGCTTTGAATGCGGCAGTTGCGCGTACGTTTGCCCGAGCAACATTCCGCTGGTTCAGTATTTCCGGGTCGCCAAGGGCCTCGTCCGGGAACGACGGAGCGCGAAATGAGTCAAAACTCCCTAGTTATGGAACTACGCAGCCCCCCACATGTCCGGCAGCCCTTGACGACGCCGGTGATCATGGCGAACGTCGTATACGCGATGTTGCCCATTTGCG
>JBKHFO010000128.1:0-9891 GCA_046540175.1 Candidatus Hydrogenedentota bacterium
CTGCGTGATGGCCAGCGCGGCCGCGGCGCCGAGGAGCACGACGGGCGTGGCGCGCGCCCATCCGCCTTCGCCGGCATGGCTGAGCAGGTGGGTCGCCCCGACATGGAGCATGATGCCGGCCACGACCGCGAAGACATCGCCCAGCACCGCGTCGGACAGGCCGGCGGCGACCGGGGCGGAGAGCACGGCGGCGGCGAGCGTGGTCAGCCCGGCCGCGATGAAGGCCCACACGAAGGCCTTGGCGTTGGACAGGCCCGCGCGCTGCAGCAGCACGAAGCAGATGATCGCTTACGTGAAGGATGTGGATGCGCCTCATTATCTCCTCCTGACGGAATGCGCCATGGGCGATAACATCGCCGCCGAAAACCCCGAAAAAGAGATGCTTCGCCTGTGCAGTGTCCGGTGTCCCCACATGAACGAAATCACCCTGGAGGACACGCTTGAAGGACTGCGACAAGTCCAGTATAAGGTTGAGTTGCCTCAAGATGTGATCGAGCGAGCCCGCCAACCTATTGAACACATGCTAGCCATTGTGTAACCAACAGCCTGTTAAAGTACGAATACACGCCACGAACGCCCATACACCCTGGGAATTGGTGGCGTTTTTGTTTGGAGCTTTGTCACGACAAATATCCGTGTAGTTCAATTCCCGGCGCGGCTCCCTCAAAAGAGCCGCATACCGTCAAACGGAGGATACGCTTACTATGTCTACCCGCTTACTAATTGGGGCGGCGATTGCGGCCGCCAGCTTCTGTCAACCTACATCAGCGGAGGTGGAAGAGAGGGTGCATGATTACGAAATAGTGACTCTGGAGAATGGACTCCGGGTCGTCACGGTGGAGGATTTCTCGACCCCCCTGACGGCGGTGCATGTGTGGTATCACGTGGGCGCCAAGGACGAGGATCCCGAACGCCAAGGGTTCGCCCACATGTTCGAGCACATGATGTTTCGCGGAACGGATCGCGTGGAACCGGAAGAACACTTTGAACGCATTCGGGAAGTGGGCGGGTCTGCCAACGCCTTTACTTCGTTCGACTACACGGCCTACGTCAACACCGTGCCTTCGAATCAGCTCGAACTGGCGTTGTGGCTCGAAGCCGACCGAATGATGTTCCTGGACGTGAATCAAGAACACTTTGTGACGGAGCGGCGGGTTGTAGAGGAAGAACGGAGACAATACCTCAACCGCCCTTACGGCACGGTGTTCGAGGAGATCCTTCCCGTGCTGTTCGAGGACCGCCCGTATCGATGGCATCCCATAGGCAACATCGAGCATCTTCGCGCGGCGGCGCTGCGTGAACTGCAAGACTTCTGGGACACGTATTATCTGCCGAACAATGCGGTGGTGGCTATCGTGGGAGCCGTGAGCCATGAGGACGCCCAGGAGAAGGCGCGGAAGTATTTTGGCTGGATGCCGCGCGGGCCTGAACCGCCCCGGCCCGAGAAGGACGCGCCGGAGCAAGAAGAAGAGCGGGACATCACCATTGAGGAACGTCTCGGACCGGTGCCGCAGTTGAACTTCTTCTATCGCGGCGTCCCCCGTAAGCATGCCGACTATGCGCCGTTGCGCATTCTCATGAATGTGCTTGGCTACGGCAACAGCAGCCGGCTGTATGAAGACCTTGTGCGCGACAAAGGGGCCGCTGATAGCGTGTCGGCCTCCGCTGGACCCTTTGAGGTGGATGGCTATTTGCGCATGGCGGCCACGCTTCAGCCCGGCCAAGACCTCGACGAGATTCTGTCGGAACTCGATGAACACGTTGAGAATGTCAGGGAAGAGCCCATCAGCGAGCGCGAGTTGACCAAGGTGCAAAACCAACTCATGCGAAACGCTATCAGCGGGCTATTCCGCATGGACAACCGGGCGCGCGAACTCGGTCAAGCTACGCTGGAACTTGGCCACCCCGAGGGGCTCAACGAGGAACTTGAGGCGATTCGATCCGTAACCCCGGAAGATGTGCTACGGGTAGCGCAAGAATATCTTACGCCGGCAAAGCGCACCGTTGTGCGCGTAGTCCCCGAGCCTGACGCCGAGCCCCATCCCGACGTGTTTCTCATTGCCGATGAAGAAGGAGCCCAGGAGGTGGCGGGCGAGGAGACCGAAACGGAGCCCACGGGGGTCAAAGCGGAGGTCACGGAACCAGACCATATTCCGGATGAGCCCCCGATGGCGGATCTCATCAGCGAGCTGCCGGAAACGGAGGTCGAAGAGACCGAACTCGACAACGGGCTTCGCCTGGCCGTCATCGAGGACGACCGTTTGCCTTACGTCCAAATGAAGCTAGGCCTACGATATGGCGCTTGGGCCGAGGACCCCGAAACCCCCGGCGCGGCGTCCATGGCCATGGCCATGCTGACGCGGGGCACGGAGAACTATACGGCGTCCGAATTGGCCGAACAGCTTGAGTACAACGCCATTTCCCTGAGCGGAAGCGCGGACATGGACACGGCCACGGTGAATGCGTCGGGACTTTCGGACAAGATCGAGACCGCCTTTGAACTCATGGCGGAGGTGGTCCGGCGGCCCACCTTCCCCGAAGAGGAATTCAAGACGGTGCAACGCCAGCGCATCTCCTCGCGAAGCGTGGATGAAGAGGACCCCGGCTATCTTGCCGATCGCGCGCTGCGCCAGCAACTCTTCGAGGGGCATCCCTACGCCCGCTCCCCGAGGGGCGAACTCGAAGACATCGAGGCCCTTACAGCGGAAACCGCCCGTGATTGGTGGGAAACGTACATGCGGCCCGACGCAGCCGTGCTGTATGTGGCGGGTGATGTTACCACGGAACGGGCCCGCGAGCTAGCGGAGGCCGAATTTGGCGGCTGGGAAGCCGAGGGTGAACGTCCCCCCGTGGAGTTGCCCGGGATTCCGGAAAAAGAGGACACCCAGATCTACGTGGTGGACCGGCCCGGCTCGGTACAGAGCCAAATCCGCGTTGGCCAGCCCACGATTACCCGGGGCGACCCCGATTACCACAAGGCCCAAGTCTTTACGCAGGTCTATGGGGCCTCAAGCGCCAGCCGCCTTTTCCAGGTGGTGCGCGCTGAGCGCGGCCTGACCTACGGCGTGCGTGGACTCATCCGGCCCCAGTTGAAGGCGGGCAACTTCTGGACCTACACCTTCACGCAGACGGCGAACACCGCGGAAACCTTGGCGTCGGTCTTGGAGGTTCTCGACAGCATGCGGGAGGAACCGCCTACGGACGAGGAACTCGAATCGGCCCGGTCGTACCTGGTGGGCAATCTCCCAACGCAAATGGAGAGCCTGGAAGATGTCATCAATTATCAGTGGATCTTTGACTACTATGATCAACCGCGCGACTATCTTCAGAAGGCCCTCGAAGAATATCAAGAAACCACGCGGGAAGATGTCATGCGAATCGCCGAAGAGGTTGTCGATCCTGATAGCCTGTGCATTGTGGTGGTGGGGGAGGCGGACGCCTTCCTGGACGACTTGAAGGAAATCGCTCCTGTAACCGTGGTTGAGGAGGTTGAAGAAACGGAGGAGCCGCCAATGCCCGAAGACATGCCGGCTCCTGATCCCGACGCTCCCCTTGAAACCCCGTAAGCATAGTCCCACGAAAGCATAAGATCGGCCGGGCTGAAGCTAAACTTCAGCCCGGCCGATTTCTCATATTTGCTGTCTGGCCTTGCGCGCCTTATCCAGCAAGGCCTCCAGCGGCAGGTCTGTGAGGCGGTTCAACCTGAGGTCAACCCCGTCAAAACTGAGGCCGGTGGCCACGGCATTGGGCACGGCGACGGTGAATAGTCCGGCCGCCTTGGCCGCGCGAACGCCGTTAGGGGAATCCTCCAGGGCTATAGCGCTATTGGGCGGCGCGCCCAGATCCCGCAGCACGGCTTCGTACAGGTCCGGGGCGGGTTTGGTCTGGGGCGCTTCGCCGGCGCAGCGTGTGGCATGGAAATGCTTAAAAAGGTCGAAGCGCCGGAGATGACCCTCGGCCCAATCCCGCGTGGCGCTACTGGCAAGCCCAATGCGGAGGCCCAAGCGTTCGGCGTCATGGAGGTAGTCCAGCACCCCTTCGCCCAACGGTTTTTCCCGCACCAACGCGTAATAGCGTTGGCGAAAGGCGGCGCGCACCACTTCCCGGTCGAGGGATCGGCCGATCTGGCGCTCCAACACGCTGTGGAGATCGCAATCGGCCGCGGCCACGCCGAGCCATTCCGCCCACTCCTCGAAGTCGAGTTCACCCCCGTTCGCCGCGAAGGTTTCCTGCCATGCCTGAAGGTCACAACTTTCCGTGTCAAGAATGAGTCCATCAAAATCAAAGATGAGCGCTTGCACAAACCACTCCTTCTTGCCGCCCATTCCAATAGGGCGGCTTATACCTATGTTGGGCGCGAGCGTTGGGCAGGGACATGCCGCCAAGTCACAGCGCCATTGAATGGAACACGTTAGCTAAGATTATTCGCGGGTGAGTGCTGCCGCCCTATCCGGCGATTGGCCGTCCGCTTTCATGACAACGCCGCCGGCGCATGGTATACTCCGCGGCATCATGATGCAACCTCTCGTTCACGTACTCGTCATCAATTGGAACGGCCTGGAACATCTGGAGGCCTGCTACGACAGCCTCATTGCCCAAGGCTATGAAAACGCCCGTTTCGTGCTTCTTGATAACGGCAGCACCGATGCGTCGGTCGAATTCGTCCGGCAGCGCCATGGCCATGACAACCGTGTGCGCATACTCCAGTTTCAGCACAACCTGGGTTGGTCTGGGGCGAATAACCGGGGTATGGAAGCCGCCCTCGACACGGGCGCCGATTACGTGTTTCTTCTCAATAACGACACGGCTCTTGCGCCCAACTGTGTGGAAAAACTCGTGGCATTGGCGGAAATGCGTCCAGAGGTGGGCGCCATTGCTCCAAAGATGCGCTTGTTCCGTGAGCAGCAGATCCTCAATTCCATCGGGCTTGAATGCTCTATCATCGGCGCGGGCTGGGATCGCGGGCTGGGGCGGCTTGATGGACCGGAATGGGACGCATCCGTTCCCGTGGCGGGCGTGTGTGGCGGCGCTATTTTCCTCCGCGCCGCGGCGCTGGAAAAGGCGGGCTTGCTTCCTGTGGATTACGAGATTTACCTTGACGACCTGGACCTTTGCCTACGCATTTGGGATGCCGGCTACGAAATCCACACGTGTCCGGAAGCGGAGGTGCGTCACAAGTTCAGCGCCACCATGGGCAGCGGGGAAAAGCTTCGCCGCAAATACTACCTGAATAACCGGAACCGCTGGCGCCTTATCCTGCGCAACTGGCCCTTGCGGCATTGGCCCCGCACAGCGGCGCCGGCGCTTGTAGGCGAGGGCCGGGCGATAGGCCGGGCGTTGCTCGACAGGGAGGCGTGGAAAGCATGGATTCACGTCCGGTCATGGCTGGACGCCTGCCTTTATTTGCGAGAAGCCATGGCGGAGCGCCGGCGCAACTGGAAACGCGGCCTGCGGCGGGGCCGTTTCTGGCCGCTGATTCGCTCCGTTCCCCTCTTTTTCCCGGGAACGGAGCTGCCGGAGCGCGGCTGGTATTCGGAGCGAGTCGTCGAAAGCCAAAGGGTTCGTCCCATCGCGCGGGAAGCGTGGCTTGAGACCGAGGGCGGGGAAGCCACCATTACGCTGGTGAACCCCTATCCGGCGCTAGGAATCGCGGAAGTCGCCGTAGAACAGGACGGGCGCGTTCTGCTTACCCTCAAGACTAGCCGCCAAACCGAACAGCGGCTTTCTCTAGCCCCCGGCGTGGCGGTTTTCCGGGCGAAGCGCATTTTCCGGGCCGAGGAGAGTGGCGAAGTTATCGACATCGGCGGGTGCCTTCGGATCGCGTGACGAGCGCCGAGCATTTGGCCTTGAATCGCCTGTTTGCATAGGGCCTCGGAGCCAAGGCATACTAAGCCCATACAGGGGATTTCTTATCAGATGCAATTCCGGGATGCTGCCTATGCTGCACTATGACGAGATCTTGAGGTCGGTGAGTTCCGAAACGCTTGCCCACGGCATTCGGGTCCGCACGGAAAGCCGCTATGTTCCCGAGCAATCGGACCCCCGCAATCACCACTACTTCTTTTCATACACCATATGGATAAGCAACGAGGGCCACGAGCCCGCCCGCCTTCTCACGCACAGTTGGCGAATTACCAGCGCGACCGGCTATGTCCGGCGTATTCGGGGCTCTGGTGTTAAGGGCAAACAGCCCCGCCTCGAACCGGGCGAAACCTTTACCTACACGAACGCCAGTCCATTGGCGGCCCCTGTCGGACACATGCGTGGCTGCTACCACATGGTTCGGGACGATGGAGAACTCTTCAATGTGACCATTGGAGAGTTTTTGCTTTTGGCTCCCCTACAACTCAACTAGCCCATCTTTTCAGGGTTTTCCCAAACCGTCTTGGGGGTGGGGCGAGGGAAGTGTTTTCCCTCGCTAATTGTCGTAGCAGCCTCAAGCGCCACCCCGGCCTTGAACGTGTCCATCAATCCGCCCCGTTGTCTTCCCATTTTCATGCGTCCTTTCGTGCCATTTCACGGATGCAGATTTCGCCTAAGCCGGTGGTCCGAAAATGGGGCTTAACTGCAGCCTTCCGGTGCGAACACGATGAACAGGGTAACCAAAATGAGCGCAATGCCCATGATGGTCGCAAGCCGCTCTTTGCGTTGAGCGTCAATTTGGGTTTTAGGAATTCGGTATTCGGCGGGCGCCTGTTGCGCTTCTTCTTCTTGTGCGGTCCCGTTGGCGGCTTCCTGTTGCTGAGCCTGTTCTTCATCGGGGTCCGTGGCGCCGTCATCCGTGTCTTCGGCGATGTCCAGCCCGCCTAGGGATGGCGTCGTTTCCGGGCGCACATTGGCGGCATCCCCGGTATCTTTTGGCGGAGGACCGTGGAGGGCGTCGCGAACTTCGGGCTGATTAACGCAGATGTTGCACAGCGTGCCGAGCTTCGTCTTGTTCGTGTCCCACGGTCCCCGGAATGGCCTTCCGCACCGGGCGCAACCATTTCCCTGTTGGCTCTGCGATGGCTGAGCGGACTGCGCTTGTTTCTTCCCCTTGGTAGAGCTGGACTGCTGTGATTCTGCTTGGGCCCTGTCCGTGGCCATGAGCGCCCCACAGCGGGGACACCTCACCATGCCGGAGGAGGCATCGGTGATACGTATTTTGTTACCGCAGGTACAGGACACTACTCCTTCTGTCATGACACTCCTTCTATTTCTTTCATGGTTCTATTGCTAGTAAGCATAATGCCATTATAGTTTCGGCGCATCATTCGGCTCATGCATAGCCGCGCATTGACGCTCCGAGCACACACACGCGAGACGGACTCAACCGGTCGGAAAGCCCGAAAAACCGCCAGACGCGCGCCTCCGTATTCACGGTACCACAAATTGGCCGGGAATGCGGGGGGCGGGCGCACCAGGGGACGGGAGAGCGGACGGTAGACGGATCAGCGTCTTACACAGCACGGTCCGTTTCGCCGCTTCCAAAATGGATATCGGCCTCAAGGGCGGCCAGGATGACGTCGAGGTCTTTCTCCTCGACATGCGAATACCAGATGTTATCCGGCAGGATCAAAAGATTAGCTCCTTCCTCGCATTTGTCGAGGCAGCCGGAAGCGCTCACCCGGATGTAGGGCTTGAGTCCACGGGCTTTGACCATGGACTTGAGTTTCTCCCGCAAGGCCTCTCCGCCGTTCCGGCTACAGCACACCCGTTTGTGCGGCTCGCGTTCGTTGGTGCAGACCAGGACCATTTTCTGGTAGGGCAATTCGTTGCGAATCATGGGTTCGTCCCGTGGTTGTCTACTGCGTTGGTAAGTAAAAACATACCGCATTTGCGGGGTGTTTTCCAAACCGCTTCCGCCGGAGCCCTCACGCGTCTTCTGTGCCGTCACCTTCTTCCGGGGCATTGTCGCTGGTTGATGTGGTGTCAATGTGGGGGAGCGGCGCCGCGTCGGGATCGTGGGGAAAGGCGAACTCAAGCTGTTGGTTTCGGATGAAGTGGTACCGCTTGAGGATCCGAAGCGTTTGCAGCATGGGAGAGCCTGTATAGGCCAGGTTTACATCCACCCGGTTGAGCAGATCTTGGAGAAGCGCCGGGTATTCCATGACGTGGTCCACGGGGCTTTCCCGGAGAAGTTCAATGACGCGGGCGCGGGGCGGACGGGAGACGGGGAACTCCGAAACGATAAGCAGCTTGAGATAGGGCTGGCCTTGGAAATACTCATCCGCAAGCGCGAGCATCTCATCGCTGAAGGCCGCGGCGAGGCCGGGGTTCGCTTCAATCACGGAAGGATAAAGGCGTTCGCCGTGCCAAGCGCGAACGGCGACGGCCGCGCGCTCTACCGATGGCATATCCAGGGGATAAAACAGGAATCCCTTGTCCACGGCGGATGGCGCAGGATTCGGATTGTCCACGTAGAACCGCGGGCCATCGCCTGAATGCCAATGGGTCCAAATCCGAAAGCCGCGCAGTTCCAAGAAACAGCGGACGATCTGGTGCGTAACGTCGCTCACGAGGTTTCCTTCAACTCAAATCGTGGGGCAAAAACCTAAACGTTGTTCAACCATTTGCCCAGCGCATGCTCGGGATCGCGTTCGGCGACGCGTTGGCCCAGGGCGCGGGCTTGGTCGGTCTGCCCGAGTTTCTGGTAGCAGAGTCCCTGTTTGGCGAGGATGTCCACTACGGTGAAATGTTCCCCGTAGGCGGTGTAATACCGATCGTTTTCGCAATACTTCTCCGCCTCCCGGTAATACTCCAGGGCGTTGGCGTATTGTCCACGCGCCAGCGCCGCTTCGCCTCGGAAATAGTGGCTCTCGGGATGGTCGGGCTTGAGTTCGACCGACTTCTTCATGAGCGATTCCGCCTTTTCGAGGGCATCCTCGGCGGCTTGAGGGTTGCCCGCGGGCAAGGCGGCCCGGCCCAACAGGAAATAGGCGCTGAAATGCGAGCCGCCCTGCTTTAGCGCCATCTGCGCGTTGGCCATGGCCGTTGCGTAGTCGCCTTCACGGAAAGCGGCTTGTCCGAGTCCGAGGTAGCCCCGCGCATTGGAAGGTTCGTAGCTCACCACCTCGGTGAAGATGTGTTTGGCCTGCTCGGTCCGGCCGAGATCCAGCAGAACGAACCCGTAGTCCACGCGGGCTGTGATGTGCTGGGGTTTGCGGGTGATGACGTCCCGGAGAATGGACAGGGCTTCATCGCCTTGGCCCATGCGGGCCTTGCACTTGCCTAGCTGATGCCGCGCGGCTTCATAGGCGCCGTCGAGTTGAAGCGCCCGCTCAAAGCATTGCGCCGCCCGTTCCAGTTCGCCGCGCATGGACGCGGTCAACCCCTCGTCGTAATAGCTTTCCGCTGTCTCGCCGCCAAAGGCCATGATGTGTTCCTTTACGTTCCATTCGTCAGCGCCCGCAACGCCCGGCGGGCCTGATCCTCGGTAACATCGCTCCGTTGAACCACGTGTCCCATCCGGGCGGGCGCCACGAATCGCATTTGTCCCGCGCGGGCCTTCTTGTCGTGCTTCATCGCCTCAACCACGCTGTCCATCGGAAGTTCCGGCCACTGAACAGGCAATCCGTATGCGGCGATGCAATCCCGCTGCCGCCGCACGAAGGCGCCGTCAACAAGCCCCAGCTCCTTCCCGAGCCATCCCGCGGCGTGCATGCCCAGCGCGATGGCTTCCCCGTGCAAAAACGTATTGTACCCGCTGGCCGCCTCGATGCCGTGGCCAAAGGTGTGGCCATAGTTCAGAATCGCCCGGCGTCCGCCTTCCCGTTCGTCCTCGGCAACGACGGCGGCCTTGATTTCACACGAGCGCCGGACGGGAAAGGTCAGCGCTTCAAGATCGCGTCCGAGAATGGCCTCAACGTGGTCTTCCATGTACGCGAACAGGGCCTCGTCCGCGATTACCCC
>JBKHFO010000129.1:0-9853 GCA_046540175.1 Candidatus Hydrogenedentota bacterium
CATTTGAAGTACAACGTTGCTATTGTAACCAAAGGGAGTTAGGTCGGCGCTTCCCAGGACAGAATTCTCAAGCGCTTTCATTGAAAGAATCTCTCCCGTACTCTGATCATGAACTATTTCAGTTATCTTCAGAATTCGACGCACAATCGATACGGATTGCGGTCCCACGTTATCCCAAGTGGCGTCCTTATGAGACCACCATTTGTCTTCTTCCGGATGAGGTGTATCCACCCCCGGCATTACTCTCACCAGGTCGTCCTGCTTTATGGTATGCGTGGGTGATCCCGGGGTAATGATTGTCACCTCCATTCCAGTCCAACCACTCGGGTAGAGGAAGGGATCAGGGCTGGGCCACTGGTCCAATGGCGGGCTTCCCGGGAGAACGCTGTAATCGTCGATCTCGAATTTCTTTGCCACATGGGCATCAAAGTATCCCCGCCGCGCATTCGAGTCGAGAGTACCGTCCCAGTTGATATCGTACAGCCGCCGCGGCCCATGTTGTGGGGGGGCATCTCGCGTGAGGCCAAGCAATTCGTTTACACCGGACACCATGTTGCTGGCTTGGGTAAGGGTGAAGCCCGCCGCATCGGCAGAGGGGGTGACATGGAAATCTCGGCCTATGGGGGATCGATTATCCGCGACATCAAGCTGGATGTGCTCAATAGGGGCTTGATCGTATGCGATGGTGGGCTCGCGCCAGACATAAACGTCAATGACAGACTCGAAGTTAGGATTATTATCATCGGGAAGGGGCATCTGAAGCCAAAGGTAGCGTTCATCGTGACAACGATAATCGGGACATTCGCAGGATCCGGGAGCCACAGGTGGATTGTAAAGGTCCGCCTCTTCCTCGTCTGAGGCCGAGGAATAGGAATCTACCACATCCTCCCCGCTGACCGTGTGAAAGTGCCATTGGAAGGGATGGTTGTTGTTCCCCCAATCGGTTCCCGGCACTTCCTCAGGTTCACAGTTAGGTGGCGGGCCGCAATCTACGCCGTCCTCGCTCCCCACTGCTCCGACTTTGACATGCCCGGCCTCGCCGCCTTCAGCGCCGATACGGATCCATTCTCCGGCTGGCACGAAGTACACGTCCGGGGTTCCTGGAACTCCCCCTATCGACGGGATAACGCTGACATCAATAGGGTTAGGTTGCGCCTGCCACGGGAAATAGTCCCACCCTTCAAAATGTCCCTCCGGGTAGCAGGTCACGGTGTTTAGTTCGAGTCCTTCTCCATAGCCATTGTTTGCTTCGCGGATGGCGGACAAGGCGAGAGAGGTAGAGCCGCAGAAGGTGGTGGGGGACGAATCGCTGGAGCCGGGACTCATGGCGGGCAGGAGCAGGGCGGCCGCGAAAGCGGCGGCGAGCAGGAAGGCGAAGGTGAGGGGCGGGCCTCGTCGTTTTCGCCGGGCGCGTTCGCTGCGCGGCGGTCCAGTCTCAAGGAGTGTGGTGTGTACTATCCGGTTGGGGGGGGGGTAGGTGTGTTAGTGGGGTTCATGGCGAAATCTCCTCCATGTTCCGTACTGCGCCTTTGACGCCCGCGCCCCCGCACGCGGGAAACCTTGGGATCGGATGCGCACTAAGTAAACGTTAACATGACCGCACAATGTTTGTCAATACCTTTAAGCAAAAATTCTTTTCAATACACACAATTCCTTATTACCTTACAAGGGATTAGGTATGAGCCTGCGCGGCGAGCGGCGAGGCGGTATGGAGTTTCGGCGTGTATGCATGGGGTGGTGGATCGGTAGGGGACGCGTGGGAATGCGGGGCGGCGGTTTTGGCGTTCTATTGTGTGTGTACGGGAAGAGTACGCATGCACCGGCGGGCGTGGTGGCGGCGCCTAACGCGCGGGGGTTTCGCCCTCGCCGCGCATTTGGTACACTTGGTATGCGCCTGTTTTCATTCCGTGGCGAGCCCGCCTGGCCGGTTACCGAAACAATAGATGGATTAAGGAGGAGCGATGGCAGATCGCGTTGAAATATTTGATACGACCCTGCGCGACGGGGAGCAGTCCCCCGGCGCTAGCATGAATGTTCACGAGAAGCTTCAGATCGCCCAGCAGTTGGAGCGGCTTGGCGTGGATGTGATTGAAGCGGGGTTCCCTGTCGCGTCGCAGCAAGAGTTTGACGGCGTGCGGCAGGTGGCCGAGTTGGTCCAGAAGCCCCGAGTGGCGGCGTTGGCCCGTTCGGTTCCCAAGGACATCGAGCGCGCGGCGCAGGCGCTTGAACCCGCTCAACGCCCCGTGCTGCACACGTTTATCGCGACGTCCGACATCCACATGGAGCACAAGCTCCGCATGGACCGCAAGGAGGTGCTCGAGGCGATAGCGAAGGCGGTGACCACCGCCAAGAAGCTGGTCGAGCGGGTGGAGTTCTCGGCCGAGGACGCCACGCGGTCCGACCTCGAGTTTCTGGCCGAGGTGGTGAAGGTGGCCATGGATAACGGCGCGGACGTGATCAATCTCCCGGACACCGTGGGCTACACGACGCCGGCGGAGATTCACCATATGTTCGCTTATTTGATCAGCGAGACGCCGGGAGCTGAAAAGCTCACCTTTTCCTCGCATAACCACAACGACCTCGGGTTGGCGGTGGCCAACGCGTTGGGCGCTGTGCAGGGGGGCGCCCGTCAGATCGAATGCACCATCAATGGTATTGGCGAACGGGCGGGCAACACGTCGCTGGAAGAGGTGGTCATGGCGATGCGGACCCGCAACGACGTGTATCCCTATCAAACGGGTATCGCGGCGGAGGAAATCTGGAATTCAAGCCGCTTGCTCAGCAACTTGACGGGCTTGGCGATTCCGTTTAACAAGCCCGTTGTCGGCCGGAACGCCTTCGCGCACGAGGCGGGCATTCACCAACACGGCATGATCGCTAACAAGGCCACCTACGAGATCATGACGCCGGAATCCGTGGGCCGCGGGCGGAGCGAATTGGTGCTGGGCAAGCACTCGGGCCGCCATGGCCTCGCGAAACGGTGCGCGGACATGGGGTTCGAGTTGACCGAGCAAGAAACAACCCACCTTTACACCAAGTTCATCGAATTGACCGACCGAAAGAAGGAGGTATTCGAGGACGACCTGCGCGTGCTGATCGCGTCAATGCGGGACGAGACCTTCGAAACCTACCGGCTCGTGCAATTGCGCACTTCCGGCAGCGATCCGGCAATGGCGCTGGTCAAGCTTTACCATGGTAACGTGGAATATGTGGAGACGGCTACCGGAGACGGCCCCGTGGATGCGGCGTGTCGAGCCATCGAGCGCGTAACGGGCATCGAAGGGCGTTTGACCGAGTTCTCCATTCGCGCGGCCACTCCCGGCAAGGAGGCCTTGGGCGAGGCGCACGTGTTGGTCGCGTTTGATGGGCGCGCCACCACGGGCACGGGCGGCAGCACGGATATCGTGGAGGCCGCCGTGCAGGCTTATGTCAACGCCGTGAATAAGTACCTCGCGTTGCAGAGCACGGGCGAAGCGCCTGTCCCTGGCAAATCCAAGCCGGCTCAGAACTAAAACCGGACCGAATAGCGCCTCAATGGGGGTTCCCCTCAGAGCCGGAAGCGGTCCGTTAGTACGTTACGGTTTACGGCCCTGGCGAGGTTGAGTTCTCTCTAAGAGCCATCCCATCCGCGACGGCAACGAGTTTGCGGTGGGATGGCTCTTGCGTTAGAGTGAGGGTGATGCCCCGGAAGACCGTACCGATGGGAACCGGGATTCCAAATCAAAGGAGAAGCCTCTCATGATGAGACCCGGTATTCACTCGCTTCTTGTGCGTGCGGTTGTGTTGCTGGCCGCGGTTTGTGTTGTTGTTTCGCCAGCGGAAGCTGAACTGGACCGTTCGCCCAGTGACGATGAAGTGGACTACGCTCCCGCCGAGGGCGATGTCACGGCGGCCAATCCTCCCGCCTTTGTGTGGCTGCCCATCGACGGTGTGGATGAGTGGATGGTCGAGTACGCCCGGGATGCCGAGTTCCCGGAAGAGGACACGGTCCGCGCTTCCGGCATCGGCATGACCGTTCACGTGCCTGAGGAAACGCTTGAACCCGGCGTGTGGTATTGGCGCTACGGATACGAAGCGGACGGGGAGGCGGAATTCAGCCAGGCCCGCGCGTTCACTATTCCCGGGGATGCGGTCGATTCGCCCTTCCCGTCAATGGATGATGTGATGGACGCCATTCCGGATACTCGTCCGCGGGCCTATCTCTCGCCGGCGGAGCGCGACGAGATCCGCAATAACCCGGAGGAGTACGCGTGGCTAGTGGACCCCGTGGTTAGCCGCGCCGAAAATGTGATCGAACGGGACGAGCCCCTGTTCGAGGAGCCCGATCCGTGGGATGACTACGGCGGCGATCGGATGGATGTCTATAACGAGACGTGGCGCTCCATGCGGCCTTACACAAGCGGTATGGAGATCTGCGCGCGGGCCTATCTCTACACCGGAGAGGAACGGTTCGCCGAGGAGGCCAAGCGCCGTCTTATGCACTTCATGACGTGGGACGTGGAGGGGCCGAGCAGTGTCTATTGGCCCACGGAATTGGGCATGGACATCGCGGAAAAGTCGCCCCGCACGTTCGATTGGGTTTACGATGCGCTGACGGAGGAAGAGCGGGAGACGTGCCTGCGCGTGCTGGGCGAACGCATCCGCCAAATCAACGAAATGCACCGGGGCCGGCCGTTCGAGTCGCGCCCCTTCAGCAGCCATCCCGGCCGGATGATAGGCTTCGCTATCGAGGGCGGGATCATACTTGCGCACGACATTGAGGATGCTCCGGATTGGCTCGAATACACCTTGCGCGTGCTCTGGTCCGTCTATCCCGCCAAGGGACATGAAGATGGCGGGTGGTACGAAGGCGTCGGCTATTGGACGTGGTACATCAATCGGATAACCCGTGTGGTTCATGAGCTTGATCGCCTTGGCGTTCCGCTGAAGGACAAACCCTTCTTTCAGAATACCGGCGATTTCGGTCTGTATGTGGCTTATCCCAGCCGTTCCCGCCGCGAATTTGGCGATGGGTATTCCGGCTCCGTGGGATCCGCCCAAGGGAACCTGATGTACAGTCTAGCCAGTCTTTATGACAATCCCTATTACCGTTGGCACGCCGAGAAATCGGGCGGGGAGGCGGCGGGGCCCGAGGCATACCGGGTGTGGAAGCCGGATCTCGAGGCGCGGGCGCCGGCCGATCTGCCACAATCCAAGGCGTTCTTTGATGTGGGGTGGACTGCTTTGCACAGCGACATGGCCAATCCGGACGAGAACGTTCTGTTGATCTTTAAGAGTTCGCCCTTCGGGAGCATCAGCCACGATCACGCCAATCAGAACGCGTTTGTGCTGGAGGCCTACGGCGAACCCTTGGCCATCAGCACGGGGTATTATCAAAGCTACGGCGATCCCCATCACAGCGAATGGGTGTGGCAAACCAAGGCTCACAACGCCATCTTGGTGGACGGGGAGGGCCAAGTCACGCGCTCGCCCCAGTCGCGCGGCAAGATCGTCGCGCATCTGGAAGAAGGGGACTGGGCTTACGCCTTGGGCAACGCCGTGGAGGCCTACGGCGGCCGGCTTGACCGGGCGTACCGGCACGTGTTCTTCCTTCGGCCCGGCTTGATCGTCATTGCCGACGACTTGGCCAAGGCGGATGGGGAAGACGCCGCCTATCAGTGGCTGCTTCACGCCGGGAATGAGATGGCCCTCGACGAAGACGAGGCCCGCGTTACTGTGGCGCATGGTGATGTGCGCCTTGAGGCCCGGTTCTTGGAACCCGAAGGCCTGGCGTTTTCCCAAGAGACGGGCTGGGACCCCGAACCCACACGGCCCGAGGACGCGCCGGCGCAGTTCCACTTTACCGCCTCCACGGTGGAGGAAGCGGCCGAACAACGGTTTGTCGCCGTGCTCGCTCCCTACCGTGATGGTGAGGAGCCGGTCTATTCGGATGTGGAGGTCTTGGAAGCCGAAGGCGGCATGGCGCTGGAGATTGACGGGGCGGTCATCCTCCTTCGCGATCCGGATGCGGAAGAAGTGAGCGCGGCCGGGCGCTCCACCAGCCAACATGCGGCTCTGATTCCCGCCGGGGAATAGAGAAGCCGCCTTAAGTTCGCGCGGGGGGCGGCTGGGGCTGCCCGCCGGGGACAATGAGTAGACAATGAGACGGCGGCTGCGTACAATTGGGCTTGGCGAGAGCGTGTTGTGTGAGGGAGAGTCCGGCCAACAGGCCGCCATTAGGGTTTGGACACCTTGTCTTGCTGCTACTAATGTGAATGACTAATTGGGAATTGAGGGACCACGTTATGTCGATGGGGAAACGCTTCAAGAGCGCCATATACGGGCGCACGGAATATGCTCAGCGTTCGGAAGAAACGCCCGCGGGGCGGAGAGAGCGCAAGGAAGAAAGCAGGCTACTAACGCGGCGCAGCCTCGTGAAGACTCTTGCGGCGGCTCCCATTCTCGGGGGGCTGCTGCCAGCGGCGGCGCGGGCTGCCGGGGGCGATGGAGCGCAGTACGAAGTGGATGGCGTCTCCGGAGCCACGCCCAAGGACTTTGATTATACCGAGATCGACGAACTCGAGGGCGATCTCTCCAAGGGCCGCATTGGAGACCTCGAACTGAGCCGTATGATTCTCGGCGGAAACATGATGGGAGGCTGGGCGCACTCCCGCGATCTCATCTACGTCTCGGATCTGATGCAGAACTACAATACGGAGCAGAAAATCTTCCAAACTCTTCGTCTGGCGGAGCTGGCGGGGGTCGATACTATCCTCACCAATCCCGTGCAGATCGATGTGATCAACAGGTATTGGGAAGAAGAAGGCGGGGCCATCCAGTTTATCTCGGATTGCGGCGGGGCCACGCTGCGTGAAGGCGTGCAACGCTCGGTCGATGGCGGCGCTCAAGCTTGTTACACCCATGGCGGCATGGCCGATACGCTGGCCGACCAAGGCGATATCGACACGATTGGAGAGGCGGTGGAACTGATTCGCGACCACGGCGTGCCCGCGGGCATTGGCGCGCACAAGCTGGAAACGCTCAAGGCCTGCGTGGACGCCGGGATCACGCCGGATTTCTGGATGAAGACGTATCACAATTACGGGGACGGCTATCTCTGCGAGGATCCTCAGGCTGTTCGCGAGTTCATGGAAAGCCGCGAAGAGCCTTGGATTGCGTTCAAGGTCCTTGGCGCCGGCGTGATTCATCCCAACGAAGGATTCCGGCACGCCTTCGAGGGCGGCGCGGATTTCATCTGCGTGGGCATGTTTGACTTCCAGATTGTCGAAGACGTGAACATCGCGTGCTCGGTGTTGAACGGGGACCTGAATCGTCCACGGCCGTGGCGCGCATGACCGGTGTGAGCCACTTGTATCCGCGTTCTAACGAATAGAGGAATTTGCTTTACCTTATGGCCCGCGTTTTTGTGACCCGAACCATACCACAAGAAGGTCTGGACCAGCTCCGGAACGCCCTAGGCGAGAATGAAGTGGCCGTGTTTCCGCACGATCGCATCATCAATCGCGCGGAACTGCTTGAGGGCGTTCCCGGCGTGGAAGCCATCCTGTCCATTCTTACGGATCCCATCGACGCCGAGGTGATGGACGCCGCCGGTCCACGGCTGCGTGTGATCGCGAACTACGCGGTTGGATTCAACAACATTGACGTGGAAGCGGCCAGCAGCCGGGGCATCGCCGTGACGAACACGCCGGGCGTGCTCACGGAGACCACGGCCGATATCGCGTGGGCGCTGCTCATGACGGCGGCCCGGCGGATCGCCGAGTCCGAACGCTATCTCCGCGCGGGCAAATGGGAGGGCTGGGGACCCCAGCAATTCCTTGGCGTCGACGTTCACGGCGCCACGCTGGGGATATACGGCATGGGCCGCATCGGTCAGGCCGTGGCGCGCCGGGGCAAGGGCTTCGGCATGCGCGTGCTCTACACGTCCCGCAACCCCATTGAGCCGGATGTGGAAGCCGAACTCGGCGCGGAGCGCGTGGACAAGGACACCCTGCTGGCGGAATCGGACTTCCTATCCATTCACTGCCCGCTGACGGACGAAACGCGCGGCGCGTTTGGCGCGGCCGAGTTCAAGACGATGAAGTCCAGCGCGGTCCTCATCAACACCAGCCGGGGACCTGTCGTGGACGAGGGCGCGCTCGCCCAGGCGCTTCAACGCGGGGACCTCTTCGGCGCCGGGCTCGACGTGTTTGAGAAGGAGCCCAAGGTTCACCCAGATATCCTGCAATGCGAGAACGCCGTGCTCATTCCCCACTTGGGCAGCGCCTCCTTCGCGACCCGCCGCCGCATGGCCGAAATGACGGCGGAGAACATCCTCGCTGTCCTTAACGGAGAAACGCCGCCGAACTGTGTGAACCCCGAGGCGTTGTGAAGAGATGGAACCACGGATGGACACCGATAGACACGGATTGATCGGAAGTGGGTGCGAAAACCCTGAGGACGGCGTTGATGCGTTGTGGATCGCCGAGGCGCAGCATGACTCGGCCCACGTCTTCATGATGTTCGTATAGTGGGCGTCCGAAAGAGCACGCCAGCCTCACGTGGTGGCCGAGTCCGTACCGCCGGCATCTTGCCGGCACGTATGAGCGCCTGGAAAGCGGCGCTAGGTGTTCCGAATACTTGACCGGCGATTGGGCGCGGGCGAGGCCCTTTCCGGTATACTTTCGCTTCATTTCTCATTCCTAAACCTTCAACCAGGAGGAAGCATGTACGTTGGCCGAATTGTATGCGTGGGGTTGAATCCCGAGGGGAAACTATGCGCGGCGTACCGCGTGTCCAGCCGGTCCTTCCCGAATCGCCGGGCGGTTCCAGGCGCGCGGCACGTCGCCATCATCCCCAAGGCGGGCTACGAGAGCGACATCGAGAAGAACCCCTACATTGCCTATAACTGCGTGCGGATCGTGGCCGGGGATGCGGTTGCCGTGGTCACCAATGGCAGCCACACCGAGCCCATCGCGGAGAAGATTGACGGAGGCCTGCCCGTGCGGGATGCGCTCATCCAGGGCTTGCACGCGCTCGATTACGAAAAGGATCAGTACAACACCCCGCGCATCGCCGCCGTCGCCGATAATCGGGACGAACCGGCGGGCTGGCTCGGCGTGGTGCGCGATGACGGCCTGGAAGTCCGGCGCATGCCGTTGCGGCCTAGCTGGTGCTTCTTTGTAGCCACCTACGAGCGCAATGTCATCAGCTTGGACCTCACGGATTCGCTTCCCGCCACGACGCCGGAAGAAGCCTGCGACATGCTTCTGAACAAGGGCGTGTTCGCCTCGCTAACCAACGCGGTCACGTCGGTCGCCGCGCTGGCGAAGGAGGACGGCGGCTACGCCTTGGCGGCGATGGACGTCACGGAATAAGACAGAAGGCGAATAGACAGGATTTACAATATTAATAGGGTGGAATCGGATAAACTATAGACAGAGTTGCCGGAAACCCCGCCTGATTGAGAATCGTGAATATGAATGAGATCGGATGCGGGTGTGTGCGGTGTATCCATGCTAGTACTCGGTCCATCCCAAAACTGTGGGTAATCCCGCCCGGTCCTCGTCATCCCCGCGAAAGCGGGGATCCACACGGCATGTGCTGCTCTTGGGATCTGGATCCCCGCTTTCGCGGGGATGACGGTGAGGCGTGCGGGGGCGCATGAGGCGTGCGGGGCAGCATGAGGTGCGCGGGGTCGCATGAGATGCGCGGGATGGTGATCGTCAGGAACTTTCATGTGATCCAATTGGCCTCACACAGCGTAATCCGGCTTGGAGTTTTGACTTTGCATTTCGGTTTGTTCCATCCTGTTAATCATGTAAATCCTGTCTCTTCCCCGCCCAAAGGAAAGTTAAACCATGACCGACAACAC
>JBKHFO010000130.1:0-9778 GCA_046540175.1 Candidatus Hydrogenedentota bacterium
GGGGGAGAACGCCAAGGCGGTTACGTCTTCTTCGTGACCCTCTAGCGTTTGGAGATGGGTTCCCTCGGCCGCGTCCCAAACCACAATTCGCCCCTTGGGCTCGGCATGCCCCCACACTCCGCCGGGGGGAAGCCCAACCGCAAGCCGGGACCCATCCGGTGACAACGCCACCGCGGAAAGCGGATACAACTCCGGCGGCGGGGGCACAACCGGCGACGCCGAAGCGTTCAGGGCCGCAATCCCGCCAGCCAACAAAGCCATCGCACAAAACAATCCTCTCGAAAGGCGTCCGAATCGTGACAGCATAAGGCTCCTCCTTTCCTATTTCCTCTGGCGTCACTCCCTGACCCTGTTGGACCCCAAGCGCGCCCGTAAGTTCGAGGCCGTAGTTTACCCGTCCATGCTACGCCAGGTCCGTTTCCGGTTCAACACAGCTCTTGCCCAAGGCGGTCCTTACGGGCGCACTCGCCGTATAAGCGTGCGATTCTTGTCCCCCGCAATCGCCAAGGATTTGATCCGTCTGGTTTTTTTTGACTATTATCCGGCCGCCATTCTTGGGGTTAACCAGCGGACGTTTTTCACTATACGGATTCTATACCATGGCCACCAAAAAGCAAGCGCGCATTCTCGATGGGAAAGCTATCGCCCAAACAATTCGCAATGAGGTCAAGGACGAAGTTTCGGCTTTGGGCCAACGCAAGGTCACGCCGGGCTTGGCGGTCGTTCTTGTGGGCGATAATCCCGCCAGTCAGGTGTACATTCGCATGAAACGCAAGGCCTGCGCCGAGGCTGGCATCGAATCCTTTGAACACCGGCTTGACGAGTCCACCACCGAGCGCAAGTTGCTCAACTTGGTGGACAAGCTCAACGGCGATCCCAAAGTGCATGGGATCTTGGTGCAGTTGCCTTTGCCCGATCATATCGCGGAGGATCGGATCCTTACGGCCATTAGCCCGGAGAAGGATGTCGATGGGTTTCACCCCGTGAACATGGGCCGCTTGTTGGCGGGGACGGAAGGGCTGCGGCCTTGCACGCCGTACGGTTGCCAAGAGCTTCTGCGCCGTTCCGGCTACAAGACGGAGGGGAAACACGTGGTGATTGTGGGCCGGTCGAACATCGTGGGCAAGCCGCTCGCGGCCATGCTCATGCAAAAGGCGGAAGGCGCCAACGCCACGGTGACCGTCTGCCATTCGCGAACCAAGAAGATCACTTCGATCACGCAAGAGGCCGATATCGTCGTGGCCGCCATCGGCCAGGCGGGGTTCGTGAAATCGCGGATGGTCCGGGAAGGGGCTATCGTGCTGGACGTAGGCATCAACCGGGTGGACGACCCGACGGCGGCGAAAGGATATCGCCTCGTGGGCGATGTGGATTTCGCCAGCGTAAGCAAGAAGGCCAAGGCCATAACGCCCGTGCCGGGGGGCATCGGCCCGATGACGGTGGCCATGCTGCTGAAAAACACGGTGAAGGCGGCCACGCCGCAATCGTGAGGGCCGCGCCTCTCCGGCGATGTGGTAAGACACAAAAAAAACTTGCCAAGGTTAAGACCTTGGCAAGTTTCGTTGGCGTCTGTCTTCTAAGACCGGTCCGCGATTACTTCACATGTGCGGTCCGGCATAGCGTCTTGAGGCCAGATGGTTGTTAGTCCGGACGCACAGCCGTCGCCTCGGGACCTTTCTTTCCTTCGGCGGGCTCATAGGTTACCCGTTGTCCGTCCTGAAGCGAACGAAATCCGCTCGCATCAATGTTGGAATGATGGACAAAGAGATCCTTGCCCCCATCATCGGGTACGATGAATCCGAACCCTTTGGCGTCACTAAACCATTTGACTGTACCTGTTGCCACGTTCACTTAACCTCCGTAATGGGCCTCTATGAGAAAAAAAGCCGAGACCCTAAACTCGCCCCGGAATCACAAACTGGTCGCACCATCCCCCGGGGCTCAAGGATGGCGTCTCCCTTTACACTGTAATTTTACCCTGTCTTCCGGGCAATGTCAAGAAGTTTTTTTTCGGGGAAGCCGGACGCCGCGTTCCTTGCCACGCCCGGCATGATGTCCAGCTCGCGCGTATCGGCCGCAAACGGCTCCCCGTATCTTATTTGTGCGCGCCCCACGTGGCGGGCTCGTAGGTCAGGGCGGCGCGTAAGTAGTCCCGGTTCATCTGAGCGATGTATTCCACGCTGATTTCCGCCGGGCAGGCCGCTTCACAGAGATAATGATTCGTGCAATTGCCGAATCCCTCGGCGTCCATCTGGCGCACCATGTTGATAGCGCGCCGACGGCGTTCGGGTTGGCCCTGGGGCAAGTTGGAAAACTGGCTCATCTTGGCCCCCACGAACAGCATCGCCGAGGCATTGGGACATGCGGCCACGCAAGCGCCGCACCCTATGCAAGAGGCCGCCTCGAAAGAGCGGTCCGCCTTCTCCTTGGGAACAAGAACGGAGTGGGCCTCGGGCGCTTGGCCGGTGCGCACGGTGACGTATCCGCCCGCCGCCACGATGCGATCAAACGCGCTGCGGTCCACCGCGAGGTCGCGCAGAATCGGGAAACCTTTCGTGCGCCAAGGTTCGATGATGAGGGTTTGGCCGTCGCGGAACCGCCGCATGTGAAGCTGGCACAGAGATGTTCCGCCGTCGGGGCCATGCGCCTCCCCATTAATCACGGCGCCGCACATGCCACAAATCCCCTCGCGGCAATCGTGATCGAACGCAATGGGCGCCTTGCCATCCTTCTCAAGGCGTTCGTTGACCACATCCAGCATTTCGAGAAACGACATGGCCGTGTCGATGTCATGGGCGCGGTACTCCTCGAACCGGCCCTTGTCGTTGATGTGGTCCTGCCGCCACACTTTCAGGGTGAGGTTGATCGTCTGCTGCATCACGCATAACTCCTTTGGGCGGGTTTCACCTCTTCAAACGTCAGCGGTTCCTGGTGCAAGATGGCCTTATTACCCACCCCGTTGTGTTCCCAGGCGGCCACATAGGAGAAGTTCGCATCGTTGCGCAGAGCCTCGCCGTCGCGCGTCTGGTATTCCTCCCGGAAATGCCCGCCGCAGGACTCTTCGCGGTGCAACGCATCCTGAACCATGAGTTCGGCGAATTCCAAGTGGTCGGCCACGCGCCCCGCCCTCTCCAGGCTCTGGTTGAGTTCGTCGGCGCTCCCCTGGACATTGAGGTTTTGCCAGAATTCCTCGCGGATCGCGGGAATCTGTTTCAGCGCTTCCTCTAATCCCTGGCGATTGCGCGCCATGCCGCACTTCTCCCACAACAGCCTTCCCAGTTGACGGTGGAAATCGTCCACAACGCGTTCGCCGTTAATGCTTAGAAGCTCCTCCGTCATCTGGCGGGCGGCGTACTCAGCTTGCTTGAACTCGTTACGCTCGGTGTCTATACGCGCCAGACGGGTTTCGGCGAGGTAGTCCGGCACGGTATAGGGCGCAATGAAATAACCGTCGGTCAGCCCCTGGATGAGCGCGCTGGCGCCGAGCCGGTTCGCCCCGTGATCGGAGAAATTCGCCTCACCGAGCACATACAGGCCTGGGATGTTGCTCATGAGATTGTAATCCACCCAGAGTCCGCCCATGGTGTAGTGCAGGGCGGGATAGATAAGCATGGGCTCTTTGTACGGATCCGCGGCCATGATCTTGTTGTACATATCGAAAAGGTTGCCGTACCGGGCCGCGATGGTCGCCTGGCCCAAGCGGGCGATGGCGTCGCGCAAATCAAGGTACACCGCTTGCCCCGTGGGACCCACGCCCCTGCCCTCGTCGCATATGTACTTGGCGTTGCGGCTGGCCACGTCGCGGGGCACCAGATTCCCGAAGGCGGGGTACTTGCGTTCCAGAAAGTAGTCACGCTCCTCCTCGGGGATCTCGTTGGGATGCCGCGTGTCCCCGGGCGTCTTGGGCGCCCAGATGCGTCCGTCGTTGCGCAGGCTTTCGCTCATCAGCGTGAGTTTGGACTGGTACTCCCCATGGACGGGGATGCACGTGGGGTGAATCTGGGTGAAGCAGGGATTGGCGAAATACGCGCCTCGCTTGTGCGCCCGCCAACTGGCGGTGACATTGCACGCCTTCGCGTTCGTCGAGAGGTAAAACGCCGTGCTGTAGCCGCCCGTGCAGAGCAGGACCGTGTGCGCGCTATGCGACTCGATCCGGCCCGAAACGAGATTACGCGTGACAATGCCCCGCGCGCGGCCGTCCACCATCACGAGGTCCAACATCTCCCGGCGGGGATACACCGAGACGGATCCTTCCGCGACCTGCTTCATCATCGCGCTGTAGGCCCCCAGCAGAAGCTGCTGCCCCGTTTGCCCGCGCGCGTAGAACGTCCGGGCCACCTGGGCGCCGCCGAAGCTGCGATTGTCCAGCAAGCCGCCGTACTCCCGGGCAAAAGGCACGCCCTGAGCCACGCAATGGTCGATGATGTTCACACTCAGCTCCGCCATCCGGTAGACGTTGGCTTCCCGGCTGCGGTAATCGCCCCCCTTGATCGTGTCGGCGAATAGGCGGTAAATGCTGTCGTTGTCGTTCTGGTAGTTCTTCGCCGCGTTGATACCCCCTTGCGCGGCGATGCTGTGGGCGCGGCGCGGGCTGTCCTGAATGCAAAAGGCCTTCACGTTGTAGCCCATCTCCCCCAGCGAAGCCGCCGCGGAGGCTCCCGCCAAGCCCGTTCCCACGACGATGACGTCGTAGTTCCGGCGATTGGCGGGGCTGACGAGTTTCAGGTTCTTTTTATGACGGGCCCACTTCTCGTGCATGGGCCCACTAGGTATCTTGGCATCGGGCAACATAAGCTAGACTCCCACTCCAATGGTGTGATGACGGATGAGAACGTAGATGGGGATGAGCGCGAAACCCACGGCCACGACAACGCCCACGAGCACGCTGATCCCATGAATCCAGGGGGTATAACGTGAATGGGTGATTCCCAGGCTCTGGAAAAGACTTTGGATGCCATGGGTCAAATGCATCCCAACCCCGATTACCGCCACGACATAAAACGCGGATCGCCAAGGGTCAAGGAAGGCGTTCCACACCAGGCCGTACAATCCCAGATTCTTTTCGTCCCCCTCGGCGGTGACGACCACGCTGGCTTCACCTTCGTGCTCCGTGAAGGTAAAGTCGGCGAGATGAAAGAAGAAGAAGAAGAACACCAACAGCCCCGTCAGCATCATGGTGCGTGCGGACAGGTCCCAGTCTCCCTTGGGTTTGGACACGGCGTAGCGCCCCGCCCCGGCCGCGCGGTTTTCCTGGGTAAGCTTGATGGTCATATAGATGTGGATCACGAACGCCGCCAAAAGCGCTACCCGCATCACCCAGAGCAAGGGACCCAGCCCACGAAGCTTTTCGGCATAGGTATTGAGCGCGTCCGGCCCCACAAATATGAGCAAGTTCCCGGCTAAATGGCCCACGATGAACAACACCAGGAAAATCCCGGTGATCGCCACCACCTGCTTCCGGAAAATGGAGGTCGACAGTAATCCTTTGGAGTGAGCACTCATGACAAGATTTGGCCCTTTCAAGCGCTGTTGTTCCAGCGAAGAGGAAGCGGAGATTGCTAAGCGCGCAAACTTGGCCCAGCCGTTTGCGCGTCAGGCCGATCGCCGTTCGCCTAGAACCTCCGGCCACCATATGCAAAACGAATGGATGATGGAAGTGGTTGGGTAGTCCAGCGTTGTGGAGCGATGGGTTTGCCGTTGGAAGCCGTACTCCCCAGAACGGTTGGCGGCTTCAGCTGGACAAATTATATACAAAAAGGGAGGCTGCTGTCCAGAAATCCTTCGTCTTTATGCGACATATGCGCACTTTACGCCACACTGGGTGGAGGGTTGGGGCCAACCGGCGCCAACGGCGCCAACCCTATGGCGTAGGCGTCTGATTCACCAAGACCTCGAAAGACTCGGCGTCATGACTCGGCATCCGGAAGATGTCGGGCAAGCCGTCGCCTTGCAGGTCGCCCGCCAGGCCGTTGTAGATGCCCTCGGTGGTGACCAGGAACTCTTCCCAGCTCATACCGTTCCCTTGATTACGGAAGATGATAACGGGGAATTCCTCTTCTCCCAAGGCCTGAGCGCGGCCCCGGTTCACACCCGCCAGCACATCGAACTCTCCGTTTCCGTCGAAATCGGCCACCTGTAGCGTATGCGCCGCGGGCATGGACTCGATGATGGCGTGTTCCTCCCAAGGCCCTTCGCGGGGATCCCCGGCGCGATACCACGAAACGGGATATCCTGCGCGTTCGGAGTGGGCGATGAACACTTCCGCCTTTCCATCCCCGGTAATGTCGCGGCAATAGACTTTCGTGGCGTTGCGCGACCAATCGCCATCCTGGTTGTGCCATTTCTCGTCGATGGAGCGAACCGTCCACTCCCCCGTGAGATTGCCGCCCGGGTTTTCCACCCAGTAGCCGTTGGCGGCTACGTCCGTCAAGCCGTTGCCCGTGATGTCGCCCACGTGCAGGCCTTCGTGGAGATTGTCAATCTGGAAATCCTGGACCCGGGTCCACTCATCCGGCGCATCTTGCCGGTAGACCAGAAAGCGCTCGCCCTCGAACGTAATGGCCACGAGGTCCAGCGCGCCGTCGCCCGTGAAGTCGGTGAGCTTGACCTCCTTGACGAAAGCGGGGGCTTCGCCTATGCGGTGAGCCTGCCATTCGTCTTCAGCAGCGCCGCCCTCGGGCATCGGATTCTCGTACCAGTAGATTACCGTCGGCGCGTTGGCGTCGGTCCATTCGCCGGGATGGGCCAACCCAATGACATCGAGTTGGCCGTTGTTGTCGACGTCCCCCACAGTCAGCGTGCCGCCCGCAAAGGGGGTTCCGTCCGGCGATTCCTCCGCGATGGTGTGGCGCGTCCAACTCGCGGCGTCATCGCTGGTCTCAAGCCACCCCAGCTGGCCGCCGTGGGCGTTGTTGTGCTGCACAATGATATCCAGCAGTCCGTTATCGTTTACGTCGCCCAGCGCCCGCGCCCACCAATGGGTGACGTCCCCTGCGATGGTGCGGGACTCGAAGGCCAACTCTTCCGCTTCAGCGGCGGTGGTTGCGATCACGCCCCACCCCCCAGCCGCCACCAAGAGGGCCGCAGTCCAAACCATGGCGGTGGCGCCGCGCTTTTTCTCCGCAGAGATACGCATATCTCCTATCCTCCCGTCGTAAGTACCGTTCAACGCGCCTTCCTCCGCGCCGTAGGCCGCGGCGCGCTCAGCAACAACGTAGTCATCATGCTAACGCCTGTTTCGAGCGAATATCAAGCGAATTCCGCGCTGCTGGAAGGCAAAGTCCAGGCTTGCACTTACGCCGCGTCCTCCCGCGCCTGTACGGTAAGGCCGCTCCCTTGAAGGAACCCTGCCACCGTTTTCAAGTGCAACGCTCCCTTTGCAGGGGGGGCCGAAGGGCCGGGGGATGTACACGCCCGAGCCCCCTTATCCGGCGATTGGGGTTATATGTGCGCTAGAAAATGCCCGCGCGCATGATGTCGTGGAGGTGGACCATGCCTTTGAGGCGGCTTTCGGGATCGACCACGGGCATGGCGATGATGCGGTGCTCTTCCATGTGGTTATAGGCGGTGAAAGCGAGTGTGCCTTCTTCCACAAGCTTCGGCGTGCGGTTCATCACCTCCGTCACGGGTACGGGGAAGAAATCGGGCGTGCGCTCGATAAGCCGGTTCAGGTCGCCCGTGGTGATCACCCCGATGACCCGGCCGCCGTCTAGGACGGCGCAGATGCCCCGTTTCGAGGCCATCGCAAGGGTGGCCTCCTTCATCCGCGCGTCCGCGTTTACATGCGCCACCTGTTCGTCCGTTTCCATGAGGTCGTCGACTTGGACAAGAAGCCGCCTCCCCAGGTTGCCCGCGGGGTGGAGAAACGCGTAGTCCTCCCGGCGGAAACCCCGTTGTTCAAGCAGGGCTATCGCCAGCGCATCGCCCAGCACAAGCATGGCCGTTGTGCTCGATGTCGGTGCGAGGCCGTGCGGGCAGGCTTCGGTGGTGACGCCAAGATTGAGCACAACCCGGCTGTGGCGGGCGAGGACGGAGTCCAAATTCGATGTGACCGCGATCACGGGGACGTTCAGCTTGCCAAAGACCGGCAGCAGGTGGTTCAACTCGTCGCTGGCGCCGCTGCGTGACAAACAAAGCACCACATCATCCCGATGCACGATCCCGAGATCGCCGTGCAGCCCTTCGGCGGCATGAAGAAAGTACGACGTAGTCCCCGTGCTGGCGAGGGTGGCGCTTATTTTCCGGCCAATGATGCCGCTCTTCCCCACGCCGGTCACAATGACGCGGCCGGGGCGCTCCAGTATCAACGCCACCGCCTCCTCGAATCGTCCGTCGAGGGCCTGCTCCATTTCGCGCAAGGCCTCCATTTCAAGGCCGACCACATCCCGGGCTATCTGAAGCGGGGGACGGCCGGAGGGTGATTGAGCAGGTTGCGTCATACATGTATCCGGTTTGGCAGGGTTTTCGGCTCTCTTGGGACTTGGTTGTGGGTGATGTTGCAATCCTAGCGCCCGAAGCGCCGGGCAGGTTGGCGCGCAGGCTGTTTACATCTCCCGCCCCCGCGGGCCACCCCCTTCAAAGAGGGAATTGACTTCCTCACCTGTTGGGTGAAAACGGCTCACCCGAAGTGGCCGCTGCGCAGAGCAAGATTCGCCCTTCGAAGGGGATGGATCTCCCTGGCGCAGAGTACTTACCCGGCGATTGGGGTAGTGTATCGAACTTGCGCCGCGCAGACAAACGCCAGCCTGCCGTTTGGCTCCGGCCGAGGGGGAATAAACAAACATCCGCCCTCCAAAAGAGATTGTATCAATCCCTTCTGAAAGGCGGCGCAAGAAGAACGTTGCCAGCTTGTTTACGCGAGAAGCTTATTGCGCATTACAAACAGCGCGGCCAATCCGAGCACGACACCCCCCCCAATCACGTAGGGGGCCGCCCCGCTCCCCTCGGCTTGCGAACCGGTTGTGGCGGCGGGTATTCCACTGTCAGCTTCCGTCCCTCCGGGTGAGTTCTCGCTCGGATCCGCTTGCGCTAACTGTTCCCTTTCTGTCAACGCGCCCCTTTGGTTCGGCCCGGACGCTGTTTCTCCCCCGTCCTCAACCGCGCGGGGCGTGGTTCGTTCCATCTCGTTTTCGTTGGCGTCTTCCATGAGGTCATGAGACTGCCGCCGCGGGCCCGGTTCACTGTTGCCGTTCTCCTCCTCCGGGGGCTCGGCGAACTCGGAGATCCCCGTCCGGGCGTCATCCGCGTCGTCCAGCGTGCGCGCCAGTTGTTCCGCGGAACCTTCGGGCCCATCTTCGTCTTCCCGCTGGCCCGGTTCTTCGTCGGGAGGCTGCGCCCGTCCCCGTACGGGCGGCGTGCTGCGTTGGGCCTCGTCTTGCGCAGCAGACTGTTCCTCTTGCGTTCCCGCCGCCGGCGTCTGACTGGCGCTGTCATCTTGCTCTTGTCCGGGTTGGGGCGTGGTGTTCTCAGCGGTTTCCGCTTCTTCGGCATCCGCCGGAGCATCCTCGTTGGCTTCCTCCCCGTTCAACTCAATCGTGGCCGTTCCGCCTTCCGAGGGGATTTCAGCGCCATTAGCGGAGGCCAGCGTCGTACGGGAAACCCGGACATTGCTTCGGCCAGAAGCAGGCTCCGAAACGCGCTCGAAGCGTACGGAAGCCACCTCCCCATCAGCGATGGTACTCTGGTTCATGCCCAGCATTACCACGGAATACTCGCCATCGCGTGTGGAATTCGCTTGGACCTGTTTGTTGGCGTCAGACGCAGCCGCGCCGGTGCTGGC
>JBKHFO010000131.1:0-9737 GCA_046540175.1 Candidatus Hydrogenedentota bacterium
GCCAGCGGTCCGCGGGCGGCGCTATGCGTCCGGGAAGGCGCCGCGGAATAGCCGGACGGTGGGCTTCTTGCGAGGCTCTAGCGTGACCGCGACCACGTCGAAGCGGTAATAGGCATCGGGGTCTCCCCAGCGGGCGCGGTAGTGGCGGGCGGCCCGGCGGATGTGATTCTGCTTGACTGGCCCGACGTTTTCCTCGGGGCCCACGGCGTCGCCGGATTGGCGGGTTTTTACTTCCACAAAGACAATCGTATCGCCTTCGCGCGCGACGATATCGATCTCATAGGCGCCGAGGCGCGCGTTGCGCGCGAGGATGCGGTATCCTTGCCAGCGCAGATGCCGCGCCGCGATGCGTTCACCTTGCGCGCCAAGGGATGGCGGCTTGCAAAAGGGCCACCACACGGCTCAGCCCGCCACGGGTTCCCCGGCGGGGACGAGGCGGATTTCGTCAAAGACCCGATGTTGCCGCGCGCGGATGCGCCCCATGCGGCATAGCTCCAGGATGGCCAGAAAACAGCACACCAGCTCGACGCGGTCGTGGCAGGCCTGGAAGAGATCCGTCCACGCCACCTTGCCGTGTAACGCGAGCGATTCCTCGATCTCGGCGATCTTGTCGTCCACGCTATGGTGTTCGGTGGACACATTGTGGAAGACGTCGTCGCTCATGAACCGCAACACGCCCTTAAAGGCGGCGATGAGGTCATAGAGGGAGACGTCAAGGTACTCCTCTTCTTCTTGGACGGCGGGTTCAATGTCCGGTTTGGCTTTGCGCGTGAACCAATGCGCGCGTTCTTCCTCGAGCCGTTCGAGGCGTTCGGCGACGTCGCGGAACTTGCGGTACTCAAGCAGCTTCTCGACCAGTTCGACGCGGGGGTCTTCTTCTTCCTCCTCGTCCTCTTCTTCCTCGTCCGCTTGGTCGGGCGGGATAAGCATGCGGGCCTTCATCTGGATGAGCGTGGCCGCCATCACCAGGAAATCGCCGGCGACTTCGAGGTTTTGCTCCCGCATGAGATCGAGAAAACGCAGGTACTGCTCGGTGATGGTCGCCACGGGAATGTCGAAGACGTCGATCTCCTGTGAGCGAATCAGGTACAGGAGCACTTCGAAGGGTCCCTCGAACGCATCGAGATGAAGCCGGAGGACGGCATCGGTCGCCTCATCAACGATGTAGGCGTCACCTGGAGGCGCCGCATCCGCGGGTGGATGCTGGGGTTGATCCGTGTCCGTGCGGCTATCTGTCATTGTGTCCAATGCTCTTGTGAGGTTCAAGGCGCGGCGTGACGCCCAATCGCCGGATAAAGACGCTGCTCCAGGGGACAACATCCCCCTTCGAGGGGGAATACACCACGTGACGCCCGCATCTGGCCGGCAAACCGTTGGCCTCTAAGACGGCGCTACCTTCCCGAAGGGCCAGGGGATGTAAACGCCCGCACTCTGCCTTGGGGTCATGCTCCACGCTGGCCATCCCCGTCTTCCCGTCAACTCCGATCATGGTCGGGGATGTGAAAGGTGTCGTTCAAACGCAGCAATTTACCCATATTGGAGCGGAGTTCCACCCAGTGAAAGGCGCAATTCCCCGAACTGAACCGCATATGGCCGCCCGGATCGAGGCCCAGACACGCCCCGATCAAGAGGTCGTTCATGGCCCCATGCGTGATCACACCCACGCGCGTATCGGTTACTTCGTATTGCTCGCGCAGCCAGTTCTCGATGTGTTTGATTCGCTTCCACGCTTGCTGGAAGCTTTCCGGCAAGGCTTGGCTCCATTTGGCGCCAAGCCCGTTTTCGATATGCACCATGGGGAACTGCCGAGCGATGTGCTTGGCGTCCCACAGAATGTTGTTGGCTCCAATTTCGAATAGGGGCGGGAGCAAAATGGTCTTCACACCGCTAATCTGGTGAATGCGCGCGGCGGTTTGCAGGTTGCGCTGCAACGGGCCGCAGTACAATACGTCCAATCCTTCGTCAAGCACGCGCCGTCCCGCTTCCTCGGCCTGACGAATACCGCGTTCGGTCAGCGGGGGATCGCCGGGACGGCCTTCGGCGGCCTCGAGATTGCCTTCCGATTCGCCATGCCGGATCAATAATAGACGCATGGGACTCCTTTCAGTAGCGGATGGCGGCCCAATCTTTTCTGGGAGGTTCGCTCCCTGGGCTTCCGCTACGGCGCTTGCGCGGGACGCCCGCGCAGGCTAATCTCGACCACCAAGGCGGCGTCCTTCTGGGCGGCCAGCATGGTCGCGCTCTCCACGCGCCGGGCCCGGACCATCCACTCTTCCGCCGCCTCTTCAAAACGCTCCATAGTATAGCCTCTTAGCGCATCAATTTCACATATTTGCCGAAGCGTCTCTGAAATAGTCCCTATAATCGGTTCCGGCTGAATGCGCAAATACAGGTTGCCCCGAGGCGGGGGAGCCTCGTTGGGATTATGTTGAAGCGCCCGCCGCAACGCTTGGCGATTGCTGGCGGCGGCCATGCTGGCGTCGCCCACGGCGAAGGACGGTTCAATACTGGCCCCCCCTATCGCGGGGAAGTACACCATGGCGCCGTCCTCGGTCTCGCGGCCGTAGCCTTCCGCAAGGGAAGCCCCTTCCGGCTCGCGGGGAAAGCGCTCGAACTGCGTCCGCGCCAGCTCCTCGCCAGCTTCGCCTCGGAGGGTAAATTCGGGCATGGGGATGATTTCATAGGGATCAAAGTCCGTGACGCTCAGGGAAAACCCAGGCCCAAGCGGTCCCAATGTCTTGGTCAACATAAGCCCCATGGGGGGATGGGCGGGCTCATCGTCCTCGTCTTCACCGTCATCGTCCCGCGCTTGCCGCAGCAGTTCCAAGCCTTGTTCAGCCTCCGGCCAGCGGCTCCAATCGGCCTCGGCGAGCGCGGGCCATTCCAACACCGTTCCCACATCCGCCAGCACCTCGCCCAGCGGCTTCCCGAAATTGGCGCTAAGCTCCACCATGCCTTCCGCGGGGGCAGGCAAGGCGTGTGGCCCCAGCCCACTTAGCACGGGTTCCCATTCGCCATCGGCTTCGCTGGCGAGCACGAACTCGCCCTTGACTTCGGCCTGGCCGGGTTCAAGGCGCAGCGCGAAACTCGCCGAGCGCAACACCCCGCCCCACTCGTCGGCCTCATCAAAATAGACGACCCCGCCGGCGTCTTCCACGCCCGAACCTTCCACGGTCGAGTCAAAGCGCTCCGGCGTCATCGCTTCGGCGGGCCGCAGCGTGAGGGCCTGAATGAGGCGGTCCCTCGAAGGGCTCACCACAAGGGTGCGGCCGCGAACGGCATAGTACAAGTCTTCGCCGGGGAAGCGCCGCAAACGCAATCCGCCGGCAGGATCGGCCTCGGTCCAGGGGCCCAGCCGGCTATACCATTCGAGCAGCGCGCCAATGTGGGACATCCGCGTAACAAACACCACGTCATTAAACGACTCAAGGTCATTACCCGCCGCGTATCCCACTCCCCCCACGATGTTATGCAGAATCCACGGCGGGACAGGCGGCTCCTGGGCAAGCATTTCGCGGACCCGTTCACCTGTCTCGGGAATCGCGTCCCAAACGAAGGAGGCCGCCAAACGTTCGCGTTGCGGCAACACTTCGCTAACGAACACGCCATACTTGTGTTCGGCCGGAAGCACGCTGTGCAAAGGGGTGGTGTCCCGGCTGATCCAGATGGTGTGAACAATAAGTCCAGCGACAAGCAAGACCAAGGCGTTCCGAAACCAATCCGGCCGCCGGGCGCCGAAGCGCCTCTTGTTTCTCTTAAGCCCCCCCTTGCTGGGCAGCGATCGCAACGTTTCGCTCATGCGGCGTCCTCCTGGCCGTTCGGTTCCTCCTCGTACGCCTCGGGGCCGGGTTCCACAAGCACCTCCATCCAATCGGCCAAAGGCTGGCCCGCGGGGGTAATGGCGGCGTACAACCGCCTACTCCCAGGCTCAAACACAATATGCGCCACGTGATGATCCGTTGGGGCTTCTTCGGTGAGATTCGTGTGCAGGCCTTCCCTCAACGCAGCGCTGGAAAGCGACAAGCCCTCCTCGCCATTGCCGCCGTCCTCGTCCCCGGCAGGCGCCGCCGCCATGCCTTCGGGCAGCACGCTGGTCTCCCGCGGCTCCGTCGCGCCTTGCGGGCCAAAGCTGACAGCTTGCGCCACCTCGCCCGGGGCGGCTACGTACACGCGCAGGCCTTCGGGGAGATCTTCCTCGTCCAGCCGGGAAAGCGCTTCCTCCTGGCTCTCGCTGAATTGTAGAATCTCGTGCGCCACTAGCTGGAGTCTTCCCTCGGCCACGGAGATGTCTTCATCTTCCTCGTGTGCTTCGAGGCACACCACTACGCCGTGCTCATTCATGCCGCTTACCGTTCCCGTCTGCCAAGGGAGCCCCACCATGGCGAAGGCCGCGCCCTCCATGGGGGTGATGCGCCAGATGTCCGGCGCCGCGGAACCACTCTCTTCCTGTGCTTCAGCCGCGTCCCCGGCGGCCGTCCTAAATTCGTACCCCGCCAGCCCTTCGCCATCCGCGCTATCCTCCGGCGTGACCGAATAGGCTGTTCCCCCTGCCGCGCCCCCGGGCCGGGCTGGCGCCAACTGAAGCAGCAAGGCGGCGTCAGCGGGAATCCCGGCGCCCATGGCGAGCCCTTCGACATCGTCGAGCACGTCCTGAGCGACGCCTTCCAACTCCGGCCGCCACTCGCTGGCCAGGAAGGGCAGGGCGAAGGGCGAGGGGTCAATGAAACCGGGCAACCATTCCCACACATCGCCCTCGGGATGGAGCTGGCGCTCGCGCACGGGTTCCGCCACCCATTCCTCGAAGGCGTTTTGCGCGTCATACGCGAAGCGGGATCCCCTTTGCCGGCCCATGCCGTACGAGGAGCCGCCCAACGACCACGGCTCACCGTCTTCCCGGGTGAGTTCACCCGGGGCCGCGGATTGGCCTTCGCCCGGCATCTGGCCGCGCGTCATCAGCCGGCCGAACTGAGCGCCAAACCAATCCGCGATGCCGGGTCCGTAAAAGCTCATCTCTTGTTCATAATGCGACGTTGTATAGTACTCCCGGGGCGCGAAGTAGAAGAGATGGTCGTTCGCTTGACTCACGCTGAATTGCGCTTCATACCCCCGCGCCAGCGCGTGTTCCCGAAGCTCCAACCCAAGTTCAACGCACGGCTCGCCGGGAAAGAAACAGAGCAACAAATCGCCGATCTCGAGGGTCGCAAGCCACGTCGAGTCCGGCAGTATAGAGCTGGCGAGCGTGGGGGGAAGCGAAGTTTCGGTTCGCCGATGGTACAACGGCAATTCCTCGGCCTCGATATCCTGAACGATATCGTAAACTTCTTCCGCCAACACTTCGCCTGTCGTCATCACCCGCTCCCAACCCTCGAGATCCTCATCGGCCAAGTCCACGCTCTGATTGCCCGCCGCCCCGTTCAGAAACAAGGCGACGGCGCCGTTACCCAGCAATTCCTCGATGCGCTCGTAGTAGAAGCCGGGATAGTCCGCCGAAATGGTGAGGCCATCCTCGCTGCTGACTGTCGTGGGGTGAGCGGCGAAATTGGCGAGCACCGCGATGGGCCCGCCTTCGAGGTCTTCCACGAGAATAGCGCCGATCTGGCTGTCGCGGGGACCGTCGTCCACCCGCCGGTTCCGGGAGAGGGTGTCCTGCTCGCCCGTCCCGAACCCCACGTTCGCTTCTTCGCGGGCGGCGTAGGCCTCCACCATCGCCTCGGAAAACCCTTGGGCCGTGAGGTCAAGGATGTCCTCGCGATAAGGTCCCGAGACGTGGCGGAACGCGAGGGATTCCACCATCCCGCCCTGCGCGTTGTGCGTGTGCGTGGCGGTGAGGATGATGTTCTCGCGCGGTACGGCTTCCGGCGCCAGTTGCAGCACGCGTTCGCGGAGTTCGCGGTTAATGATGCAGAGATCGGCCGCGATCAGGAAGACTTCCGTGTTCTCGTCGCCCAGATAAAGCGCCCGCGCGGTGATGGGGTCATGCACGTCCTCCGCGCCCCGTCCAAGGCGGTCCCCGTAACCGTTCAGTGGGGCGCCCAGCGGCGGGGTGATATCAACCTTGGCGGCGCCCGCTTGCAACGCTTGAGCGTCCGAAGCCATCAGCAGCGCAAGCGTCATGCAGAACCCCCAAGTCAAAACCGCCATGCCGCGATGCCGTATGTATGACGGGGAACGAAATGTGTTTCCATGTGCGTTCGTTGCGTTCACAATGATGTTCCTTTGGCGCCTGGTTGGGTAAACAGGATGGGGGTGCGCCCGCCGTGGAGTGGTCGCGTCAACTCCCCTTGAACCGGGGCTTACGCTTCTCGATGAACGCGTCCACTCCCTCCTGGGCGTCCCCCGTGGCGGCGGCTTCGTCGAACGCGTGGCGTTCGATGCTGGCCTCAAGGCCCGGCCGGATGGCGCGTTCGCGCATGGCCCGCAAGATGACCGCGGCGGCCACCGGAGGCTGTGCCGCCAGTTCTCGCGCGAACGCGCCGGTGGCGGCCCGTAACTCGCCCGGGGGCGTGACGCGGTTGACTAGTCCGGCTTCCCGGGCTTCCTCGGCCGAGTGACGCCGCCCCGTGAGAAGCCACTCCATGGCGCGGGCCTCGCCAATGAGCCGCGGCAAGCGTTGAATGCCGCCCCACCCCGGCACGAGGCCGAACCGGATCTCCGGCTGACCAAAAACCGCCGTCTCCGAAGCGATGCGCAAATGACAGGCTTGGACCAACTCGCAACCGCCGCCCAGCGCCACCCCGTTGACCGCGGCGATGACGGGCTTGGGGCATTTTTCCAACGCCTCCACGGCGGCCAGCCCTGTTTCCATAAGACTGTCCTCCGCGCGAGGCTCGGTTCTTAGCCCTTCGGATAACGCCGGCATATGCGCGCCGGCGCTGAAAAAATCCTCGCCCGTGGCCGTGAGCACAATGCATCGCGCTGTATCATCCGAGGCCAAGCGGGTCACTGTTTCCGCCAGCGCGCTGAGTATACCGGAGGTAAGCGTGTTCGCGGGCGGATGGTCGATGGTAAGCCACGCCACGCTTTCGTCTCGGGACTCGTGAATGGTTTCAGCCGTCATGTTACTTTTATTCCCTCCTTAGCCCTGCTAGTTTAACACAGCGCCAAAACCGGATCCCATAGAGAACACTTCCAAATAGGCCGTTGCTCTTCAACGCCGCGGATGACCCATACGCCCACGAATCCACTGAGGCCGGGCAAGTAAATCCCGCGGCCCATCAATGCGACGCGAACCGGCCGCTAGCTGGCCGAAGTTTCCTTGTACTTGCGATAAAGGCGGCGGAACTGGTGGTAGGTAAGCCCCAGCAGCTTGGCCGCGTGGCGCTGATTGTAACGCGCTTTCGTCAACGCGCGGTTGAGCAGGTCCTGTTCCGTGTCCCGAATAATCTCTTCGAAAGGTTTGCGCGGCAACTCGAGCGCTTCCTCCGCCATGGGGACGGCCTCACGGGAAGGCTCTTTGCTGGAAACGGCTTCACCCGCGTTCGGTTCAGCGGATTCGGCAGCGGCATACGGGGGCTCGAAAGGATCAAATATGATCTCCTCCCGGCTGATGATGGTGTCGTCGCTGCGGTAGACGGCGCGTTCCACCACGTTCTTGAGTTCCCGGATGTTGCCCGGCCAGTGGTGCGCCTCGAGGGCTTCGGCCGCATCCTCGGTGAACTCGGGGATGGCCTCCCAGCTCATCTCGTGCGCCATGCGCGCGGCGAACTGGTTCGCAAGGTACATGATGTCCTCGCGCCGCGCGCGCAAAGGCGGCACGAAGAGCACCTCAAAGGCGAGCCGGTCCAGCAAGTCGCGCATGAACATCCCTTCCTGGGCCTTGACCCGGAGGTCGGCGTTGGTGGCCCCGATGATGCGCACATCCACGGCGACGGATTGGGAGCCGCCCACCCGTTCGAACGAACCGTACTCCACCACGCGCAGGATCTTCTCCTGCACCTCTAGGGGAATGTTCGCGATTTCGTCCAGAAACAGCGTTCCGCCGTTGGCCGCTTCAAACCGGCCCCGCCGCTGTTTCGCCGCGCCCGTAAACGCGCCGGCTTCATGGCCAAACAGCTCCGATTCGATCAGCGTGGGAGCGAGCGCCGAACAGTTCAACGCCACGAACGGCTCCTCCCACCGGCTGGAAAGAAAGTGCATGCGATGGACGGCCAATTCCTTGCCCGTTCCCCGTTCGCCAATAACAAGGACAGGGCGGTCGATGCGCGCGGCGCGGGAAAGGGCTTCTTGAAAGGTGAGAAAGGCCTCGGACTGACCCAACGCTTCGGTAATCGGACCGGCGGCCCGCCGTTCGGGCTGGTAAAGCGAATCGTATTCGTTGGACATGGGGTTTATCCTTTAAACGTGTGGTTACAAGACCCAAAGGTTAGCGAAATTAACCACGCGCTGTCAAGGCCCATAGTTGACGCATAGTGCGTAAGTCATTGACAAACAACGCCTTACATAATACGCCAGAAATTGGCACGAATGTTGTTACTTGGTAAGTGTAAATGACACTGGAACCTGGCCCAACAAACGGACCGCGAACGCGAAGGAACGAGAGACCATGAAGACGTCAGCCCCCCGCCCCGGTTTGAAGCAGCGCTTGTTTCCACGAACCCCCTTCAAGGGGTCGGTGGAATTCCGCAATGGCCCCGATGGGCTTAAGAAGGCGGCGTACCGCAACGTCGGACGAGGCGGAATCTGCCTCGAAAGTAACGAGATGCTGACCCCCGGAGACCGCGTCTTGCTGGATTTCAGCCGGTCGCTCGGCGAAGTTGCCGACGCCGAGTGCCTGGCCCGGGTGGTCTGGGCGCAACCCACGGACGAAGGGTGTCTCGCGGGTGTCCGGATTTACCACGATGAACCTAGCGTGGGCGAAACGTTGTCCGCGCTGGTTCAGCAGGCGGCGGCCAAGGCTCCCCTTTGGGAAACGATGACGCCTTACGCCATGCCTTCTAACTCTTCGGGAGCGCGCGTTGAAGCCGCCGCGTCAGCGTGACCGGCGGATGTGGATTAGATTGAGGTAAACGCAACAACGTTCCGGCGGATAGGCCGGACAAATGAAACGGAGGAAAGTATCATGGGTATCTTTTCACGAATGAGCGACATCATCAGCAGCAACATCAACAGCATGCTGGACAAGGCCGAGGACCCCGAAAAGCTCGTCAAGATGATGATCCGCGAGATGGAGGACACGCTCGTCGAGGTCAAGGCCTCCTGCGCCGGGGCCATGGCCACGAAGAAGCGGGTTCAGCGGGAGTTGAACACGGCGAACGAGCGCGCACGGGAATGGGCGGACAAGGCGCAACTCGCCGTCGACAAGGAACGCGAAGACCTCGCCCGTGAAGCGCTTATGGAGAAGAAGCGTTACACCGAGAAGATTGAGAGCCTAAAGAAAGAACTTGAGCAATGCGACGCCCTGGTCAATCAGTACCAGTCCGACATTCAAAAACTCGAGGACAAGCTCAGCAGCGCCCGGGAGCGCCAGCGCGTGCTGGTGCAGCGGCACATCCACGCCAAGGGCAAGAAGCGGGCCGAGGAAGGCATCCGCAAGGTGGACACGTCGGACGCCATGGTGCGCTTCGAGCGCTTCGAGAACCGCATCGAGCGCATGGAGGCCGAGGCCGACCTCGTCAACATGGGCCGCAAGCCCAACCTCGAGGAAGAGTTTAGCAGGCTCAAGACGGATGACTCCATCGACAAGGAGTTGCAGGAACTGAAGAACCGGCGTCAACAGCAGACCGGCGGCGGCAGCCAAT
>JBKHFO010000132.1:0-9634 GCA_046540175.1 Candidatus Hydrogenedentota bacterium
GAGCTGCAGGAACGAGGAGGAGTGATCCCCGAGCTTCAGAAGCATGCGGCTAGCAAAGATGTGTCGGACATCCTGACGGCGCTTGAAGTAATGAAGCTTACGAATGACGTCCGTCGCCAGTACGCCATTAGATTCCTGGACGAACAGACGTACCGTCGGCTCCCCGAATCTAGATAGGCGCATGCCGCTACCTAACCCGGCATAGCCGGAACCAAGATGTGGCCGTTGGGGCCGACCCTTTGGCGCTTCTCATCGCCGGGCGCGCCGATTTCCTTTTCGGATTGTCTCGTGTATGGCTTACTTCTCCGGGATGGATTCCAGTTCTTCCCAGCGTTCATAGAGTCCGTCAAGGCGTTGTTTGGCCGCTTCAAGCGCGTCCAGAGTTTCCTGGACTTTTTCGTAGGGCTGCTCGTAGAAGCCGGGTTCATGGATGGCGTTCTCCAGCCGCGCCACCTCGGATTCCGCCTCCTCAATGGTCTGTTCGATGGCGGCCAGTTCCCGCTTCTCTTTGTACGAAAGCCGCCGCTCTTGACCGGGGGCGGGTTTGGGCTTGGATTTGGACTTGGCGGACTGTTCCGGGGGAGCCGGCTGTTTGGCCTTGTCTCGGCGTTCGGCGTACAGTTTGTAATCGTCGTAATTCCCAGTGATGAAGACGGTTTCGCCGGGGGCCTCAAAAACAAGCATGTGGGTGCAGAGGCGGTTCAGAAAGTAGCGGTCGTGGCTCACCAAAACCGCCACGCCCTCGAACCCCGCCACCGTCTCCTCGAGCAAGCGCAAGGTGGGCAGGTCCAGATCGTTGGTGGGCTCGTCGAGGATTAGGAAATTGCCGCGCTTGAGGAGCTTCTTGGCGAGTTCGATGCGGTTGCGTTCGCCGCCGGACAGGTTCCGCATGGGCATGCGGATGGCGCCGCTGTCGAACAGAAAGCTTTCCAAGTAGCCGGGGACATGGACGCGGCGGCTGTCCACATCGACGTGGATGGAGCCTCCGCTCACGTGATCAAGAATGGTGTCCGCCGGATTGATCGCTTCATGGAGCTGGTCCACGTAGAGAAACTCCGTGTTCTCGCCGATATAGATGCTCCCGGCATCCGGCGGCTCCTGGCCCATCAAGACCCGCAACAACGACGTCTTCCCGCACCCGTTCGGGCCCACGATCCCCAGCCGCATCTGTTTTTCCACCGAGAAACTCAGGTCCTTGAACAACACCGTCTCCCCGTATCGCTTGCTAATCTCCTCGGCGTCGAGGATGCGTTTGCCCAGGCGGGGCGGCGTAGGAATGGCGAAGCGCGGCGGCTCGTCCCGGGAGGGACCTTGCTGCGCTTGAAGCTCGTGAAACCGGTCGAGCCGGGCCTGTTGCCGTGTAGCGCGGGCCTTGGGGCCTTGCCGCATCCAGGCGAGTTCGCGCCGCAGCAAGGCCTGTCGGCGATCCTCGGCGCGGGCTTCCTGCTGGCGCCGTTCGGCTTGTCGTTCAAGGAACGCGTTGTAGCTTCCGGGGTGGCTGTACACGAGGCCGTCCTCCAGCTCCAGGATGCGGCTGACCACCCTATCGAGGAAATAGCGATCGTGGGTGACCAGAACGCAGGCGCCTCCGAAGTTGTTAAGGAAGCCCTCGAGCCATTCGACACTCGCAATATCGAGATGGTTCGTGGGTTCGTCCAACAGCAGAAGGTCTGGCTCCTCCAGCAATACCGCCGCCAGCTCGACGCGCCGCAATTCCCCGCCGGATAGCGTTTCCAACCGCCTATCGTCCGGCGGGAGGGCGAGCGCCGTACGAACCCGGCTCAACTCTTGCTCCCAGTTCCAGCCCCCATGCACCGCCAGCCGCCGCTCCAGATTGGTGACCTCCTCCATCAACGGCTGCCGCCGCGGGTGGTCCGGCGGAAGCTGGCTCAACTCCTCGCTCTTGGCCTGGTAGGCCTCCCGCATGGAGGCCAGACCGCCGCTGGCCGTTGTAAGCACGCTGCCCACGGTGTGGTCCAGGGCCAGCGCGCAATCCTGCCGCATGATCGCCGTGTGCAGCCCCCGTTTGCGTGTGACCAGACCGCCGTGGGGTGTGTCCAGACCAGCCATCAGCGTGAGCAGGGTGGATTTTCCCGAGCCGTTGCGCCCAATCAGTCCCACGCGTTCGCCCTCGTGAATCGCGAATCCAGCGTCCACGAGGACATCCTGGGCGCCGAAGTTTTTACTGACATTCTGGAACGTAACGATTGCTTCCATGTTATTCATACAATATCCGGCGAGGGGCTTCAAGAGACTGTCCAAATCGATTCCGGCCTAGAAGTAAATACGGTAACATTTTTGGCCGATAAGGGGAGAGGAAAGCATGACGTCCGTATGGTATACCCTTTCGACTTCCATTACCAAATGCGTTCTTCCGAAAAATGAAAAGGGCGGCTTATGGCATCCAAAATTCACAACAAAACCCCCGAGCCTGGGTTTGAGAGGGAACTCGAACAGCGGCGGGCGATCGTGGCCCAAATCTACGAGTTACTAGAACGGGCGGAGCACCGCCGCCGGAACGAACCTCACCGCCGCCGCAAGTGGAACACAGTCATAGACAACCTCGAGCGGGGATTGGCCGAAGCACGCGCCCGAGTGGCGGTGCTCGAACCGCTTGCCGAGGCCGCGGCTTCTGTTAACAGCTACTCGCTTTCCGATGATGATAGGGGCCGGGAGGAGCCGAAGGAGTCACAAGCGCCTTCCGTCGGCGCTGGTATCTGGATGGAGAAAGAGGGAACAAACGGGGGGCTGGAACCAGAAGAGGTCCCCGTTGCGTCCGAAGACCCGTCGCTTAGGCCGCCACCGGTCCCGGCAGTGCGTTTGATGGATACCCCCTTTGGCGTGGAGATGGAGGCCACGCTTGACGAACTGAGCCAGGGGCGGGCCCACGCCCGGAGCGGGGAAGAGGTGGAAGGGCAATATGAGGCTGCGCGGCTTTTGGATGCCCGGATCGAGTTACAGCCGCGGCGGCATGAAGCGGACGCCGCCAAGCCCGAAAACGCGGGCAGGTCTGCCGAATACAGCGAGGCGGAGCGCCACCGGCGAGCTGTGTTGCGCGCGGCGGTACAAAAGCTCAAAAAGGGCGCCTTTGCGAGCCTTTCGTTTGAAGAAGCGGAATTGGCGCTGAGTTGCTACACGTCACTGCAAACCCGGCTTTTCCTCAATGAGAGAGACGCCCGGCTTAAGGTGATTCTGAAACAGGGCCTCTCCGGCATCGCCCACTACAGCCAACGCTTGGCTAAACGCCTAGAAGACGCCCATTACGAGCCGTGAGGCGGCCTCGTATTTGGATTTGGGGCGCTCTGTCCGGTACCATGGAGTTTTACATCTCAATTCGCGCATGAAGGAGAAGCTCCATGTCCGTGGACACCCAAAACCACCTGGAAACTCAGCTCAACGATTTTGATCCCGCGCGGCGCAGGGCTGCTCTTGACGAACTCATCCAAATGGCGGATGAGGGCGTGATTGAATTGCCGGAGCCCGGCCACGCCGTTAATATGCATTGCCACACCTTCTATTCGTTCAACGGCTATGGATATTCGCCCACCTGTTTCGCGTGGAAAGCGCGGCAAGCAGGTTTAGCCGTGGCGGGGGTTGTGGATTTTGATGTGTTGGACGCCGTTGAAGAGTTTCTTGACGCGGCGAGCCGGTTGAATCTCCGCGCGGCGGCCGGCCTCGAAACCCGGCTTTTCCTGCCCGAATTCTCGTCGCGCGAGATCAACTCCCCGGGCGAGCCCGGCATCACCTACCACATGGGCATGGGGTTTCCCAAGAACGATGTGCCCGACGCGGCCTTTCTAACCGAGTTGAAGGAATTGGCGCAGCGCCGCACGCACGGGCTGATAGAACGGGTCAATGGGTATTTGGCTCCCGTGGAGGTGGATTATCACCTTGATGTGACGCCATGGACGCCCAACGGAAACGTGACCGAGCGTCATGTGTGTCAGGCCTACGAAGCGAAGGCGGCTGAAATCTTCCCGGACGAAGACGAGCGCGTCCGCTTCTGGGCGCAAAAACTCCAGACGGATTCCGCAAAAATCAAGAAGCTTCTGGGCGATTCTCCTGCTATGCAAGCTCTCATCCGTTCGAAAACCATGAAGCGGGGCGGCCCCGGCTACGTGCAGCCAGACAGCGACGCCTTCCCGCGGCTGAACCGGTTCAACCGGTTTGTTCTAGAAGCCAACGCCATTCCCACCCTCACTTGGCTTGATGGAACCTCCGCCGGGGAGCAGGCCATGGATGAACTGCTTGATCTGCATATGGACGCGGGCACGGCGGCTCTTAATATCATTCCGGATCGCAACTGGAACATTGCGGACCCAGAAACCAAGAAGATCAAGGTGGCCAATCTCTATGACGTGGTGGAAAAGGCCATGGACCGGGGCTTGCCGATTGTCGTAGGGACGGAGATGAACGCGTACGGTCAGCGTTTTGTGGATGACTTCGATGCCGAGGAACTTCAACCCGTGGCTTCGGTGTTTCGCGAGGGGGCGCACATCATGTATGCCCACACGGTCATGCAGCGGCATGCCGGCTTGGGATACCTCAGTGAATGGGCGAAGCGGAACTATCCCACGCTCTCCGAACGCAACGCCTTCTTCGCTCAGGTAGGCCGGACGCTTGAGCCGCAAAACGCCTCGCGCCTGGGACAGCTCCCGCCCAACGCAGCGTCCGATGAGATTTATGACGCCATGCACGGGACACGGGCGTGACGCGGAGGGGCAAGCGATATGTCCATGCGTAAAGAAAGATGGGGTCCGATGTCCATGAAACAGGCGCGGGCTGTCTGACCTCGGCGGACGGGGCAGTGGTTGCCCGCGCCCCATTGTTCGCCGAATCACGGAAGGCGTTATGCACGCGGGAGGTGACGTATGGAGATGGAAAATGCGATTGTCACGCGTAAACCCGCCGTCGCCGGGCAGTTCTACCCGGGTGATCCCGGTCGGCTGAGGAGCGTTGTGCGGAAATGCTTGCAACAGGCCGATGTGGAGCCTGCCCCAGAACAAGCCGCCGCGCTGATCGCGCCTCATGCGGGCTATCCTTTTTCAGGTCCGTCCGCGGCTTATGCGTACAAGCGGGTTGAGGGCAAACGGCCGGAGCGCGTCATCCTGGTGGGATGCTCCCATCGCTACGCCATAGAGAAGGCCTCCGTTTTTGGGCGGGGCGTGTTCGATACCCCCGTGGGCGCGTTTCCGATCGACGAAGCCTTTGCCTCGGAGGTTATTCACCTTACGGGGAATGGCCCCGCGGAGCCGCACCGTTTGGAACACAGCCTCGAAGTGCAGTTGCCCTTTTTGGAGGCGGTTATCGGAGTCGTTCCCATCGTCCCGATTCTTTTCGGAGCGCCCCCTTCCCAGTGGCACGCGGAGTTTGGACAGCGGCTTGCCGGCATGGTGGACAAAGACGACCTTCTTGTGATATCTACAGACCTTTCCCATTTCCTTAACGAAGAGGACGCCAACGCCATTGATCGCCGGTCGGTGCAAGCCGTGCTGGAGCAGGATTGGCAAGCCTTTAGTGAGGGGGTGGCCGCGGGCCGCTACAGCATGTGCGGGGCGACGGCGGTGGTTGCGGGGATGGCCTATGCCCAAGCGTTGGATGCCCGGCAATGGCGGTGGCTGGATTACCGGACCAGCGCCCAAGCTACGGGAGACCGCACCCGTGTCGTGGGATATGCGGCGTTGACGATGGAATACTGAGGATGTATGCGAGTACGCGATGTATGCGCGGTTATGGAGGCTTGGGCGCCTGAGGCCCTTGCGTTTTCGTGGGATCGGGTGGGGTTGCGGATAGGCGACCCCGATAATGCGGTGGGCGGGGTGCTTACGGCGCTCTCGGTCACGCGCGGGGCCATGTTCGCGGCTGGGGAGGCCGGCGCAAACCTCATCGTCTCGCATCATCCGTTTCCGTTTGCGCCGTTGGAGACGATTAACCCGAAGGATCCCGACACGCAACTGTGCCTGGGGCTGGTGCAAAGCGGCGTGTCGTGTTACGCCGCCCACACCAACCTTGATGTGGCTCCTGGCGGGGTAAACCATGTTCTGGCGGCTCAATTGGGGATAGAAGATGCAGCGCCTCTGCTGCCGGTGGAGCAAGCGGCGCAAGTCAAGCTGAGCGCGTTCGTTCAAGAGGAACATCTGGCTCAGGTTTGCGCCTGTGTGCGGGAGGCGGCCGCAAGCGCATTCGGGCGCCACGCTTATTGCAGCGTCACCACAGCCAGTTCGATTAGCCCCGGCGGCCCTTCCGGAGTGGAGCCTGGCGAAAGGCGATTCGAGGCGGTTGTGCTGGAGGCGATTCTGCCCCGCGTGTTGCAAGCGTTGCGGGAGGCCTTTCCCGATGAGCCGGTGAACTACGAGGCGCAGCCGCTCAAAAGCCGGGACTCCACGGTGGGATTGGGGGCGGTAGGGGAGTTGGCGAAACCGCTTAAGGCGAACGCGTTCGCCAGGCATGTGCGAGAGCAGCTCGGGATATCCCATGCGCGCTTGGTGGGCGAAGGGGAGCGCAAGGTTCAACGCGTGGCCGTTATTGGGGGCTCCGGGGGCGGCGAAATTGAACGCATGCCTGAAGATGTGGACCTGCTTGTTACGGGAGACGTGAAATACCATCAGGCCCAATTCGCGGCGGATCGCGGGTTGGCCGTTATCGATGCTGGCCATTACGGGACGGAAATCGGAATAGCCGAGGGAATCGCGGCGTACTTGAGGCGGGAACTGGACGGGTTGCCGGTCACCACTTACACCGAGTCCGACCCCTTCCGGCCTGTGCAGGAGTGACCAAAATACCGTGTCCAAACCCTTGAAGATTCTTTTTGTGGCGTCGGAGATCGTGCCCTTGGTCAAGACCGGGGGGCTGGCCGACGTGTGCAACGCCCTGCCCGCCACCTTGCGAGAGCTGGGGCATGATGTGCGTGTCGCGTTGCCCTGCTACGGGCTGATCCCGCCAGAATACCGCGGACAGCAAGAGTACATGTGCGTGGCGGATGTGTCAGGCAAACGGGTGTACGGGGCCTTGCGCACGGGGGTGATCCCTGACACCGATATCCCCGTGTATCTGGTGGAGCACAACGACTACTTCGACCGGCCGGGGCTCTACGGAGAAGATGGAAACGACTATCCCGACAACCTGGAGCGGTTCAGTTTCTTCAACCAGGCCCTCCTCCACGGGGTGGCGCAGACGGGGTGGATGCCGGACCTCCTTAACTGCCATGATTGGCATGCCGCCCTTATCCCGGTTTACCTGCAGACACTGGGCCGGAATGATCCCCAATGGAGCAGTGTTCCCTGTTTGTTCACCATTCATAATCTGGCGTACCAAGGCGCTTTTAATGTGTGGCAATTGCCCGAAACCGGCTTGGACAGCGTTGTCCAAGCCTATGAGCTGTTGTTGCACCGCAACAATCTGAACCTTTTGAAAGGGGCGGTACGGTGCGCCACCCGCTTGAACACGGTGAGCCCCCGCTATGCCCAAGAGATCCAGACCCCCGAATATGGTCACGGACTGGAACGGGAACTTCGAGCGCGCGGCACTGATCTTTGGGGCATCCTCAACGGCGTGGACTATTCCTTTTGGCACCCCGCCCGGGACGCCTTTATTCCGGCCAATTACTCCATTGATGACCTTTCAGGCAAGGCCGTATGCAAGAGGGCGCTTCAGAAGCAACTGGGACTCCCTCCCCGCGAGGTGCCGATTTTCGCCATGGTAACGCGCATGGATTGGCAGAAAGGCCTTGATTTGATGGATCGCGCGCTCCCCACTGTGCTGGAGAATGACGTGCAATTCGTCATCCTGGGCACAGGGGACAGCATCCTCGAAAAGGCGTTCTTGAATCGCGCGCGGGAGTATCCAGACAAAATGCGGGCCATGACGGAGTTCGATCCTGAGCTTAGTCATCTTATTGAGGCCGGGGCTGACTTTTTCGTGATGCCTTCGTATTTCGAGCCCAGCGGGCTGAGCCAGCTATACAGCCTCGCGTACGGGACCGTGCCTATTGTGCGTAAGACGGGTGGATTGGCCGACTCCGTCGAGCCGTTGGCGCCCAACCAGGCCGGAGACGATATAGGCACGGGCATTGTGTTTGAGTCTCCCACGGTGGCCGCCCTTGTGCAAGCGCTGGACGAGGCCATCCAACTTTATCTTTCCCCAGACCGGCTCGCCGCCGTGCGGAAAGCTGGTATGAGCCGCGATTTCTCTTGGAGCCGTTCCGCCAAGAAGTACGTGGAACTCTACGAAGAAACCGTGAGCCGGCCGTGACATGACCGCATACGGGGCCTTCCACGTCACCACATCGTCGCCGGAAGAGACCGAGGCCTTGGGCCGCGGCCTCGCCGCCATGGTTTCGCTTGGGACCGTGGTGGGATTATATGGCGACCTCGCCAGCGGAAAGACGTGCTTTGTGCGGGGCTTCGCCAGCTATTTCGATGTGGGCGGCGCGGTGCATAGTCCCACCTTTACCCTCATCAATCGGTATTGTGCTGAGCCCGCCCTGTATCATGTGGACCTCTACCGGCTGGAGGGCGTGGAGGAAGTGCTGGACTTGGGGATCGAAGAGCTTTTTGAGTCCGCGGCGGTGTGTCTTGTGGAATGGGCCGAACGCGCGGGGGACGCGTTGCCTGTGTCCCACGTGAAGGCGCGGTTTGAGCATGCGGGCCCCACCAGCCGCCACGTCATCATTGAGGACTACGGCGCGCTTCCGGAAGGCTGGAACAGCGCCTTGCCTCCGCCGCCGTTGGCGTGAACAGCGTCGAAGGTTGGTTAGGCGCCCGGCTTTCGCTCGTCATATGGCGAAACGGTCTCTGGGTAAGGGTTCCGGCGGCTCCTGTGGTTCGGAGGGCTCCTGTGGTTCGGAGGGCGCTTGCTCGTCCATGGTGTTGCGCAGCTCGGTGAGAAGCGTTTCGAGCTGTTCCACATCGGACGACTCAGGATCAATGCGCCGGGCGGCGTCAAGGTGCTGTTCACACTGTTCGAGGGCGCGCTCGAACAGCTCTCGCCGTCTGCTGGTGTTCATAACCGTCTGGAGGACTCTCAGATGCACCTTGGACAGTTCCAAATGACAGGCTAGCTCGAAATAAGTGTCATCAAAACGCTCGATGGGGCTTTCGCCGCCTTGTTCATGAAAGAGATAGAGGGCGGTCTTGAGTTCGCCCTCGGCATGCGCGAGCAAGGGCGGCGCATGGAGCAAATAGGCGCGGCCGAGATAGAAATGGGCGCCCGGATCCTGCGGGCTGCGCAAGAGATGGGCGCGCAACACGGGAATGGCTTCCCGCCACTCCGCCTCCAGCATGAGATATTCCCCGCGTTCAAGCAGATCTTCACCTTCCTCGCGACAACCCATGGAAAGCGCCGCCAGCGCCAGTCCCCCTAGTAGAATTCTGGCGTACCGAATCCGAATGTGCATCATTTTCATTCCAGTTTGGTTCAAGCCGGAAAAGGCCGGTCAACGCCCCGCTGCCGCCCAATACGGCGTCCTCGCCAAGCCCTTCTTCGGCCGCTCACTCTGCAGCCGCCCTAAAGTGTTTGATACGGGTGAGGAGGGGTTCGCCAAAACCTAGGACGTCACCCCCGGCCCGGATGTGAGCGAGGCCGACGCCGCTGCCGAGTCTCACATGTCCTACGATAACACCTTGAAGGCCGGGGG
>JBKHFO010000133.1:0-9621 GCA_046540175.1 Candidatus Hydrogenedentota bacterium
ATATTCACGCGCAAAAGCACGCGCCTGCGCGGGTTATCGGCCGCTCGCCACGAATCCTTCACTACACCCCATCTTTAGAACGGCGTATCATCCTCGTCATCAAAAATCGCGCCGGCCTCCGGTTCCCGGTCAAACCCCGGATTGAAGGCTTCCGCCGCGGGCTGCGGCGCCGCCGCTTCTTCTTCGCCTTCGGCCAAGTTGCGGAACTGCTGCACATCCCGCTCAAACAGAAGGTTTACATTCCCCGTCGGTCCGTTACGCTGCTTGGCCACTGCGAGCCGGACCAGGTTGTCATTGCCCTCGGCCTCATGCGCGGGAGGCCGCGACAGCATGAGCACCACGTCGGCGTCCTGCTCGATCGCGCCGGACTCGCGCAGATGCGAAAGTTTTGGGATGCCGGAATCGTCTTTCTCCGCTTCGCGGCTGAGCTGCGAAAGCGCGAGGACCGGCACGCGCAGTTCTCTCGCGATGCCTTTGATGCTGCGGGAAATCTCCGAAATCTCGGTCTGGCGGTTTTCCGCTCTTCCGTGGCCCCGCATAAGCTGCAAGTAGTCGATGATCACCAACCCAAGATCCTCGTGCGCCGCCACGTGACGGCGGGCCTTCGAGCGCACATCGAGCACGCTAATGCTGGGCGTGTCATCGATGTAGATGGGAGCGTTGTTGAGTTTGTCCGCGGCCCGTTGAAGCTTGGGGAACTCGGAGGAGGCGAGGAATCCCGTGCGCAGCCGCACCGAATTGATGCCGCCTTCCATGCATAACAGACGCTGCACAAGCTGTTCCTTGGACATTTCCAGGCTAAAGAGAAGAACCGGCTGGTTTTCCTTGATCGCGGCGTGCGACGCCACGTTCAGGGCGAAGGCCGTCTTCCCCACCGAAGGGCGGGCGGCGAGGATGAGCATGTCGGAGGGCTGAAACCCCGAGAGCATCTCATCGAGCTTCGTGAATCCCGTGGCGAGCCCGGTGATGCCCTTGTGGGCCTTGATGATCGCCTCGATCTGCTCGATGCTCTTGTCGATGAGGTCGCTCACCCTGTGAATGGGATTGAGCTGGCGATCCTGGGCAATGCTGAAGATCTCTTGCTCCGCGTGATCCAGCACATCGGTCACTTCGCCCTCGGCGTTATAGGCCTCGTGCGAAAGGCGGCTGCACGCGGTGATCAGCTTACGGAGAATGGCCGCGTCCAGCACGATCTGGGCGTAGTAATCCACATTAGCCGACGTCGGCACGGCGCTGGTGAGTTCGGCCACGTACGTAGCTCCGCCCGCGGCATCCAGGCGTCCGTCCCGGTTCAGTTGCTCGACCAAGGTCACGCTGTCCGCCGGCCGATTGGCGCGGAACAGCGACACCATGGCCTCGTAGATATACTGATGGGCCTCGGCGTAAAAAAGATCCTCCGCGTTTTCGTGGAGGATCTCAATGGCTATTCCCAAGGCGTCCGGATTGAGCAGCATCGCCCCCAGCACCGAGCGTTCGGCGTCGATATTTTGGGGGGGCACACGGTCAAACTCGGCTTTGAAATCTTTCTTCTTCCGGCTATTGCCGGTCAACTCAGCTACTCTCCCCGGACGTGCCGGCGTCTGTCTCCTTCGCGCTCTCGGCGGCTTCCTCGCCGCCCTCCTTCTCAACCCAGACCTTGATTTGCGCCTCGACGCCCAACCCCAAGCGCACCGCAACCTTGTGGATACCCAGGCTCTTGATGGGCTCGGGGATGTGGATGTTTTTGCGGTCCACCGCGAACCCCTGCTCCTTGAGCTTGTCCGCGATGTGCGCCGGCGTCACCGACCCATACAAGCGATCTTCCGGTCCCGCCCGCATGACAAGGTTGACCGTTGTCTTTTCCAACTTCTTGGCGTCGTTCATCAGCTCGGCGCGCTTCTTCTCCTCACGCCGGCGGATGTTGCGTATCTCATGCTCGATCTGTTTGGCGCTCCCCGAGTCGGCGGATACCGCCACTTTGCGCGGAATGAGATAATTCCGCGCGTACCCGTCCGCCACCGTGACCGTCTCGCCGATTTCGCCGAGACCCTCCACACTATCCCGCAGTATGATTTTCATGGTGTATTCAACCTCCTTAAAGGTATATTCGAATCCGCCAAAATGCCGCCATGGGGCGGACAACCGGCGGGTTATGTTTCCGAAAATCGCGGCCTCGCCGCGTATTCCATCTTCAATCGCTTTGAGACGAACCGTGCGCGCGAGCCGCCACCGCATCAATGCGTTGGCGGAACTCCAGCCATGTGTCGAACAAGCCAGCCACGCTCAACGCCGATCCCATGCCGCCATACAGCACGCCGATCACGATTAGCGTGCGGAACGCCGCCCGCAGCCGCATGGCGCACAACGCATAAACCAGAATAAGCAATCCGTTAAGCCAGTAGACCGCCGTCACCCCCGCAAGGGTATTCCAACTGATATGGCGAACCGCCGTATTCGGCCACTGGTAATCAACCATCCACAGAAAACCGGCCACGATCACGGCCCACACGAGCCCCTCCGGCGGTCTCACATCCCGCAAACGCCGGCCGGAATCCGGTTCGCTCCGCAGATGGCCCGTCCACCCCGCCGCCACCGCTAACAGGCCAAAGCCCAGCAGCAGCACAAGCGAAAACAGTAAACCGAATCCCAGCGATGCCCAATGCTCATGAAGCCAGGCCAGCATATCCGCTTGGGCGTGCGCCGCTTCGCCGCCGCCTTCCGCCTGCTGCGCGGCGGCCGCTTTCGCCCGGAACGCCCAACCCACCCAGGCGTCCCACGCCAGGAATACGGCCACCACCCCCGCGCCAAACACCAAGGCCGTGAATTCGGCCAGGATCACCTTGAACCGTTTGCCGTGCGCCAAACCCGATCCAACAGCCAATCCGCCGAACGCGGTGACGGCGATAACCAGCGTTTGGCTGAATCCTTGATTCGCCGCGAGGGACAACAGGAACGGGACCCCTACAAAGGCCCACGCCCGGCCGATTTCGCGCCGGGCCATATAGATAGCCGCGGGCAAGGGAAAAAGCAGCGTTTGCAGGGGGAACGCCCATTCTCCATCTCTGGCCGCCCAAAACAGGGCCGACAGCGACGCAATCACCGCCAAGTAGGCCGCCGCGCCTTCATTAAATCGCATCTCTTCCCTTGCTGCTGGAGACCGGGCCGGCCAATAACGAACGATGCCGCTGCTTGTTATTCGGCTACGTACGGCAACAGCGCGATTTGCCGCGCCCGCTTAATGGCCTGCGTCAGCATCCGCTGGTGTTTGGCAGTCGCGCCCGTGATGCGGCGGGGAATGATCTTCCCGCGCTCCGTCACGTAGTGCTTTAGCATGGCCACATCCTTGTAGTCGATGTGCACCACATGATCCACGGTTAGCCTTGAAACCTTGCGGCGTGTGCTCGCCTTCTTCTTGCTCTTCTTTATTCGCGTCTTGCCTTTTGCTGCTCTCGCCATTCGCTCTAAACCTCATTCAAGCCCTGAAAAGGGGCGTTTCTTGTTATTCAACAGCGCCGCTAAAACGGGATATCGTCCTCGGGAATCGGCTCCTCGATGGGCCGGGGCTGGGGACGCCCGGACGCGCCTTCGGACCGGGGCGCGGCGCTTTCACTTCGCGAGGCGCCGCCTCCACCTTGCCGGTCGTCCCAATCCAATGGCTCGACCCGCTGGGCAACTACTTCAATCATGGTGCGCTTCTGCCCGGTGTCGCGGTCTTCAAAATCGAAACTATTCAGACGGCCTTCTACATATACTGGACGGCCCTTGCGGAGATATTCGTTGCAGTATTCCGCACTTTTGTCGAAGCACGTAACTCGTGTGAAAAGCGTATCCTCGCGTCGCTCCCCCTCCTTGCTTCTATAGTATCGCGTTACTGCTATCCGCATCTTACATACTGCGACATTGTTAGGAGTATAGCGCAGTTCCGGGTCAGCCGTCAGCCGACCCGCTAGGAATACTGAATTGATCTGCGGGATGCGCAAATCCGCCATGTCTCTTCCTCTCTAGCCCATTCGGGCCAGCCCGCGGGGCTGAAAAAAGCGTACCGCCGCCTCTCCCCCGCTTCCATTATGCGCCGCAAACCATCCAACTCTCTTCACAAGGGACGTAATCCAATAGCGGCCGGTTTAATCCTCGGTCTCCTCGGCTTCCTCGGCTTCCTCAATCGGAGCGCGCCGCCGGCGCGGGGCTTCCTCCTCGTCTTCGTCGTCGGAGCTTCCCCGGCGCGCCGCGGTCGCTTGCAGCTTTTCCTCGTTCTTTCGGTGCTGCTCCGCCTCACGGCGCAGGGTTTGTTCATCGTAGTGCACCAATATGTGGCGGATCACCTCTTCGGACAGGCGGAAATGGTGCTCGAGACGCCGGACAATTTCCGGCGGGGCCTCAAATCGCAGCAATACGTAACACCCTTCGTTGAATCGCCGCACTTCGTAGGCTAACCGCCGCCTGCCCCAGATCTCCGAGCGCACGATAGCACCGCCATGATTCGTCACCACGGCCTGGACCCCATCCGCTACCGTCTGGATCTCACCGTCCTCCAAATCTGGACGAACGATGTAGAGCGCTTCGTAAGTCCTCAAGATTACTTCACCTCCTAGTACAATTGGGGATTAATGGGAATGCATCCCCCTGAAATGGGGGATGCCGAAAGCCGCATTCTATCAAACACAGCCTGGCCCCGCAACTTGCCGGGCGCCGCTGATCTTGCCGCGCGTCAGCTTGGCGTGCTACTAAGCCAAGCCCCGGCCCTGAACGGCGACGGCCAAGTTGATGCCGGGGTGTTTAGATTACACAGAGCAGTTCAGCTCCTTGGCCGCCCGCACCTCGTCAAGGCGTCCCACGGGCATCGTGCGGGGCGCTTGCTTAAGCGGCTCGGGGTCTTTCTTAGCCTGCCCGGCCAATTCAAGCATTACGTCGCAAAACTGGTCCATGGTTTCCTTGGATTCCGTCTCGGTCGGCTCGATCATCATGCTTTCCTTCACGGTCAAGGGGAAATAGACCGTCGGGGCATGCAGCCCATAATCCAGCAACGCCTTGGCGATATCCACCGCGTGAACCCCGTTCTTGGTTTGCGGCGCGGCGGACAACACGCACTCGTGCATGCAGCGCGCGGCGAACGGGTTGCCGAAGGCGCCTTTGAGGCGGCTGTGGATGTAGTTGGCGTGCAGCACGGCGTGATCGGACACGGATTGCAGTCCTTCCGAACCCAACAGCCGGATGTAGGCATAGGCGCGCACGGCCATCATGAAGTTGCCAAAGAACGCCGCCATCGGACCGATGGACTTCTCCGGCATCCGCAGGCCGTACCCCTCGCCTTCCTTCACCACTTGCGGTCCGGGGAGGAAAGGCTGGAGCCGTTCGCCCACTCCGACCGGACCCGAGCCGGGCCCGCCCATGCCATGCGGGGTGGCGAAGGTCTTGTGCAGGTTGAAATGCATCACGTCGAAGCCCATGTCCCCGGGCCTGGAGCGCCCCATGATCGCGTTGAGATTGGCGCCATCGTAGTAAAGCAGGGCGTCCACCTCGTGGGCCGCGTCCGCAATCGCGCGGATGTCCTTCTCGAACAGGCCGTGGGTATTGGGGCATGTAAGCATGATGCCCGCCACCTTATCATTCAACACCTCGCGGAACTTCTCGATGTGGATCGCGCCGTCCTTGTCCGAGGGGACTTCGACCACCTTGTACCCCGCGAGGGCCGCGCTGGCGGGATTGGTGCCGTGGGCGGAGTCCGGGATGATGATCGTGTCCTTGTGCGTATTGCCTTTCTCCCGGTGGTAGGCCGCGATCAACAGCGTGCCCGTCAATTCGCCATGGGCGCCCGCGATGGGTTGGAGGGTCACCTCCTTCATGCCCGCGATCTCGGCCAGCAGACCGGCCAAATCATGCATCAGCGCGAACGCGCCCTGACACGCCGGCCAATACGCCTTGGCGCTCGACAAGTGGGGATGGAGACTTGCGTATCGCCTGTCGGACGCCACCGCCTCCGCCATTTTCGGGTTGTACTTCATCGTGCACGACCCCAGGGGATAGAAGTTGGCGTCAATGCTGAAGTTCCGCTTCGAGAGATGCGTGAAATGCCGCACCACGTCCAACTCGCCTACCTCGGGCAGCGCGGGGTCTTCCTTGCGCTGGAAGTCCGCGGGCAGCGGAGCCTCGGGCACATCAAGGGCGTCAAGGCGAATGGCCCGCCGGCCTTTCCGGCTCTTTTCAAAGATTAGCTGCATGCTACATCCTCCAGGGTCTGGGCAAAGGCGTCGAGTTCCTCACGCGTCCGCTTCTCGGTCACCGCCACGAGAAGGTCCGTGGAAGCTCCCGCGCCAACGGCCGCCAGCGGCAAGCCCGCACAGTATCCCCGGTTCTTCATCTCCGCCACGACTTCCTCAGCGTCCCGCGGCAGCCGCACCGCGAACTCGTTGAACGTCGGCGCATCGTTGAGGATCGACGCAAAGCCGCTGATCTTGCCTTTGAGATACTCGGATTTCGCATGGCAATGCGTGGCCACATCCTTAAGCCCTTCCGTACCCAGCAGACACAGATGAATCAACGCCCGTAAGGCGCACAGCGCCTCGTTGCTGCAGATGTTGGACATGGCTTTATCCCGGCGAATGTGCTGTTCCCGCGCCTGAAGCGTCAACACGAAGCCGCGCCGGCCTTCGCCGTCCTCAGTGGCGGCGGCGAGACGCCCCGGCATCCGGCGGATGTGTTCCTTTCGCGTCGCCAGAATCCCGAGATACGGCCCTCCGAAATTGAGGGGAAGGCCCAAGCTCTGCCCTTCGGCGATGGCGATGTCCGCCCCCATCTCGCCCGGCGTCTTGACCAGACCCAGGGAGACGGGATAGAACGAGACCACGAGCAAGGCCTTGGCCTCGTGGCATTTCCCGGCGAGCGCCGTGTAATCCCGCAGCGAGCCATGGAAGGTGGGATTCTGGGCGATGACGCACGAGGCGCCCTCGGGATCCTCGCCCTCCACAATCTCCACATCAAGGTTCGCGGCGTGGGTCTTGAGCACTTTCAGATGGGCGGGCGCCATGCTGGGATGGCACACGATGCGGGGTTTCTTGCGCAACCGCACGGCCATCGTGGCCGCCTCGAACACCGCCGTCGCCCCGTCGTACAAGGAGGCGTTGGCGTACTCCATGTTCGTCAGGCGGCAAATGGCGGATTGATATTCATAGATGGCCTGCAACGTGCCTTGCGCGCATTCCGGTTGGTACGGCGTGTAGGCGGTGTAAAATTCCGCACGGCTCGATAGACCATCCACGGCGGCGGGGATGAAGTGATCGTAGTATCCGCCGCCGAGAAAACAGACCCGGTCCACATCGTTTCCGGCCGCCATGTCCGCCAGCACCTGGCGCGTGCGCATTTCGGACAGGCCATCCGGGATGTTCCACGAGCGCAGCCGCAGTTCCTCGGGAATGACATCAAATAGCTCGTCCACGGATTTGACGCCGATGGCCGCGAGCATCTCCTCGCGTTCTTCGGGGGTGGTGGGCGCCCAATTCATGCGTCGTCCAACTCCTTTAGATAGACTTCATAGGCCGCGGCATCCATGAGTTTATCCAACTCGCTGGCGTCCACGCCCTCCAATTTGACCAGCCAGCCATCTTCATACGGACTCTGATTGACCAGCTCCGGCTGACCTTCGAGATCGTCGTTGACGGCGCACACCGTGCCCGCCGCGGGCGCATACACGTCGCTGGCGGCCTTGACCGATTCGATGGTCACCACGGGGGCGCCGGTCTCCACCTCCGTATCAACAACCGGAAGCTCCACGAAGGTAATGTCCCCCAACTGCTCCTGGGCGTGATCGGTTATGCCCACGGCGTAGACGCCATCGATCTCTCCGATCCACTCGTGTTCCTTGGTGTACTTGAGGTGCTCCGGATTCATGAGGTTGCGCGCTCCTATTAGGTCAAGTCAACGGGTTTCCTGGGGCGTTGCTGAACATCCCAGGCGCGCCGGCAGGACCGGCCGATTCATGTACATGCTTAAGAAATGTGCTCCGCGCCTATTTCCGCGCCGTGCCCTTCTTATAAAACGGAAGCTGGGCCGTCTCGATGGCAAGCTGGCGCGGACCCGCCGTGAGGCGATGGCCCGGCTCTTGGTAACCGGGATCCAGATAGGCCAGCCCCACGCCATGCCCGACGCTCGGGCCATAGGCTCCGGAAGTCACCACCCCTACCTGCTCGTTCCCATCGAAGATTTCGTACCCCGGGCGGGGCGCCCGGCGATCCCCCGTCTCAATAGCGGTCAACCGTTGATAGCCGCCGTCCGCTTTCTGTTTTTCCAGCACGCCCTTCCCGGGAAACTCGGCGTTCCAGGCGATGAAGGGATCCATATGGGCCTCAAGCGGCGTACGGCTGCTGTCGAAGTCCTGTCCGCTCAAGGGATAGCCCACTTCCAGACGCAACGTGTCCCGCGCTCCGAGGCCCGCGGGTTTCACGGCCTCGTGTTCTAGCAACGCATTCCACAGCGGAACGGCCGCCTCGTTGGGCATGAACAGCTCGTACCCCAGCTCCCCCGTGTACCCGGTGCGGGATAGCAACAGCTCGTATCCATCCCAGGTCGCCCATTGATTGCGGAAATACCGCAACTCCGCCGCCGCGGAGAATCCCATTTGCGTCAACACATCCCGGGCCTCCGGGCCCTGCACGTCGATCTTGGCGGTTTCATCCGACACATCGCGCACGTCAGGAGAAATGGCGGTCAAGATGGAGGAGATGGTCTCGGACGTTGACACGTTGGCCACGACATAAAGCGCGTCCTCGGCGGTGCGCATGGTGATGACATCGTCGATGATGCCGCCTTCGGCCGTGGTAAACGCCCCGTAACGGTTGCGGCCCACCGCCAGCGTAGAGATATCGTTGGTGACAAGACGCCCGTACGCCTCTATCGCCTCTTGCCCCTCGACCTGGAACTCGGCCATGTGGGAGCAATCAAAAACGGAAACGCGGGTGCGCGTATGGTGGTGTTCGTTCAGAATTCCTTCGTACTGCACCGGCATCGCCCAGCCTTGGAAATCCACGATTTTGCAGCCCAAAGCCTGTTGCGCTTCGCATAAAGGCGTCTTACGCATGTAGTTCTCCTGCGGATGGTAGGGATACAAACGGGGAAAAACGCTCCTCGCTTAAAGCTTCTGGCGTACACCCCTGTCAGGGGGGACGTCCAGCGCCCAGGCGATCGGCGATACGGCTGCCTGCCGCTTCCTCGTGGTCGGTTCCACGCTAAGCTCGCCAGTCACGGCAGGCGGAAAGAATACTACAAGCTTGCCATTTTGCGGGAAGGACTGTCAAATCCGCGCATCAACATGCAACGCCCCGCTAAGGACCCTGCGCCAAGGAACAACGTCCCGCCTTCAAAGGGAAAACAGTAACGCCGGCATCTTCCCGGCAACCAAGCCCCCTCGAAGGCGGCGGCACGAAATTCCCCGTTCGAGCGGGTTGGCCCGAAGGGCCGGGGGATGTAAACCACCCAACGACCCCATTCGCCCTTGGAAGGGGATGCCCCGCAAGGCCGGAAATTGTAAACCACCCTGCATCCCCAATTCCCCCTTGTGGAAGGGGGTGGCCCGAAGGGCCGGGGGATGTAACCACTTGCCACACCAATTCCCCCTTGGAAGGGGGTGGCCCGAAGGGCCGGGGGATGTAA
>JBKHFO010000134.1:0-9491 GCA_046540175.1 Candidatus Hydrogenedentota bacterium
GGGACAGGTGGCGGGGAAAGCCCTGGAGCGCGCGCGCCGCCCCCAGCGCCCGCCGCCGAATCGGAAGTCATTCCGCTGGACCCGGTAAGCGAGGAGGTGGAAGCGCCCCGTGTGGATGCCGAGCCCTTGGACGCCCCCCCGGAATGGGATACAGAAACACCGGCTGAGCCAGACGACGGCGGGCCGGAAGCCGAATCCTAACAGAGACAGTGTGAACACTAACGGAGTTCATCGCCCACGACGGCGGGAAAAGGATGGCGTATCATGAAGACGAACAGAGCGGCCAACGCAGGCATTTCCAACATCTGGGTGGCCCTCCTTCTTCCGGTCTTCGTCGGATTCGTGGGCCTGGCCATTGATGTGGGCTACATGGTCTGGGTAGCCCAACAACTCCAAATCGGCGCCGACGCAGGCGCATTGGCGGGCGTTCGGCACTTGCCCGCGCGAAACCCTGACGGAGCCCGTGACGCGGCGCAGGAGACTGCCGAGGCAAATCCCGCAGGCGGAAAATGGATCGAACTCGACCGGAACAACTCGAACGAGGCCGATTACGACATCGTCATCGGGCGGTTTAACCGCGAACACAGCACTTTCACGGCTACGTTAAGCAACCCCAACGCCATAAAGGTCGTGGCCCGGCGAACAAACGACTCTCCCAATGGCGCGTTGGACCTCTTCTTCGGCCCCGCCTTGGGTATCGACACCGCGAATCTTTCCCGCTCCGCGATAGCTATGTTTGGCGGCGGGACGGGCCATGGACTGATTGTGCTAAATCCGGAAGAGGATCATGCTTTCGAGGTCGGCGGAAGCTCTATCCTCCAAGTTAATGGTGGCGACATTCAAGTGAACTCCAATCACCCGCATGCGGCGCTTTTTCAAGGCAGCAAGACAGGAGTGAATCCAGATCTAACTAACGCGGGCTCTGTAAACATTGTGGGTGGTTATCAAACACGGGGAAACCCAGAACTGCCGCGCATTAAGGAAGGGGTGGAGCCTTTGCATGATCCGATCCGAGTTTACCTTGAGGAGCTGGGAGATGATAAGGCGCTTGTGCCGATTGACTACTATTGCGGCTTGACTGCAAGAGAGTCGGAAAGAGAACCAGAAGATGGCACGTATCAATGGCAACCGGGCTACTACGAGGATGGCATCAGTACCACTACCGGCACGCATGTTTTCCAGCCAGGAATCTATGCGTTGGACGGAGATGGTTTGAATGTTACGGGGGGCGAAATGATTGCCGAAGGTGTCATGTTCTATATCATGGGAACGGGCTCGGTATTCCTGCGTGGTAATGCCGATGTCACCCTTACTCCTCTCGACGACGAGGGAAACATTTACCATGGTATTTCCATTTTTCAAGCTTATGACAACACCAATGATGTAACATTGAGGGGAACCGCAGACACCATACTCGAAGGCGCGTTCTACTTTCCTGACGCGCGGGTAGATGCCAGCGGCGACTCATTAACTCTCGGTAATCAATTAATAACCAATAATCTGCTAATAACTGGCAATGGGTCTATAATCATTAATTATACGGGCAAGGAGCCGGGGATTGGTACTCAGACTTTCCTTGTCCAATAGGAGGTACTCGCTCTGCCTTGTCTGCCTTTGTTGCGCCGCGAATAGACTGCCCTCTCTGCCAACAGAGTTGAGACACTCCCCTATCCCATGCTAAGGTAACTTGAGCGATAGCTAAAGTGCTAATACACAGGATATTCTAATTTGCTGGCGCTTCAAAGACGGGACATCCCCATCGATAAGGACGAGATTGTTATGCGCGGAACGCGATCGGCGATGTGCAGTATGTTTGCTCTGGGGTTCCTTGGAGCAGTGGCTGCTCTTCTGTTCATGGATTCCACCACGCATGCGCAGGAGAATACGCATATATGGGTCGAGGGCCAGGAGACGGTTTCCGAGGATGTGAGCCATCACGGCTGGTATAACAGCGTCAACCGCGATCAGCTTTCGGAGGGCGGCTGGATATCGCACTATGACTCGGAGAGCGCCGGAGAGGTGGTCTACGAGGTCGATATCCCGGCCGATGGCGAATACAGCTTCTGGCTGCGCGCCAACCCGTCCGGCAGCGAGATGCAGTACAGGGTCGACGGCGGCGAGTGGGAGCCGGTTGATATGTCCGATCCGATTGACCAAGTAAACATAGCAGACGGCGGCGCGCTGGATCACCGGTTCATCGCGTGGCTGGATATGGGAACGCTTGAGCTTGATGATGGTTCTCACCGCATCGCGTTCCGTTTCGATGGCGGCGTTTCCAACAGCGGCGGGATCGACTGCTTCCTGCTCACTCTTGACCAGGCCTTTGTGCCCAGGGGGAGCGCAAAACCGGGTGAGCGCGCGGGCGAAGCCGCACCGGGATTCTTCGCCTGGGAGCCGGATGCCTGGGACCCGGAGATGGAATCGCCTTTCGACTTGCGCTACCTTAACGAGGAGACGGCGGGGGAGAGCGGCTTCGTGCGCCGCGAGGGGGACGGCTTCGTCCTCGGCGACGGTGCGCCCGTGCGCTTCTGGACTGTCCAGGGCGATGGCCTCCAGGGCATAGCCAGGAACCGCCAGGAGTGGTGGGCCGAGCGTCTGGCGGCATACGGCGTAAACTTGGTCCGTAGCGGTGGTACGGCGTTTTTCGAGGAGTGGATGCAAGGGGACCGGGAGGCCTTCGAGGAGCGGCTGGACAACTACCACGCGATGGTGGCGGCGCTGAAGGATGCGGGTGTCTATGTTTACATCAACCACCTTTTCTGGCACACCCACACGACGGTGACCCTGCCCCCGGAGGTATTCCCGGGGTTTGAGGACGGTGAGACGGCCCTGGCGCTGCTGTTCTTCAGCGACGATTTCCAGGATTACTACCTGGAGTTCATGGAAGAGCTTATGACGACGCCCAATCCCTACACGGGCCTGCCGATGGCCGAGGACCCCGCCGTGGCCTTTCTGGAGATACAGAACGAGAGCAACCTGCTGTTCCATACGTTCAACCCCGATAATTTGGTGGACACTGAACGCGAGCTGGTTGAGCGCAGTTTCGGCGATTGGCTGGTGGAGAAGTACGGTTCGCTGGAAGCGGCGCGTGATGCGTGGGGCGATGAGTCCCACCCCGGCATCCACACGCCGGACGATTTTGATGCGGGGCGGGTTGGTCTGTATGGCGCCGGACATCTGACCGGTGCGGACTGGGCGCGCAGCCAGCGCAACGGCCCGCGCGCGAGCGACCAGCTCCGCTTTATGGTCGAGGCGCAGAAAAGGCTGTATGAAAGGATGAGCAGGATGCTCCGCGAAGATGCCGGCGTGAACCAGGCGATCGCTCCGGGCAACTGGAAGACGGCCGACGAACGAATTCTAGGCGCGCTGGAGCACTATACCTATACCGGGGCCGATCTCGTCGCCCACAACAGCTACTTCAGTACCCCGCACGAACATAATCCGCGCTTCTACCGGGTCGAGGTTGGCGATCAGTACCGTAACAGAAGCGCGCTGACCATGCCGGAAGGCGTAGGTTCGCTGCAGCGTCAGACCTATGCGGGCTTCCCCTACATGATCACGGAGAACAACTGGAACCGTCCGAACCGTTTTCGGGCCGAGTTTCCCGTGCTGGTATCGGCCTATGCCTCGCTTGCCGGCATAGATGGCTGGCTCTTCTTTGCCCACGACACGGCCCCCTGGAACAGCGCGATGAAAGTCTGGGGCATCAACGACACCACGGTGCTGGGCCAGTTCCCCGCCACGGCGCTTCTATATCGGCGAGGTGACGTGCAGACGGGCGAGACCGTAGTGCATGAAGCCCTTGAGCTTGAAGACCTCTACGCATTCGAGGGCCAGGCCATTCAAGCCGATGACGGGATCGAGGACCCGCTTTATGACGATCTTCTCCGCAACGTTGAAGAGGGCGAAAGTGCGCCGTCCCGGATAGATCCGCTGGCGTTTTATGTGGGTGGTGTGACGCGCCGCGCGGGAGCGGGGGAGGATGACGAGAACATACTGGCCGATCTGCGCCCTTATATTGACCGTGAGAACGAGACGGTGCGCAGCACGACAGACGAGCTGCGCTGGGACTACGGCGCGGGCCTCATGACCATCAATACGCCGCGGGCCCAGGGCGCCACCGGTTTCCTGTCCGAAGCGGGGCGCATCGAGCTGGACGATATCGTTATAGAGAGCGGCAATGAGTACGGCTCAATCATGGTGATATCGCTGGACGGCGAGCCGTTGTCGGACTCCGGGAGCATCCTGGTGCAGGCCTCGACCGAGGACCGTCCCTCCGGTTTCAATACCGAGGAAGACAACGGGCTGCACACCATCGCCGATCTCGGCGGCTATCCGCTGAACGTTCGGCTGATCGACGCCGCCGTGACCATCAAACGCGCCGGCCTGAGCGAAGCGGCGGTGCTGGACGGAAACGGCTACGTGACTGAGCGCGAGGCCGATGCCGAGGCCGGAGAGGCGTTCCGCGTCCGGCTTCCCGAGGATGAACTGTATACGTTGGTGAAGTAGCCCAAGGCCGGCCTCTACTTGTTCACACGAACGGTCTCCAAAGTGTTGTCAAACAGGTGGACCGATACGCCGATTCACCCTTGACCACCATTCCCGCTCCGCACGACGAAAAACTCATACGCGTAGTACTCGGAATAGCGGCGGTGCAGCTCGGGCTCCTGAGCGAGTTCGTCCAGTATAGCCAACGCCTCGGCATCATGCGCGTACGTCTCACGCAGTTCTTCGATGCGGCGTTCCATAGGGGTGTAGAAATCCGTCCACCAAGCCTCGTCAGGCAAGGTGAAACGGCCGAGTTGCTTGAATCCGCACTTCGCTATGACCGCCTCCACGTCTTCGGCCCAACCCATGGCCGGGTAGTCCAAGTCGAAACCCGCCTTTACTTCGGGTGGCGGGTTCTCCTTTCGCCAAACCGCGTCGGTGAAAGCGAGGTAACTTGAGGGACGCAGCAGTTCGCGGCAAATCCGCAAGGCCTTCTCAATTCCGATGTTATACAGCGCGCCTTCGGACCAGATGAGATCATAACGCTCTCGCGGTTGTTCGGTATGGGCCATGTCTCCAACCACCGCTCGAACACGATCCGTTAGCCCACGCTCAACCATCGCCGCCTTGAGCCGCTCAATGTTCGGCGCGTGACTGTCGATGGCGGTGATAAAGCCGGACGTGAGTTCAGCGAGATAAAGCGTTTGCGCACCAGTCCCGCATCCCAGGTCAAGAATAGCCGGCTCCGCGGGAAGCTCGCCGCAAAGCCTCAGGGCTCTTTCCGCGCAAGGGCGGTTGCCTGGCCCTTGCCTGGGCAACGCCTCGAATACCTCAAAGAAAATCGGCCAGAACCGGGGACGAATCTCGTTCATTTCCTGTCTACCGGTAAGAGCTTAAAGTCCATCCTTTCGCGCCTTTCGTGTCCTTTCGTGGCGCTATGGCGGGCCACGAAATAACACAAAACACACGAAGGGTAACACCGCCGGTCCGGAGGGCGGCAAAATCAGTGGGGGTGGAGAAATCGGCGTGACTTACAAATGGTGGGCGATGTTGGACTCGAACCAACGGCCTCCTGCGTGTAAGTCGCGCCAGGAATTTCCTAAGTGCCTATATATCAAGGGTTTACGTATGCACGAGCACTTGTCTACAAGCACTCAATTGCACCGATTCTACCCCATTTTGTCTAAGATAGACAACCCACAAATCAAACCCGAGAATAACCGCTGCCGCCGGAGACAATCGAGTCGTCCAGTCTGCTCCTTGCGATAGAAGATTCGGCCCTTCCCTCGCCCACGGCAGGGTACTATGGCCTAGGCTGACTTCTCGCGCTCCGTCCCGAAACGTCGCCGCTCCGGTAGCCGCCGTTCCTGCGGCGGGACACGAGACGTCCCAGGGTAAGACGCAGCTCTGTCAGTTGGGCCGCGCCGGATTTACCTGGGCCATGTCCGGATAACTATTGCTCGCTTACCCCGAAAGCCCCTGCCTCACCTTTCCTCGCCATAACCGCGCGGTCCCTCCGTTGCAAGAAGCGGGAGCAGCGCTGTTTGTGGCGGGCGTCTTGCATTCTCTGAGCGCTCGCTCGGGAAACGCCCCATAGGCGGATAGCGCCGGTTGTCGCCGGCCCGTGGGGTTCCGGGAACCAGCAGCATCGCTTTCAAACGCCGCTGGGGGAATATCCGCTTGGGGCCGGCTCAGATAGCGTCCCTGTTGTGGTCTTCGGGATGAAGAACCGTGTGACTGTCAGTCTACAATCCTGTCACAATATGGGCCATTCAAGGACAAGGGGAGCCGTGTTTACCGAAAGAGCCCACGTTGGGGTCGATTCGGGCGGGAGAGGAGGGAAAGAATGGTTGATCAGCAAGATTATGACGCCGAGGCCGCGGTTCCCACGGAATGGACAGTGGGCGACGTGATCCTCGAGCGCTACGAGGTCACGGGCGAGCTTGGCGTAGGGGGCATGGGGAAGGTGTTCAAGGTCCATGATCGAAGTTGGGACATGGACTTGGCGGTGAAGACCCCGAAGGCGTCCTCCTTCCAGACCGAGACGCAAAAGGAGAACTTCCTGCGCGAGTGCCATACGTGGATGGACCTCGGCCTGCACAACCACATCGTGACGTGTCACTACGTGCGCGTGCTCGGCGGCCTTCCCCGCGTGTTCGCGGACTATGTGGATGGCGGCAGTCTGAAGGACTGGATTGACGATGGCGCGCTTTACGAGGGCGGGACGGACAAAGCCCTGGAACGCATCCTCGACATCGCCATCCAATTCGGGGACGGCCTGCACTACGCCCACGAGAAGGGACTCATCCACCAAGACATCAAGCCCGCCAACGTCATGATGACGGCGGACGGCGCGGCGAGACTGACGGACTTCGGCCTGGCCAACGCCCGGGCGGTCATCGGGGAAAGCGGCGTGGCGCCGCAAGGGGCGAGCATTCTCGCCAGCTACGGCGGCATGACCCCCGCCTACTGCTCGCCGGAACAGGCGGACAACGCGGCCCGGCGGGATGCGGGCCTGTCCCTGGGCCAACTCACGAAACTGACCCGGCGCACGGATGTCTATTCGTGGGCGGTGTCCGTGCTCGAGCTGTTCAATGGCGGCGTCATGTGGCAGGCGGGCAACGTGGCCGACCACGCCTTGGAGAGTTATCTCGAGCACGGCCCCGATGAAGACGACCTGCCCGAAATGCCCAAGAAACTGGCGGGCTTGCTCCGGCACTGTCTTCAACAGAGTCCGGACGCGCGGCCCCACGACATGAACGCCGTGGCGGACGCCTTGCGGGAGGTCTATGAGTTGGCGACGGGCCAGGCCTATGTCCGGGAGGCGGCCAAGCCCGCCGCTGAGATGGCCGACGTGCTGAACAACAAGGCGTTGTCCTTCCTCGAACTGAATCCGGACAGGTACGGCGAGCAGGCCGAGGCCCTGTGGCGCGAGGCGCTTGTACTGGACGCCCACCACCTTGAAGCTACGTACAACCTCGGTCTGCACGAGTGGCGCACGGCGCGCATCCCCGTGGATGAACTCATCCGGCGGATGGAGGAGACGCGAACGTCCCACCCCGCCGACTGGCGGGCGGCATATCTGCTCGGCTTGGCGTATATCGGCAACGAGGATAAAGAAAAAGCGGAACGCGTCTTAAGCGAGGCGGCGGAGGCCTCCGGGAACACTCCCGAAGTGCGGGCCGCACGTGAGCAGGCGGAAAAGCTGCCCCGGGGATGCGTGCGCGTGTTCGATGGGCACGAGGAAGGCGTGACTTCTGTTTACGTAAGCGCGGATGGTCGGTGGGCGCTGTCCGGCAGTTGGGACAACACGTTGCGGCTGTGGGACGTGTCCACGGGCAACTACGTGCGTGTGTTCAAGGGGCACACGGACGGGGTCACTTCGGTTTGTCTTAGCGCGGACGGACGCTGGGCGCTGTCCGGAAGCGGGGACAAGACGCTACGGCTGTGGGACGTGTCGACGGGTAATAGCGAGCGCATGTTCAAAGGACACGAAGAACGCGTCACTTCGGTTTGCCTTAGCGCGGACACACACTGGGCGCTGTCGGGGAGTGAGGACAAGACGCTGCGGTTGTGGGACGTATCGACAGGTGATTGCGTACGCGTCTTCCAGGGGCACACGGGCAATGTGGAGTCCGTTTGCCTTAGCACCGATGCCCACTGGGGGGTATCTAGCAGCAGCGGCGTGACGATTCGATTATGGAACATCAACAACGGCAAGTGCGTCCGCGTCTTATGGTGGAACACGGGGTGGGTGAATTCCGTATGTCTGAGCGGGAACGGGCGGTGGGCGCTCTCTGGGAACGGAGACAACACGCTCCAGCTGTGGGAAGTCCAAACCGGCCACTGCGAGCGCGTGTTCCAGGGGCACGAAGACGGCGTAAGTTCAGTTGACCTTAGTGGGGACGGTAAGTGGGCGCTATCCGGAAGTGCGGACAAGACACTGCGGCTCTGGGATACAGCCACCGGCCACTGCGAGCGTGTGTTCCAGGGGCACATGGGCAACGTGACCTCCGTTCACCTTAGCCCCGACGGGCGCTGGATGTTGTCGGGAAGCGCGGACGAGACGCTGCGGCTCTGGGAGGTGAATCTGGCAAGTCGGGCGTGCAGGCCCGCCCCGCCCTGTGCCCTAGCCCAAGTGGCGACAGCCGAGGCTGCCGCAGAAAATGAACGCCGATTCCGGCAGGCCGTGGACGCCGCCGAGAGCGCACTCACCGCCGAGTGTTATAAGGAGGGGTTGGCCCATGCCACAAAGGCGCGGACCGTGCCCGGGCGTGAACGGATTCCCGAGGCGCTGGACCTTTGGAACCGCGTGGGGCGCCACGCGCAAAGAACGGGTTTCCAAGGCGGCTGGCACGTCCGGACGTTCGAGGAACACACCTACCGTGTAACCTCAGTTTGCCTTAGTGGGGACGGGCGCTGGGTACTATCCGGAAGTGCGGACAAAACGCTACGGCTCTGGGATGCGGCCACGGGGCACTGCGTGCGCGTGTTCCAGGGGCACGAAGACGGCGTAAGTTCAGTTGACCTTAGTGGGGACGGTAAGTGGGCGCTGTCGGGGAGCAGGGACAAGACGCTGCGGTTGTGGGACACAGCCAGGGGGCACTGCGTGCGCGTGTTTCAGGGGCACGAAGATGACATAGCTTCAGTGTGCTTTAGCACAGACGGACGCTGGGCGCTGTCTGGAAGCGGTAACCCCTGGCTGACCGGGGAGAATTTGCTGTGCCTAGATGATGATCTAGATGAGGAGGAGGTGTATCTCCTCTGGCTTGATGCAGAACATACGATGCGGTTTTGGGAGATAACGACGGGAAAGTGCGTGCAAGTTATCGAGGGTCACAAGGGCCGTGTGGAGTCCGTATGCCTTAGCGCGGACCAGCAGTGGGCGCTGTCGGGGAGTGGATACCAAGATAATAGTTTACGATTCTGGGATATCGCTACGGGAGAGTGTGTGTTCGAGGACTGCCATACTCAGGGTGTAAACTCCGTTTGTATTAGCATAG
>JBKHFO010000135.1:0-9421 GCA_046540175.1 Candidatus Hydrogenedentota bacterium
CGTCCGAAAGCGCCCGTCCAGCCGAAGTCCCTTCAACCCCAATAATTCCAGTCGCCGGGTAGGTCAGCCCAAGCTTTCTTGCTCTCCCTATTGTTGGCGCCAGAAACAGAAAGTCATTCTTATCCGATGGCTGAGGACGCACCGCCGGCGCCTCGCCGGCATTCATTAGCCGCCAGGAAGGCGGCGCTACGGTTCTTGCGAATCCGTATCCGGCGATTGGGGAATGAACTCGACTTTGAAATCCTGGGCGGGTTCAGGCTATCTTGGTGCGGCTGCGGTGGGCGTTGGGGCTATTGCGGGAAGCGATGCCCCGCCAGGAGCCCCCGCCCCCAAGGTATGGGTTGGGCATCGAAGAAACCGATGCTCTTCATGGGCGTGAAGAAGACATTTAGCAGAGAGGAGGTTAAACCGGTGGAGGAACAAGTTCATGAATGACCACGAACAAAGCGAGGGCATGAGCGGTTACGACGAACAGGTGCTTCAAGAAGCCGAGATGCTGCGCGAAGCCGATGAAGCGGGTGGAATCAAGAAGGTAATGACCTACCTTCGCCTTTCCGGCCCGGGCTTCCTTCAGAGCGCGATCACGTTGGGAGGCGGCTCTCTCGCGGGGAGTCTGTATCTCGGGGTGTTGGCGGGCACCAGCATGCTCTGGGTGCAACCTTTGGCGATGCTGTTGGGCATCATCATGCTCAGCGCCATCGCCTACGTGACGCTGTCCACGGGCAAGCGCCCCTTCCCCGCGGTGAATGAGTACGTGAATCCCGTGCTCGGCTGGGGCTGGGCCATCGCGGCTTTTGTGGCGAACATGGTGTGGGTTATGCCGCAGTACACCCTAGGCATCGGCGTGTTTCAACAGAACCTTATGCCGGAGATATTCGGCGATGGCGGCGCCCTTGGCGAATTTTCAAGCGACTTGGTTCTTGTTCTGATCTTCTTTGTCGTTGCCGTGGCGTTTACGTGGAATTACGGCCGCGGCGGTTGGGGCGTGAAGGTCTTCGAGCTGATCATCAAGGTGATGGTGGCGCTCATCATGATCTCCTTTATTGGCGTGGTTGTGCGCCTGAGCATGGTCGGCGAATTGGAGTGGGGCCCCATCCTCGCGGGCTTCGTGCCGGATCCCGCCATGATCCTGCGGCCCGCCGAAGGGTTTGTAGCGATTCTGGAGAATGTGCCCGAGGAGTTCCGAGGCCACTGGGAGGAAATCATCGTCGCCGACCAGCGCGGCGTGATTGTCTCAACAGCGGCCACGGCCGTGGGCATCAACATGACTTTCCTGTTCGGGTACTCGCTGCTAAAGCGGGGCTGGGGCAAGTCGTTCCGGGGCTTCATGAAATTCGACCTCGGCTTTGGACTGCTCATTCCGTTTTTGATCGCCACGGCTTGCGTTGTGATTGCTTCGTCGAGCCAGTTTCACCTTGAGCCGCACCAAGGACTGATGGATCCCGAGGAAGAAGCGGAAATCCGCCAAGAGATTCATCCCGACGCGGAGCCCCCCGACGAAGAACTTGAATTGGAGGCTACCGGCGGTCAAGAGTCGGAATACGAGAACCATCTGGTCGGGCGCGCTTTGCTGGCCGAGGACGAGGAAGAGGCCGAAACCATCCGCGCGGAATTGTCGGAACTCGAGATAGAGGATCCGGAGGCCCATGAGGAGCGGGTTGATGCTCTCGTCGCGGAAACGACGGCCTATGATCGTTATCTCGCGGCGACGCTGGTGCGGCGGGACAATTTCGACTTGGCCAACGCGCTCGAACCCTTCACGGGCATGATCTTCGCCCAATACGTATTCGGCATTGGCGTGCTGGGTGTGGCCTTCTCCAGCATCACCATGCTGATGATTATTTCGGCCGTGGGCTTCTGCGAGTTCTTCGGCAAGCCGCACGAGGGCTGGTGGTTCCGCATTGGCGCCCTGTTCCCCGTGACGGGCGTGTTCGCGCCCTTCTGGTGGGATGCGGCTGGTCCATGGCTTGTGGTGCCGACGTCGATGTTCGCCTTCTTGCTGATACCGCTGGCGTACATCTCGTTCTTCTTGTTGATGAACCAGAAGACGCTGCTTGGCAACGAGATGCCGCGGGGCGGCCGGCGCATCGCTTGGAATGCCTTGATGGGCTTGGCGCTGATCATTATCGTGCCCGCCAGCCTGTACGAATTGCACACCCAGTACGGGCTCCAAGGCCTTGGCGTCGCGGCGCTGTTTGTTATTCTCGTGGGCATTGTGCACTACCTACGGCCACCGCGTTCGGTGACGGAGCAGGCGGATTCCAATAAGCCAGGTTCGCCGCCGCCGTCTTCCGAGTAAGACCAAGCTAACGGTGGAGTAGCCATTTGTTCATTGAAAAGCGCCCGCTGCGGTTACGAATCGCGGCGGGCGCTTTGCGATCCATGCCTTCCGGCGTCTTAGAGGGGCGGGGAAAAACCCGGGCACAAGCGCGTGACGGCATTATTTTGCTATATAAACCATGACAAATAGATAAAGATCGTACTCACGAATCTTGAGTTCATTAGGATAGATTTATCTATTGACATATTGAGGGAAGTTGTGTATAGTGGGGCTTGGGAGAACAAAGCGGGGGATAGCGCCATGCCGGCGAAGCAAGACGATCATACCCGTTCCTTGAACAGCCCGAGCAAGGGGGTTGCGTTTCTTCCTTGCGACAGGTTGCGGCCGTTTCTCGAAGAGCTGGCCCGCTTGTACACCGTGTTTGTTCCCGTTCGGAGCGGCGCCACGCGCCATTTTCGCCCGTACACGGACACCCTCGCCATCCAGTCCCTCGACCTTTGCAGCGCCCGTACTGTCCAGCCGCTCAAAGCCTTCTTGTTTTCTTGCCGGGGGCGTGTCGCTGAAGGATTTTCCCCGGAAGTGCTAGCCAAGAGGGACCGTCCCATTTGCGTCCTCGGAGCGAAGGCCTGCGATCTTGATGCGCTGGGGATTCTGGACACTGTTTTTCTGGACGCCCCGCCAACAGAGCCCTACTACGCCCAAACCCGTGAGAACGCCCTCATTATCGCGGCGGATTGCGCGCGCCCATTGAGCACCTGCTTTTGCACGGCTCTGGAGGGGGCGCCGTATCCCACGAAAGACTTTGACGCCGCCATCACGGAACTCACGGACGGCTGGCTCGTGGAGGTGGCGAACGAGAAGGGCGAGACGATGCTGTCCGCGGCCGGGGAGCTGCTTAGCGAGGCGAAAGAGGCCCATTTCGTGGAGCGGGATGCGAGCCGGCGCAGGGCCGTGGAAACGGTGGAGGCGAACGTCAGGGAATATGGACCGCCGCCGGCCGGGGAACTCGAGGGCGCCGTGGCCGCGGCGTATGACGCGCCCGTGTGGGAGGAAGAAGCCCTGCGGTGCGTCGAATGCGGGGCGTGTAACACCATCTGTCCGACCTGCCATTGTTTCTATCTCTACGAGCACGAAGAGGAAGGATGCGCCGCGCGGTTTCGGGCGTGGGACAGTTGCCTCTTGAAAACCTTCGCGCGGGTGGCTGGGGGAGACAATCCGCGCAGCCGCCTTTGGATGCGGCTTCGCAATCGGTTCGAGAAGAAGTTTGATTTCTTCCCGCGCGTGGCGGGCGTCAACGCATGCACCGGATGTGGCCGGTGCATCACGGCCTGTCCCGCGCGCATTGATATCCGGCACGTATTGCGTGAGGTGGCGGCTTATGCTGGCGCTGGAGAATCCGTACCGCCTGCTTGAGACCGAGGTCGTTGCTATCTGGGACGAGACGCCCACGATTAAGACGCTTCGGCTCCAACCAGCGGAACCTCTACCTTTCGAGGCGGGGCAGTTTATCGAACTGGCCCTCCCCGGCGTGGGCGAAGCGCCTTTCACCCCTTCTTCCAGCGCATCGAATCCGGAGATCCTCGAAGTCACCATTATGCGCGTGGGACGAGTAACCGAGCGCATTCACCAATTGACCCCCGGAGACCAGGTGGGGATCCGCGGCCCCTTCGGCGAAGGCTATCCCCTTGATGAATTCCGGGGCCGCGAGGTGTTGGTGGTGGGAGGCGGCTGCGGTTTCGCGCCAGTGCGTAGCTTGATGTACGCGCTCTTCGAGCGGCGCGGCGAATTGGCGAATCTGTTTTTCCGGGGGGGATGCCGCTCGCCTCAAGAGTTTCTGTACCGGCAGGAGATGGACCAATGGGCGAAGCGGGAGGACTTGGATCTCGAACTCACCGTCGATGTCCCTGGCCCGGGTTGGGATGGTCCCGTGGGCGTGGTCACGGAGATCGTGGAGGGTCTTCAACCCGATTACGGCACGGCTTCCGCCGTGGCGGTGGTGTGCGGTCCGCCCATCATGATGAAGTTCTCTGTTCGCACCCTGCTCGCGATGGGCTTTCGGGCGGAGAACATGTTCCTGTCCATGGAAGAGAACATGTCCTGCGGCTTCGGCAAATGCGGCCATTGCCGCCTGGACACCTACTACATTTGCCGGGACGGCCCGGTGTTCCGCTACAGCGATATCCGTTATGTGCGAGGCATGTGGGAATTCTGAGGGGGAACCGTCATGACGAGCAGCGTCAGCGAGGCCAGCAGCAAGACGGGGAAAGCCGGGAACGGCGCGGGCGCCCGGCTGCACATTGATCTGGATGTATGCAGCGCCGCCCGGTGCGCGACGTGTGACGTGTCGTGCAGCTATTTCTATCATCCCGGTAATAATGGGGTCCGCTCCATCGCGGAACTCGCCACGTATCACGCCGTGTGCCGCCGTTGCGAACATCCCCACTGCGTCTCGGCGTGTCCTCGGGACGCCCTGGAACAACGGGAGGACGAGGGCAAGCTGCTGGTGCGCCATTCGATGCGCTGCATTGCCTGCGCCTCATGTTCCCACGCCTGTCCCTACGGAACCATCTATCCCGAACACGTCCCGCTGCTGGCCCATAGGTGTGATTACTGTCTGGACCGGCGCCAACGCGCGAACGAACCCTTGTGCACGCTGACCTGTCCCCACGGCGCGCTTTCCCTCAAGACGGAAGAGGAGGCGTTGGACGAGCATACCTATCTGGTGGGCCGGCATCTAATGGCGCATTCAACGCATTGGGAGCACGTTCGGGCATGATACACGTCTATTATGGAGCCATATACGGCTTTGTGCTGACCGCGGTGCTGGGACTTGTGGCCAGTTGGGCCGACCGCAAGGTGACGGCGCGCGTTCACTACCGCACCGGCCCGCCGTTCCTGCAACCCGTGTACGACCTCGGCAAGCTCTTTGGGAAGGAAACCTTGGTTCCGAGTTCGGGCGTCCCCGCGGTGTTCGTGGGCGCGCCCATCGTGGGGTTCGCAAGCGCGGCAACGGCGGCGGCGGTGCTGTGGGGGAACATTCTGCGGCCCGAGGCCGGGTATGCGGGGGATCTCATTGTGCTGCTCTATCTGCTCGTGATTCCGTCGGGGTGTCTTATCGTGGGCGCTTTCGCCTCGGGCAATCCCTACGCCAGTCTCGGGGCCTCGCGGGAGATGAAGCTCGTCATGAGCTACGAGTTGCCCTTCGTGCTCGCCCTTTTGACACCGGTGGTTCAAAGCGGTTACAGCCTCGAGATCGGGGCCATCATGGCGTGGCAGTGGGAGCATGGCGCGATCGCCGCGAGCCTGTCCGGGCTGCTGGCGCTTGTAACGGCGCTCTTGTGTATCCACGCCAAACTCGGCCTCGTCCCCTTCGATATTCCCGAGGCCGAGACCGAACTCAGCGGGGGCGTCTTGATCGAGTACTCGGGCCCATGCCTGGCCCTGTTTCGCCTGATGAAGCACATGCTGATGGCGGCGCTCCCCTTGCTGCTTGTCGTGCTGTACTTGGGGGGCATCCAAACCACGGTGGCCGGGTTCATGGGGGCCGCGCTCAAGTTCGTGGTGTTGTTGGCCTTGATAGTCGTGATTCGGAACACCAATCCCCGCGTGCGCACGGATCAGGCGCTGCGGTTTCTATGGGGACCTGTAACCGGTGTAGGCATCGCCGCGCTGATTCTGGCGGCCTTTGGCTGGTGAGGCGGCGCAGGCGCCGCCTGCATACAAAAAGGCAAAGAGCAATGACGGTCGCGGAACAAACGTTGTTGAAGTCGCTGTGGGTATTTCACTACTCGACGGGGAGTTGCAACAACTGCGACATTGAGGTCCTGGACTGTCTCACGCCCCGGTACGATGTTGAGCGCTTTGGCATGGTGTTGGCGCCGAGCATCCGCCACGCGGACGTGCTTCTCGTGACGGGGTCGTGCACTCGCAAGGCCATGGCGCGCCTGACGGCGCTCTATGAACAGATGCCCGGGCCCCGGTTCGTGGTGGCGATTGGAGAATGCGCCCTTTCGCGGGGCCTGTTCATCCACAGCTATACCTGTCCCGTGCCGCTGGACCACGTGATTCCGGTTGATGCGTACATCCCCGGCTGTCCGCCAAAGCCGGAGGCTATCTTGGCGGGCGTCGTCAAGTTGATTCAGAAAGCCAAGGAGAAGGGGAACGGAAAGCCATGACGCGCGATGAAGTGATACATGGCCTCCGGGAACGGTTCGGAGCGCACATCATGGAGCTTCAGGACAAATCGCCAAAGCGCCTGTACGTGGATATCGAGCGGCAGGCGCTGGTCCCCATGGCGGAGTATTTGTTCCGCACGCTGGAGGCGCGCTTCAACATCGCTTCCGGCATGGATACGCGGGAGCACATCGAGGTGCTGTACCACTTCACGGTCGAGGATTTGAATCTTGTGGTCTCGTTGCGGGTGAAGGCGCCGAAGGAGAAGCCCGTGCTCGATTCGCTCGTCCCTTCCTTCCCCGCGGCGAATTGGATTGAGCGGGAAATGAACGAGTTGCTGGGTATCGAGTTCCTCGGGCATCCCGGAATGAGGCGGCTCTTGCTGTCCGAGGACTGGCCGGAGGGCGTCCATCCGTTGCGGCAAGACTACACGGAATGGGACCCGCGCGCCGTGCGGGATCGAGGTGTGTGATGGGCCGGACGGTTATTCCCATAGGACCTTATCATCCGCTGCAAGAAGAGCCCGAGTTCTTCACGTTGACGGTGGAAGGGGAGCGGGTCGTCGATATCGAGGCGCAGCTCGGGTACAACCACCGGGGGATTGAAAAACTCTGCGAACTCAAGACCTTCGACCAAGCCACCTTCGTGGTGGAGCGCATCTGCGGCATCTGCTCGACCAGCCACCCCTTCGCGTATGTCCGCGCCGTGGAGGACATCGGCGGCATCGAAGCGCCTCCGCGGGCGAAATACATCCGAACCATTATCGCGGAGGGTGAGCGGCTCCACTCTCATCTGCTCTGGCTGGGCTTGGCCGGTCATTTTCTGGGGTATAACACCGTATTCATGTGGGTGTGGAAGCTCCGGGAAGAAATCCTGGACGTGATGGAGATGCTCTCTGGCAACCGCAACAACTACGGGATGTTCACGCCGGGGGGCGTGCGGCGCGACATCGGACCGGAGGAGATACGCGCCGCCCTCGCAAAGATTGACTCGATTTTGTCCACTCTCGAGATGCTTCGGAAGGCGGTATTGGATGATCCCGTGTTGCGGGCGCGCACGGAAGGCATCGGCGTCCTAACCCGGGAGAACGCCATTGCGTATAGCGCCTTGGGACCGGCAGCCCGCGCCTCGGGCGTGAAGCGCGATGTGAGGAAGGATTCGCCTTATGGCGCGTATGGCGAAGTGGAATGGGACCTCATTTCCACGGAAAACGGGGATGTCTTCGACAAAGTGGTGGTGCGGGTGCTGGAGATGTTCGAATCCGTCAAGATTATCAAGCACTGCTTTCAGAATCTGCCCGGGGGGGCCATCGCCGAGGACTTGAAAGCGATTCCTCCCGGCGAGGGGATTGGCCATATCGAGGCGCCCCGCGGCGAATGCTTCCACTACGTGCGCAGCGACGGAAGCAACCGGGCCGCGCGCCATAAGGTGCGCGCTCCGACGTTTATGAACTTGCCCACGTTCAAGGCGACCGTGCCCGGGGCGGAAGTGGCCGACGCCACGATCATTCTTGCGGCCATCGACCCGTGTTATTGCTGCACCGAGCGGATGGCGGTGCTCCACGGGAATGAGCGGTGGGCGCGGGCGCATGAGACGCTGCTTGGTTTGTCGCGGGACAAAACGGAGCGGATTCAAAAGGAAGGGGCGTCCTAACGCGGCGCGTTAGGCGGCCCATGAGAAGGCGAAAGAGCGAAGCCGCCCTGATCGGCGGGATCTGTAGGAAGAAGAGAAGCGGAGGAGACCGTTATGGGGTCCGGCGCGCCGGGACAAGCAACCACGGCGGGGACGGCTTGGCCAGTCCTTGAGGACTGGTTCGAGGCGGACGCGCTGGCGAGCTTCACTGCGCTGTTCTGCGCCGTGTTCTTTGTGCTCGTGTTGGTCTACTCGGCGGGCTACCGCCGGCATTTTGAGTCCTTGACGCGCCACATTGTGTGTCTTGCAGCGACGCTGGCGCTCACCTTGGGCGCCGTGTTCGCCTCGAATCTTGTGCTCTTCCTCGTATGCTGGGGCGCGCTGGGCCTGTTGATGTATCTGTTGATCGCCCAGACCCGCGGAGCCGGGGCCGCCGCCATCAAGACGTTCATCCTTATCGGCGCGGGGGACGCCCTCATGATTCTGGGCGTGGCGCTGCTCTGGCGGGAGACGAGGACCATGGACCTTGGGTTACTGGAGGTCCCCACCACCAGCGCCGAGGCCGTGGCCGCCTATCTCTGTTTGGCGGTGGGCGCCTTGACCAAGGCGGGCGCGATGCCGTTCCACACGTGGGTTCCCGATGTGGCGGAACGCGCCGCGATTCCCGTGAGCGCCTATCTCCCGGCGTCGCTGGACAAGCTTCTCGGCATCTACTTCTTGGCGCGGCTTTCGCTGGACGTGTTCGTGCTCGGTCCGGCGATGAACATGCTGCTCATGGTGATTGGCGCGTTCACGATCGTCGCGGCGGTCATGATGGCGCTCATCCAACACGACATGACCCGGCTGCTTGGCTATCACGCCGTGAGCCAGGTCGGTTACATGGTGTTGGCCATTGGCACGGGCAGCCCGTTGGGCATCGCGGCCGGGTTGTTCCACATGCTGAATAACACGCTCTATAAGACGTGTCTGTTCATGACGGCGGGCGCGGTCAGAGAGCGCACCGGGACGACGGACCTCGACAAGTTGGGCGGGCTGGGGCGGTATATGCCGTTTACCTTCGCAAGTTTTCTCATTGCGGCGCTTGCTATCTCGGGCGTCCCCCCGCTGAACGGATTCACGTCGAAGTGGATGATCTACCATGCCCTTATAGAGAAAAGCGCGGCTGAAACCGGCGGCTGGCTGATCTTTCTCATCTGCGCTATGTTCGGCAGCGTGCTGACCCTGGCGAGCTTCATGAAGTTGGCCCACGCCGTGTTTCTTGGCCAACGCTCCGCTGCCGTGACCCAGCCCCAGGAAGTCAGCCCGGCCTTGTGGGGACCGTGCGCGGTGCTCGCC
>JBKHFO010000136.1:0-9324 GCA_046540175.1 Candidatus Hydrogenedentota bacterium
CATTCCAGTATCCTTCTGGTTATTGCAGCCACATGCCTAGCTGGTAGGTGAGCAAGGCGCCTCCATAGGCCAGCAGCGTCATGGAGGTGAAGGCGAATAGTGGCCAACGCCACGAGCCCGTGGAGCGGCGCATGACCGCCAGGGTGGGGCCGCATTGCAGACACAACGCCGTAAACACCAAAAGCCCGGCGACCATGGGCAGCGTGAACAGCGGCTCGCCGCCGGGCCAAGTGGCTTCCTGGAGCCGGGCGCGCAGCCCTTGCTGATCATCATCGGGGATTTCCTGCTCATCGGCATCCGCGGGCGTTTGACGGCCGCCGCTTTCTTCGAGATGGAAGATGGCTCCCATGGCGGCCACGACCACCTCGCGTGCGGGAAACGCCGCGAGGACGGCAGTCCCCACGCGCCAATCCCATCCCACGGGTTTGAACACGGGCTCCAAGGTTCGGCCTATCCGGCCAAGGTAGCTGTTGTTCAGTTGACCGGGCCTCTCTAACACGTCCCCGGTAGGCGCGTCCGCGGGAATAGGTCTGGGGGCTTCATGACCGGAGGAGGCAGAAACCGCCGGGATTCCCGTTTCGGGGACAGGTTCCTCCCGCGGGAAGAAAGCCAATGCCCACACCACGATGGTCATGGCGAGGATGATGCCGCCCGCGTTAACCACGAAATCTTTGCCTTGCAAGTAGACCTTATGGCCGATGGTGCGTGCATGCGGCATCTTGTAGGTGGGCAACTCAAGCAGGAAGGGCGTGGCCTCGCTCTTCAGCACGGTGCGATTCAAGAGCCAGGCGACGGGCAAGGCGATCACGAGGCCCAGTATGTACACCGCAAACAGGACGAGGCCTTGAAGACCAAGCACGCCGCCCAACACGGGCCGCGCCGGGATGAAAGCGCCGATCAACAGGGCGTAGACGGGAAGCCGGGCCGCGCAACTCATCAAGGGTACGATTAGGATGGTGGCGATGCGTTCGCGCGAGCTTTCGATGGTGCGCGTCGCCATGATGGCGGGGATGGCGCAGCCGAACCCCGTCAGTAAGGGTATAAAGCTTTTGCCTGATAGCCCGCACCATTTAAAGACCCGGTCCATGATGAACGCCGCGCGGGCCATGTAGCCGCAGTCCTCCAGCAACGCGATGAACAGCGCCAGCACAAGTATGGGGGGCAGAAAGACCAGCACGCTGCCCACTCCGCCGATGATGCCCTGGGCCACGAGGCTGGACGTGATTTCCCCAGGAACCGCCGCTTCCACAGCCACGGAAGCTTCAGCAATCCCGCGCTCGATGGCCTCCATCAGCGGAGCCGATCCGGTGAATATGGCTTGGAAGACAAAGAGCATGATCCCGGCGAAGAGGATGGGGCCTGCGACGCGGTGAAGCAACACGGCGTCCGCCCACACCGTCCAGCCACGGTCCATCAGCTTCTTTTTTTGAACGGCGCGGTCCAGCACAGTGCGGATCCACGCGTAGCGGCTTTGCGCTTCCACCGCCGGAATAGAATCCTGCAACTCAGATTCCGTTCTCTCTCGAAGCGACAGCAGGGCGTCCCGGCCGGCGGGACCAAGCGTGCGCCCCAAATCGCTCTCCAACTCTCCCCCCGCGTCAGCCAGAAGGCGGAGCGCCATGCCAAAACTGGCCGGCTCGCCCGCCGCCGTCAACTGCTTTTGCATCTGCTGGACCGCCTCGACCAGCTCATCGGGATACTCCACCGCCGGGTGGGCCGGGTTTCCGTTTGATTTCGTCAACGTATTCGTCAGGGCGTCGCGGAGTTCGCTGATGCCTTGGCGCTTACGCGCGCACAAGGGAACCACGGGACAGCCTAAGGCTTTGCTAAGGGCCTCAGCGTCAATGTGTAGCCCCTGGCGCTCGGCGATATCGATCATGTTGAGCGCCACCACCAGGGGTTTACCTAACTCACGGAGCTGCGTGGCGAGGTACAGATTCCGCTCAAGATTAGACGCGTCCGCCACGGCGACCACCACATCCACCGGCGCTTCATCGGTCCGCCGCCCAGCAATCACGTCCACCGTAACCTGTTCGCTGGGATCCCGCGCGGCCAAGCTGTAGGCGCCCGGCAGATCGAGGAATTGCACCAATTGGCCATTCAACCGGCCCGCGCCCGTCGAGCGCTCCACGGTGACGCCGGCGTAGTTGCCCGTGGCCTGGCGCAACCCCGTCAGCGCGTTGAAGACCTCCGTCTTGCCCGTGTTTGGGTTGCCTGCCAGCGCGATAACGCCGGGACTCATGCCGGCCTCCGTAAGCTTATGCATCGGGCGTCTTGCCGGCGGATCGCCAGATGATAGCCGGACACGATGACTTCCATGGGGTCGCCCAGGGGCGACACGCGAACGGTCTCCACCGTGGCGCCCGGCACGAACCCCATCTCAAGCAACCGCTGCCGGCCGGATTCCCGCGCTGCAATATGCTGCACTACGCCTCGTTCACCCGGCCGCAACTCAGACAATGTATAACCGGTGTCTGCTAGTGTGCTCAATGGTATGACTCCGTCGTTGGGGGTGATGCAATTCATCGCGCAATTCCTTCGGATTCGTTTCAGGGTTTGGCATGCTAATCAAATGTATGTCTTATTATACTCCAGGCCAGGTACGGTGTCAAACGCAAAACGCCTCCCCAATCGCTGGACAGGGATTCGCGAGACGATAGGGCCGCCGGGCGGGGCTAACTTCCTGTTCCAGGCGCGAATCATAGGGCCATTAAGAGGGATGGGGCTGAAGCATCCGGCGATAAGGGGTCGTTTGCCAGCGCGACTCAATCTCGTCCATTCTGTCATAATAACCACAAGTGAAGTCGGCAACTTGGGTCCGCAACGTATACAGAAAGGACATTGACCGTGAAACCACTCAGCAGATTGGCGGCGTGCATACTGTTTGTAGGGGCGGGGGCCCTCGCCGCCGGGGACAATGGCGGCTCCGCGCAAGAAGGGGAGAACGCGATGCAGGTTCCAGATTTCGTGTTGGAAGATCAGCACCGGGACGAGCACCACTACCAATTCCCCCGTGAAAAAGTGACGGTCTTGCTTTTGGCCGACCGGGAAGCCGCGGAAGGGCTTGAGGACTGGGTGCGGCCCTTGTACGAACGGTATGAACTGGAGATTGACTTGCGGGGAATCGCCGAATTGTCCGAGGCCCCTGGGCTGTTTCACGGATTGATTCGCCTGGGGTTCCGCCAAGTGCTTGAGTATCCCATCCTAATGGATTGGGAAGGGGCCGTATGCGAAGCCTTGAACTATCCCGGCGAGGTCCCGCGCGTGGTCGTTGCAGCGCCGGATGGCGAGATCGCGCTGAAGGTTGATGGCGAGGCCGAGCCCGAGCGGATTGCGCGCGTGGTGAAGACCGTGGATGAGCTGCTGGAAGCGGAGGCGGAAGAGCGTGGCGCCCCTGACAAGGGGGCTTCAGCGGACCAACCCGAGGGGGAAGCCGAAAGCAGGGAGAACGGGCCAGCCTAAACTAAAAACGGGTCCGCATCCCCAATCGCCGGGTAACGCGGCGCCACGGGGTTTATATCCCCCGCCCCTCCGGCCCCCTTCCCAGGGGGGAATTGTGCGCCGGACCTGCGGGCGAAAGGGGGAATCAAGAGAGATGTTGTTCCGTGGAGCAGCGTCCTAACCCGGGGAGTGAGGGCATCGCGCCCGCGGAGTGAGCTGGGGCGCCAACCGCGGCAAGGGCGCTCGACGCACCCTCATGCTTGGGGGCGCGGCTTTTTATGCTTCAAAGGGCAACATGCGTGTTTCAAAACCAAACACCGCAACATCCCTTTCTCTCCCTCCTGCCTTGACTCTGTATACGTAAACCCTTGTGTGACAACGGGTTATGGTGTCATACCTCTCTTTGGCATTCTCTTTGCTACTCTCCAACTGAAAGACGAAAGAAACAACGGGCTTTGAAGCAAGCCCTGTGGAAAGACTAACGAAACACGGCAAATCGAGAACCTAAACCGAAAAAAGAAAGGAGGTCAATACCATGGCCCTGGTACGTAGACAAGATCGCGGAGAACTCACCCCCTGGAGCGCATTGCAGGATTTGGAGTCGCAAATGCAGCGCTTGTTCGGCGAAGGAGCCGCTGACTTGAATTGGCCGCAACGGACGTGGCTTCCGACGGCGGACTTGCGCGAGACCGAAGACCATTACATCGTGGAGATGGATCTTCCTGGAATGCGGAAGGAAGACGTGGAAATCACCGCGATTGACAATGTGCTCACCATCAAAGGCGAGCGCAAGTACGAACACGAGGACAAGAAGGACGAAGAAGGCGGGTATCGCCGGTTTGAGCGCCGGTATGGCCGGTTCGAGCGTTCCTTCGAAATCCCCGGGGGCTTTGACGTGAACAACGTCGAGGCTCACTACGAGAACGGTGTGCTGAAGGTGAACTTGCCCAAGCGGGAAGAAGCGAAACCGAAGCAGATTTCGGTGAACGTCAACTAACTCACGGCGAAACACAGAAGCGGCCCGGGCGATTCCCGAGAGCCCGGGCCATCCCCGTATAACGTACGCGACAAGGAGGGATTTATCATGACGACGGCAGTGCAAGAACGGCAAGAGCAGAAGGTCTATGTGGCTCCGCGCGTGAACATCATGGAACATCCGGACACGGTGACCTTGGAGGCTGAGTTGCCCGGTGTGCCCAAGGATCAGGTGGACGTTCAGGTCAACAACAACGAACTCACGATCACGGGACACCGTGTACATACGGAAGAAGGCCAACTGCGGGCTGGTGAAAGGCCTCGCGCCGATTTCCGGCGGGTGTTTACATTAAGCCGCGCCATCGATCAGGAGAAGGTGGACGCGCATATGGAGAACGGTTTGCTTAGGGTGACGCTGTACAAGAAGGAGAGCATGCGGCCCCGTAAGATCCAGATTAAGTAACATCGCTGCTCCAAGCGAGGTTCCCCTCTCGCAAATCCCTTGTGTGGTTCCCTTTTCCCCCTGCCACGCAAGGGATTGTTTTTTGTCTTTCGCATGCCCGCCGGGAGGCCTACCGCCGCTGGGGCGCGGCGCTTTCCGCGGCTTTCAGGCTTTCGATGGCGTCGATGTAGGAGTCGTTTTTATAGATGTAGGAGCCCGCTACGAGCACATTGGCGCCCGCCGCGACCACCTCGCGAGCCGTCTGGTCGTCGATGCCCCCGTCCACTTCAAGGTCGCGATCGCCAATCATGGCGCGAACGCACTCGATCTTGCGCAGCATCCCTGGGATGAAGCTCTGGCCCCCGAAGCCAGGATTCACCGTCATCACGAGCACCATGTCCACGCTTTCGACGAGGTATTCGAGTTCATCATGCGAGGTGCCGGGATTAAGCACCAGCCCCGCCTTGCAGCCCTGCTCCTTGATGCCCGCGATGAGCCGGTGGGGATGTTTCACCGCCTCGACATGAAAAGAGACGAGATCGGCGCCGGCGTCGCAAAAGGCTTCGGCGTAATAGTCGGGATCGCTGATCATGAGATGCACATCCAGCGGAACGGAGCACGTTGACCGAAGCGCCGCAATCACTGGCGGGCCAATGGTGATGTTGGGCGTGAAATGGCCATCCATGACGTCCACATGAATCCAATCCGCGCCCGCATTGACAACGGCCTCGATTTCTTCGCCCAACCGGCTGAAATCCGAGGCGAGGATGGACGGCGCGATCTTTAAGTCCGGCATTATCCACTTCCCCTTAGTAGCGTCTCGTAGTCGGTTATCACCGGGTCGCTGTCCTCTTCATAATAGTAAGAGCGCACCTTTTCTCCATCCAGATACACCTCCACCGTCATCTCATCGTGGAAACTAATGGGCAAGCGGATCCGGGTTCCTGGGTCATAGCGGGGGGGCTCGCCATCTTGCATGTCCTGGGGACGCGGAAACGCGGTCCGGCGCGAGCCTCGCCGGTCGATCACCTCTACGGTAACGGCCCGGCGCCCGGCTTCCTGTGGAATCGTGTAGGACAGTTCCACCGTGTGACGCGGTCCCGCGAGCGCCACCTCGCCAGAGTCCCGCACATCGTATACGACGGTGTCATCCTCGCGAAGCGTGGTGCCCGGCGGCGGATATTGATCAAGGACTTCGTCGTAGGGCGCATCGGTGCGCTCCACGCGGTTGGCCTGGGCTTCAATGCCCAACCCCCTCAAGGTTTCCACGGCTTCCTCCACGGGTTCGCCCACGATCTCCGGCATAAGGAAACGTTCGCCTTCTATCCCGGTGCTCACCAAAACGTTGATGTTCTCGGTGTGTTCGGTTCGGCTGCCTGCGGCCGGTTCTTGCGCCAGTATGGTGTCGCGGGGTTCCTCCGCGGCCAACCGCGATACGGTCCCAATGTCGAAGCGGCTCTGGTTGAGCTGTTCCCGCGCCTCGGAAAGGGACTTCCCCACCACATCCGGAGCGGTCACATGCTCGGGGCCGCTCACCGTGGGCGTCACACTTCGCCCCGTCCGCACCACCTGGCCCGGTTGCGGCCGTTGAGAAATGACGTGGAACCGGGGGACCTCCTCGCTCACCATCTCCCGCTGTTGCCCAATTTCCAGGTCGCGTTCGGCCAACACCTGGGAGGCCTCGGTTATGGGCAGCCCTTGGATGTCGGGGACTTCCACCATCTCGCCGCCCGCCATGGCCCGGTCCAATATGTATAGCGCCGTGAAGCCCATGATAGCCAAGAGAATCGCTGTCGCCATGGTCCATCGGAAGGTCCACCACAAAAACCGAAACACGAAGAGGACCACGCCTACGATACTTTCCGCAACCTTATCAAGCAGAACGCGTCCAAACCATCGCGATTCGGCCTTGTCTGATACGTTCCTTCTTCTTTTCGCCACTGTTCGAGCCATTGGGGTCCATCTTCCGGTTCTACAAGGCCTTCTTCACAAAGGGGCGCTACGACGTGTAGCGTTTCATCTGATGTAAAGGTACAAACAGAGTATACAATGCGGCCGCCGGTCTTGCAACGCCGCACGGCGGACCGCAGCAATTCCGTCTGCAGCCGCCCCATTCGCTTGCTTACTTCCGGGTCCAGCCGCCATTTCAATTCGGGATGCCGGCGCATGGCGCCCATGCCTGAGCATGGGGCATCCAGTAGAACGCGGTCAAACGGCGCTTCCAGCGGGGGATGCGCGGCATCGGCGCAAATCAAGCGGATGCCACCCAATCCGAGGCGTTCCTGGTTTTCCCGAATGCGCGCGAGTTTGCGGGGTTGGTTATCCAGCGCCACAATAAACGCCCCGCTCTCCGTAAGCTGGGCCAAATGAGTGGTCTTCCCGCCAGGGGCCGCGCATAGATCCAATAGCCTTTCCCCCCTTTCGGGTTCCATCAAATGGGCGGCCAACATGGACGCGGGATCCTGAATTAAGTACGCGCCTTCGGCGAACCGCTTCGAGCGCGCCGGCGGCAGACCGCTTTCCAGCGTGATCTCCTCCGGCACGGGAGTCCGCTTGCCGGGCGCGCAATCCGCCTTTTCAAACGCTGCCATGAGGTCCCTGGGGGTAATGCGCGCGGTGTTGGTTCGCACCGTCACGGGCGCCACTTCGTTCATCGCCTGACACAACGCCTCGAGTTCGCCGCCTTGCGCCGCGTCCCGTTCCCAGAGCTGGACCATCCAGAGGGGCAGCGAATACCGCACGCTGAGGTATTCACGCCACTCGTGATCCCGGCTGGGTAAAGCAACGTCGTCCAAGCTCTCCGGGACTTTTTTCAACACGGCGTTGGCTAGCTTGGCCGTGCCGGCGTGTCCCCGCTTCTTCGCCAATTCCACCGACGTATGGACCATCGCGGGAAAGGTCACATTATCACAGAACAACGCTTGATAGACGCCCATTTCGAGCACGAGCCGGATGGGTACAGGCAGCTCCTCGAGGGGTTGATGCAGCAGCCGCTGGAGAATGTGGCCGCAGAGAAGCCGATGGCGAACCGCCCCGTAGACGAGCTGGGTGAGGAAGCGGCGGCCGCGATCGGACAAATTCCTGCGCCGCAGGCTCTTATCCAGCGCCTCCTTCAGGTACGCGCCCCGTGTGTAGACCCGCAACAACACATCGATCGCCGCGTCCCGGACCGGATCAGCAGCCACGGCTACCCATCCTCAAACCGGTCCCCCGGCTTCATTGGATGGCCTCGCAGAAAGTCTCCCGCACGGAGCGCCTTCTTTCCCGGCAGTTGCAATTGCTGGATGGCCAGGGTCCCCTCGCCGGTGGCGACGAGGATCGCGTCTTTTTCGATGGCCGTCACGGTCCCTGGGGAAGCATGGCCGGCTTGGGTCTCGCGGGGCTCGGTGCGGTGAATACGGCAGGTCTCGCCGTCCAGCCCGCAGAAGGCCACCGGCCACGGGTGGCACGCGCGAACCCGGTCATGGATGGCGCGCGCGCCATGGCCCCATTGGATCCGTCCGGCGTCCTTCGTGAACATCGTGGTGTACGTGGCTTTGCTGTCATCTTGCGGCGTGAACGCAGCCGCGCCCGCCTCGATTTGGTCGAGGGCCTCGCCAAGCAACCGCGCCCCCTGGAAGGCCAGCCGTTCGCTCAACGTCCCCGTTGTGTCATGCAGATCCACGGGCGCCTCCTCTTGCAAGATGATGTCCCCTGCGTCCGTCTCCAGAATGAGCCGCATGATGGTGACGCCCGTCACCTCGTCCCCCTCCAGCAGGGCGGTCTGGATGGGCGATGGGCCCCGGTGACGGGGCAGCAGGCTGGGATGCACGTTGATGAACCCATGGGGAGGCACATCAAGGATCGGTTGTTTGAGAAGCCGCCCATATGCCGCGATGGCGCAGATATCCGGGGCCTGTTCACGCAACCACGCCTCGAACCGGCCATCGTTCAGCTTGGCGGGCTGATGAACGGGAAAGCCGTGTTCCCCGGCCCATTGCTTGACGGGCGGCGCCACGGGCCGCCGGCCTCTACCGGCGGGCTTGTCCGGTTGACACACAACCGCCGCCACCTCATGCCGCCGGGCGGTCTCCGCCAGCGAAGGCACAGCCAGGGCCGGCGTTCCGAAAAAGACGACGCGCACGGCGGACTCAGGCCGTTAAACCGGGGATATCAATGCCGCCGGTGATTTCGGACATGCGTTCCTTCACGAGATCCTGCGTCTTGCGGGTGGCCTCGTTTATTGCCGCCCGGATCAGGGTTTGGAGCATCTCGGGGTCGTCCTTATCGATGACTTCGGGATCAATCTCGAGCGAAAGCACTTCAAAACGCCCGTTCATCACGACATGCACCATGCCGCCGCCCGCGGAGGCCTCAATGGTTTCGTTGCCGAGATTCTCTTTGAGGTCCTCGATCTTACCTTTCACATTCATGGCTTGCTTTAGAAGCCCGGAAATATTGCCCATTCCTTCAAACATGGCGCCTCC
>JBKHFO010000137.1:0-9285 GCA_046540175.1 Candidatus Hydrogenedentota bacterium
CTGAATGAAGGAGCCGGGGCGGCAAAGGAGCATTCTTGCTGTTGGAGTTCGTAGACTTCCTGCCAGGTGTCGCGCAAGGTTTCGAGGTGTTCGATACACTCCGCCATGATTTCGGGATCTTTCTTGAGATTCGCCTGGATCAGCTGATCGTGGATGTATTTATAAATGCGGTTCAGGTTGTGGGCCACTTCTCCCTGACTCAAGTCCAAGGCGCTTCGCAGTTCAGCAATGATTTCCTGAGCCCGAATCAGATTGTTGTGAATATCCGCCGGTTTGCCCCCTTCGGCCAGGAAACGTTCGGCCTGCTTTGTGCGCTGCACGGCTCCATTGAAAAGCATCACAATTAGTTTGCCTTGCGAAGCCGTTTCCACTGCTACTTTTTGATATGTCCCATGCGTAATTGCGTGTGGATTCATAAAACCCTCCCCTTGTCATTCGCCGTTATCCGGTTCTCAGAATACCTCCCCTGACGCCCCTAGAACTGGGAAAAACCTCCGCCGAGGTTGTTCAGGGCCGCTCCTTGCTTTTGAAAACTGAGCATCATCCGTTCCATTTCCAGGAACTCCTTGCGCAACCGCGCTTCCTTTTGTTCAAGGCGATCCTCAACACGGGTCTTTTGGTCATTAAGGCTGCTGATTCGCTGAGCGATGCTTCCCGAGGGGCTGGTCCGGTTGTCCAGCATGCCCCGCCGGCCCGCTACGCCGTCCAGATAATTCTCTAGCCGGTCGGCTATGCCCGTGTTATCGGCATTGGAAAAGAGGGCCTGAACCCCCGACGAATTCGACCGTAGCGCTTCAAGAAACGTGTCCTCGTCGAACTGGAGGGAGGAATCCCGGCCGGTGCTGACACCCAACTGCAAGAGCGTTTCAAGTTCGCCCCCGGCTTCGCCCACCGTGTCGAAGAGGATGTTGCGCATCATGCTCTCGGTCTGGCGAATCGTGCTGTCGTTCGATAGAGCCCCCTCGCGCCCCGTGAGGTCGCGCAGTTCCCCTGACACGTCATTGAAGGCGCCGACGAAATCACGAACGGCTTCCACCGTGGCCTCTTCGTCACGCTCAACCGTAAGCGTGCTAGTCCCCGCATTCCTGAGGTTAAGCTCCACGCCTCCGATGGCGTCCGTGACGGTGTTTGTGTTTCTAGACTGCGTCTCTCCGTTGACCGTGAATTCGGCGTTCTGTCCCAAGTCCTGTTCGGCGTCGCTGAGGTTCACCATGTCGAGGAAATTGCTGCTGCCTGATACAAACGAGATCTCGTTGGCGCCCGCGGTAAGCGCGTCCACGCGGATTTGGTCGCCTATACTATCGTAGGAGGCCATCACGCCCGCGTCGGAACTATTGATCCGGTCCAGCACATCCTGAAGGCTGTCTGTTTGCGGATCCACCGTGATGCCGATGCCGTTGATCTCGAAAGCGCCCGCCGTTACTTGGTCTCCATCGGCGAACCCCACATCGGCGAGCGTCTCGCTGTAATCCACGGCGCCCAGGGTTTGCGTGCTCGTTATCGTCCCATCATCCTCGGCGGTCGCGCCACCAATATTGATGGCCTCAATGAAATTGCTGGCGGGTTGTACGTCGTCTTGGCTGCCGTGAAAATTGATGTATGTGTTGCCGCCGTCCGTGTTTGCAATGGTTACCTTGTCGGTGGCGGTATCATAGGAGGCGGTAACGCCCGCGTCGGAGTTGTTGATGAGATCAAGCACGTCCTGAAGACTGTGTTGGGTGGGATCGACGTCAAATGTCTCGCCATTGATGCCGAATTGGCCCTGCGTTACCTCGCTTCGCATGCCGTTATCTTCGAGGTTGGCGTTTGGATCAATGGCTGCCCCCATTTTTGCGCTGCTGGTGGCGAGCGTGGGATTGGCCAACTGGAGAACCTCTATATCGTAGGTTCCCTCGGCGGGCGTATCGCTTCCCACCTCGGCTTTCACCACGCTTTCTTCGGAGGACGAGGCGTCGAACTGGTTGAGGAGATCCTGCGTACGAAGATCGCCGGCTTGACTTTGGAGAGACTGCAAGTTCTCCCGAAGTCCCCCAATGGCTTCTTCTTGTTTTTCGGCGGCATTGATGCGATTATCGATGCGTTCAATGGGCTTACGCTCAAGCGCCATTAACTGGCGGACCATTGAGTCGGTGTCCATACCAGACACCAAGCCGCCCGTCCCAAAGCTACTACCCATAGCGGTTTCCTCCTTAGGTTTCCCTGTCGAAGATCAGGCCCACGAGCTGCTGGAGCCGTCCTGAAATTTCTATAATTTCCTCAGGGGGGATTTGTCGTATTACTTCTTGGGTGTGGCGATTTACAATTTGCATAACAATCTTATCGGTGTCCTCATCCACCCAGTAGTCCAGCCCTCTGTTCAATAAATTGACCGTCTCGCCCACCATCATCGCCTTTTCCTTGAGAAGGTCTTTCGGCGTGAATCCCGGCGTTTTCTGCAATTCCTCCAACAGGCTGCCTTTGATGGGCAGTTCCGCCGATTCGACGCGGCCGGGCTCCACGTTGTCCTTTTGGGCGTGTCTCATAATGGATGGCTCTAGAACCACCCTTCGCGACGTAACGTCTTGTATATCCATGATCGTTTCCTTTCCCAACCTTGTGTCAGGACCGCGCCCCACTCTGCGGCTCTCGTCATTTCGCACCTCCCTAGTTCATTTAGCGTGATCATCGGCGGAAACGGCGGCCGGCTTTAGTTCGCGTGAATCCGCTGTCCAGACGCTTCCGCTTTGACAGAAAAAGTCCGTTAAGGTATGGTTCCGCCACAAGATACGGGCAATTTCCCCTGGTTACGAATCGCTTAACAGGAATACTTATAATTCATGACTACACACGCCCACCTCCCTTTCCGGCAGCGGCTCCACTTCTCCGGAGTTGGCGGGACCGCCATGGCGGCTGGAGCCCGGCTGGCGCTTGAAATGGGTTGCGAGGCGCGTGGAAGCGACAATCCGCTCTATCCGCCGGCGAGCTGGATGGTGGAAGAGTTGGGCATTCCGGTGAACCAACACTACGCCGCCGAAAACCTTCACTGGCAACCGGACGCCGTCATCATTGGAAACGCGCTAAGCCGGGGCAATCCGGAGGTCGAAGCGGCGCTTGATCGGCGGATACCCTACCTTAGCCTTCCGGAATGGTTGAAGGAGCATATCCTGCGTTTCCGGCGGCCCGTGGCGATCTGTGGCACGCACGGCAAGACCACGACGACGGCATTGACGGCGTATCTGCTGGAAAGAGCTGGTCATGAGACTGGGTATCTCATTGGCGGACAGCCGATGGATTTTCCGCGGTCCTCCCGGCTCGGCGCCGTGGATGCGCCGTTCGTGATTGAGGGAGACGAGTATGACACCGCGTTCTTTGACAAGCGCGCCAAGTTCTTCCACTACATCCCGGAAATCGCCTTGGTCACGTCAATCGAGTTTGATCACGGCGACATTTACCGCGATCTCGCTGACATCGAGCGGGCGTTCCGCCTCATGCTACGCCAGGTCCCCTCTGGCGGACAGGTGGTATTGTGCGCCGATGATCCCGGCGCCATGGCGTTGGCGCCGCATGCCTTTAGTCCTGTGATCACGTACGGGTTCTCCATGGAAGCGAACTGGCGGGGCGAAATCATCCGGCGAGGCTCTAACCCGGCTCTTCGCATCTACCGCGACGGCGTTTTGTGGGGCGAATGTAAAGCGCCGTTGGCGGGGCGGCACAATCTTCAGAACGCCATCGGGGCTATTGCCGTCTCGGGGGCCTTGGGCGTCACGCCGGCGCAGGTGGAGGAGTCCTTGCCGCGTTTCAAGGGCGTCCGGCGGCGAATGGAGGTGTTTCTCGAACACGAGGACGCCCTTTTCGTCGACGACTTTGCTCATCACCCAACCGCCATCCGGGGCGTCATCGAAGCGGCGCGCGACCGCTGGCCCGGCCGGCGGTTATGGGTGGCGTTCGAACCCCGCTCCAACACCACGGTGACGAACCGTTTTCAGACTGAGTTGGAACGGGCCTTGAGTGGGGGGGACCACATCTGGATCGGCCCCATCCACCGGGGAGCCAACATTCCGCCAGAGGAACGCTTGGATCGGGAGGGTCTGGTTAGCGCTCTGCGTGAAAGAGGCCGGGAGGCGTATGCAACGGATGATGTCGGGGAAATTGCAACCCACATTTCGGAGCATGTGGGGCCGGGAGATGTGGTTTTGATCCTGAGTAACGGAGCTTTCGGAGGCCTGGACGCAATGCTGCGGGAACGTTTTGGCGCATAGGCCAAGAAGGGGTAAGGCGGGATAACCCCACCATCGTGGCTCTCACCTACGTAGTCTTGATCGATAGCGGTGAATGATATAGCCTAGAATGGATGAGTGTGGATGGGGAGCCATTCTAGAGGCGGGAACGAGCGATGGAAGCTTTGCTTATAGCGGTTTTGTCCTTTGTGGGATTTATCGTGGCGTATCATACCTACGGGCGCTATTTGGGGAAGCGGATCTTCAGATTAAGCGCGGATACGGTGGCGCCGTCGGTGGAGATGCAAGATGGGCGAGACTACGTTCCAACGCGGCCCGGCATCGTCTTCGGCCATCACTTCACCAGCATCGCGGGCACGGGGCCCATCGTCGGACCAGCCATAGCCGTGTTCTGGGGATGGTTGCCGGCGCTGTTGTGGGTCGTGTTCGGGTCGATCTTCATCGGAGCGGTGCACGATTTCGGCAGTCTGGTGGTGTCCATGCGCTCGCGGGGTCAGACCATCGGCGACATCGCGGGCCGAATGATTTCGCGGCGGGCGCGCATCTTATTCCTTTTGATTCTGTTCTTCGCCCTGATGGTGATCATTGGCGTCTTTGGACTAGTGATCGCCATGTTGTTCTCGTTGTATCCCCAGACGGTGCTCACGGTATGGCTGGCGATGCCATTGGCGGTGGCGGTCGGATTTTGGACGTACAAAGTCCAAGGCGGCTTAGCTTTACCTGTTCTGCTTACGCTTGCGCTGCTCTATTTGAGCATGTACATTGGCGCTTATCATTTACCCATCACGTTGGGCGATCTTCCCCTCTTTGCGGGGGCTGAGGCCAGTTTGTGGGAAAGCTTGGCGTCGACGGTGGTGATTTGGACTTTACTGCTGCTGGTCTATTGTTTTGTGGCCAGTATCCTACCTGTGTGGAGTCTGCTCCAGCCGCGCGATTTCATTAACGCGAATCAGCTCCTCATCGCGATGGCGCTGCTTTTCGGCGGATTGCTGGTGGCCCAACCGGACGTCGCAGCCCCCGCCATTAATCACGCAGCGCCGGCCGACGCGCCCTCCATGTTCCCGTTTCTCTTCATCACGATAGCCTGCGGCGCCATTTCGGGATTCCACTGCCTCGTCGCCTCGGGCACATCGTCAAAGCAATTACCGAGTGAACGCGACGCCCATTTCGTGGGATATGGGGGAATGTTGCTTGAGGGGGCCTTGTCCGTGCTGGTTATTATCGCGTGTTGCGCCGGCCTCGGAATGGGCATCTATCAGATGGGCGATGACAGCCTGGTTCCGGTCTTGGATTCAGCAGGAGCGCCCTTGGCGGGAAGCGCGGCTTGGGAGCATTATTACAGCGGGGCGTGGGGAGACATGGCGCTTGGCGACCAGGTGGGCGCCTTTGTCGAGGGCAGCGCGAACATGATGACCGCCGTGGGCATCCCCCTCAAAATGGGGATAGGGATCATCGCGGTGATGGTCGCGTCTTTTGCGGCGACCACGCTCGATACGGCTACCCGCTTACAGCGCTACGTCATCCAAGAGCTAGGGACGGCCATCCGGGTTCCCATGCTGCGCCAGAAATATGTGGCCACGGGGATCGCAGTCGCCACGGGCGGGGCGATCGCGTTTTTGAGCGGCCCTCAGGGACCCGGCAGTGGGGGGCTGATTCTCTGGCCGGTGTTCGGCGCGACCAACCAGTTGCTGGCGGGGCTCGCCTTTTTGGTGGTCGCGTTCTATCTCCTGCGGCATGGTATCACGGTGTGGTTTCTGCTCGCGCCCATGGCGCTTATGATCATCTTTCCAGCATGGGCCATGGGCAGTCAAGTTATTGACTGGCGCGCGGAGGGAAACTGGGTTCTGTTTGGCATCGGGGTTATGGTGATGGGGCTACAGATTTGGATGGTGGCGGAGGGCGCGTTTCTGTGGCGAAAAGCCAAGGGCGTGCTGCCTGAACCATTACCGGCTCTGCCGTCTCGACACGCCTCCATGGCGGAGGCTCCGGAGTCTTAAGGTCTTAAGGGAGAATAGCCAGCCCCCTCGGAGGTTGATAACAGCCTCCCAGGGACGCGTTTGGAACCCCGTTTCTTCCGCCCACCACGTAAAGCTTTACGAGAGCCGGTCTTTGTAGTCTTCGTAACTGAATTCCCGGACGATTTGCAGGCCTCCCTCGCGCCGATCATGGATGGCGATGCTGGGCAGCCGGATACCGTTGAAGGTGGTGTTCTTAACCATGGTGTAGTGAGCCATATCGGTAAACACAAGCTTCTGGCCGACTTCAAGGGGTTCGGGGAAACTGTAATCTCCGATGATGTCACCCGCCAAGCATGTAACTCCCCCGAGGCGGTAAGAGTGGGGGTAATCGCCACGTTGTCCCGCGCCCAAGATGTCGGGGCGGTAGGGCATTTCAAGCACGTCGGGCATGTGGGCCGTGGCGGAGGTGTCCAAGATGGCCTGAAGACCAGCGTTTTCGACAATATCGAGCACCGTGGCCACCAGAACACCCGCGTTCAAGGCGACTGCTTCGCCGGGCTCTATATAGACTTGGACGCCGTAGCCCTCCTGGAAATCGTGGATAAGCTCACACAGCAGGTCCACGTCGTAGTCCGCCCGGGAAATGTGGTGCCCGCCGCCAAAGTTCACCCACTTCATGTCTTCCATCCACATCCCAAATCCTTTTTCGACCGCCTCAAGCGTTCGTTCAAGCGCGTCCGCATTGAGACCGCAAAGATTATGGAAGTGCAACCCTTCGAGACCCTTGAGCGAGGCCGGTTCGATCTTGCCTCTTGGAACGCCCAGCCGGCTCCCAGGCGCGGAAGGATCATACAGACGAGTGGCCACTTCGCTATGTTCGGGATTGATGCGCAACCCGAATGACACCGCCTTATCCGCCTTGTCCGCAAGGGGTTTAAATCGCTTCCACTGGTTGAAGGAGTTGAAGGTGATGTGATCCGTCAGCTCCAGCAGCGCCGAAAACTCTTCGTCTTTGTAGGCGGGGGCGTACACATGCGTCTCGCCGCCGAACGCCTCGGCGCCCAGGCGGGCTTCATCCAACGAACTTGCTGCTACGCCGTGGAGGGTGCGCCGCAGCGTGGGGAAGACGCTGTGCATGGCGAAACCTTTGAGGGCCAACAGTATGCGGCAGTTCGTGCGTTCCCGCACCCTGTCCAGGATGGCCAAGTTCCGTTCCAGCGCCTCCATGTCGCAGATGTAGCAAGGCGAAGGCGCGTTGGTGACGTCAACTGAGCGCGCCACTTCAAATCCATCGTTTGCGGCGAGCGGCGCCGCTCCGTTTGTTAGTGTCATTGTCTACCGCTCCTCCACATGCCAAGGCAGGCCGTAGGTGTTGAGATCCTCCATGAACGGATCGGGATCAAGCTCCTCAGGATGAACCACGCCTTCCCGCCGCCACACATTCTGCGCCATGAGCTTGGCGCCAATCATGGCGGGAACCCCTGTACTATACGATACAGCCTGCGCTTTCGCGTCTTCGTACGCCTTGCGATGAGGACAGATGTTGTAGATGAAAATCCGCCGGGACCGCCCCTCCTTGATTCCTTTCAGAAGACAGCCGATACAGGTCTTTCCCTCGTAGCCTTCCGCCAAGCTGGCGGGCTCGGGGAGGACCTTCTTGAGAAAGCGTATAGGAACAACCGGATGTCCCTCGTAATCGACAGGATCGATGCGGGTCATGCCTACGTTCTGTAGGACATTGATCGTATTGATGTAGGTATCCGAGAAATGCATCCAGAACCGGATAGTCTTGACGCCGGGAATATTGCGAGCCAGGCACTCCATTTCTTCATGATACATCAGATAGGTTGGGTAGGGGCCCAGCTCGGGGAAATCAAAGTCCCACCGCGTGGTCATTGGCGGGCCCTCCTGCCAGGCTCCGTCTTCATACCACTTCGCCCGCAGCGTCACCTCGCGGATATTGATTTCCGGATTGAAGTTGGTTGCAAAGAATTGGCCATGATCGCCGGCGTTGCAATCCACTATGTCGATGGTGTGGATCTCGTCGAAGTAATGCTTGAGTGCATAGGCGCAGAAGATGTTGGTCACGCCAGGATCAAACCCGCTGCCTAGAAGCCCCATGATGCCTTTTTCACGGAAGGGTTGGTCATAAGGCCATTGCCATATGTAGGAGAATGTGACGGCTTCTGGAGGCTCATAGTTGGCCGTGTCGAGATAGTCCACGCCGGTTTCCAGGCAGGCGTCCATGATGGAAAGGTTTTGGTAAGGCAAGGCCACGTTGATGATCAAGTCCGGTTTTACGCGGTTCGCGAGCGCGATCACCTCGTCCTTGTTATCCGCGTCGAGTTGGGCCACTTCAATGGGCCGGTCAATCTGATCCCGGATTCGCTCACACTTTTCAAGGGTCCGGCTGGCCAGCGTGATCTCGCTGAACACTTCCCGCGCCTGGGCGCATTTGTGGGTGACGACTCCCCCGACGCCGCCGGCGCCGATGATCAAAACCTTGCTCATGGTGCAGAGCCTCCCTTTTGTTCGGTCAGGTAAATGGCATGGCGCCGCCACCTTTCTACGTGGACGATCGTGCGTTCGCAGCGGCTGTCTATGGCTTCTGGAAAAAACAGTACGGGAGGAGGCCAAGCCTCCAGGCGAGATAGTTAGGATACCAAATCGCGGCAGCCCGTGTACAGCTTAACGTATCCCCCTACTCGCCGGATAACCTGTTCTCATTTATCTTGATGGCCCTGTTTGTAAAGAGGAAGTTACTCTCCACCAACGGGTGATGTTGGCAGCGCCTGCGTCTTGCGGGCATTCATCGGCCGTCTGGAAGGCGGCGCCACGGAGCACACATCCTTAACAGCGATAGGAGAATACGCGCTCACACAGCCAAGGACATGCCATAAAAGCGCCGAAAAGGCCGCCAAATACGGATAACAGGTTTGTCCAATCACTGGTTCCAGACGCGACATTGCCGGAAGGAGAAAGCGTCCTTCCTTGGCGGATTCGTTGAGTTGACACGACTTTGGGCGCTATGGTAAATTACCGGTGCTTCACGAGAGCGGGAGTAACTCAGTGGTAGAGTGCAACCTTGCCAAGGTTGACGTCGCGGGTTC
>JBKHFO010000138.1:0-9240 GCA_046540175.1 Candidatus Hydrogenedentota bacterium
GTCGTTTCGTGGCCCGTAACCGGCGGCGGGGGGAGGAAGGCGCGGCGGCGGTGGAATTCGCGATCGTCGTCATTCTGTTGATAACGCTTACATTCGCCATCATCGAATACGGCTGGCTCTTTTACACCATGCATCAGGTGAACAACGCGGCGCACGCGGGGGTGCGGGAGGCGGTGTTGCCGGACGCGGACCAAAATACCGTGACTACCGTCGTAGACGGCGCCCTCGGCGGCCCCTATGACACCATTGACACGGATCCCGCGGACATCAGCGAAGCTTCCTCGGGGGACATGGTGACGGTTACAGTTACGAGGGGGTACGGAGCTTTGATTGGGTTCGTGCCGGCGCCCTCGGAGTTGAGCGCATCGGCGACGATGCAAAAGGAAGGGCCGTAGCGTGGGACGGGAACACAACCACGGAAGGACACGAAAATTAGGCACAACACGCCTTGCCGGATTTTGTCATGAGTTTTCCTTGAACGAGCTTTAACGATAACGTATTACAAATCCGAGAGAGAATGTAATAATTGGTATTATTGCGCTTTTGGTTAAGGTTGGGAACCGAAGTGGCGATAGGTAGGGGTATAGCACACCGCGCGTCTGTTCGGGGGCGCGCGTGGGACTTAGGAGGGCGCGCCCGATGAGACAGTCCGTGATAATAGGGATTTTATTGGCGCTGGGACTCGTGGCCGCCGTGGCCGCGGCCGTGCTGGTGGTGTTCCTGCGAATGCCGGATATGGAGCAGATGCGCGAAGCGGCCTCGCCGGCTGCCGAGGTGACGGTGCTGGCGGCCGCGCGCAATCTGCCGGCCCGCACCGTGTTGGACGAGACGGACCTTGTGGAGCAGCAAGTGCCCCGAGGCGAGGCGCCTCCGAACTACTTCTCCAACGCGGCGGAATTGCAGGGCCGGATGCTGGCGCGCCCCGTGACGGAGGGGCAGACCCTGACGAGCCGGTTCTTCCCGGCGGGGGGTTCCGGCTACGAGCTGGCCGCCGAACTGCCTTCCGGCATGCGCGCCGTGAGCGTGTCCATACCCTCGGTCGCGGGGTTGGATGGGTTGCTGTATCCGGGTAGCGTGGTGGACGTGCTCGCGGGGTTCACGTTGGAGGGGGACGAGCTGGGCACGGCGATGTCCACGACCTTACTGGAAAACGTGCAAGTCTTGGCCGTGGAGAATCTGGCGGTGACGTCCGAGGCTTACGGCGAGGCCGAGCCCGAGGAGAATGGCGCGGACGAGCGGAGCAACTTGAAGGTGACCTTGATGGTGACGTCGGAACAGGCCGAGGCCGTGCAACTGGCGAGTGAGCACGCGAATATCGCGCTGGCGTTGCGCAATCCCACGGACGAGACGCCTATCACGCGCGATGCGACCTTGTTGAACCAAGGGCAGATGGCGCGGTTCGCCGAGGTGATGGGCGCGCAACACCGGAGCGCCCCGGCGTTTGCCTCGGCCATGGAGGAGCCCGAGCCCGAACCGGAGCCTGAACCCGAGCCCGAGCCCGATCCCGAGCCCGAACCGGAGCCGGATCCCGAGCCCCGTGGCCTCCATGTAGACATTCTCCGGGGCACGGAGACGGAGACAAAGTCGTTCCAGGACCGGCGCTAGCCGCGCCAGGGATTGGCCACGAAAGAGCACGAAAAGACACGAACGTGCTAATATTTGCTCCATTCTAACATTGTGGGTGATCTTGCCCCCCACCGTCATCCCCGCGAAAGCGGGGACCCACGGGGCGCGTGCTGCTCTCGGGATTTGGATCCCCGCTTTCGCGGGGATGACGGTGAGGTGCGCGGGATCGCATGAGGTGCGCGGGGTCGCATGAGGTTCGCGGGATAACATGAGGTGCGCGGGATGGTAATTGTAAGGAACTCTAATTGGGGCCAATTGGACTCATGGAAAGGTTCATAGGTGTATCGTCCCCTGTTTTGGATGGTATAATACACAATTTTAGAATAGAAAGAGCACGAAAAGACACGAACGCGGGACAGGGCTACGGTGCGGGTTAGGCCGTCGCTAGAAGAAGGGGAAGCCGTATGAGCGCAAGGGGAATGATAATAGGGGTGGGACGCAGCGCGGCTATAGGGGTGGCCTGCCTGGCGTTGGCGGCATGGGCCTATGGCGAGGAGGCTGCCGAGCCCGCGTTGGAGTTTGAAGAGGCGGCCGAATCCAATGTGCCAGTGGAGGCGGGCGGTTCGGCGGGTTTGGACGCGATCGTGGAAGTGCGGCGTCCCACGGAAATCGAGGAGACCATCACGGTGAATGTAGGACGGTCCACCTTGTTCCGGGCGACCCAGCCCTTGCAACGCGTCGCCGTGGCCGACCCGGAGATCGCCGACGTGGAAGTAGTCGAGCCGGATCAGTTGATCCTGTTGGGGAGAAGCTCCGGCAGCACGGACCTTATCATCTGGGGCGAGGCGGGCCGGATTTGGCGGGCCGAGGTGCGGGTGGACATGGACACGGCGGTGCTGAACGAGCAACTCGCCGAGCTGTTCCCGGAGGCGTCGCTTCGCATGGAACGCGCGGGCGAGGTGTACTTCCTGACCGGCACATTGAACCACGCCGGCGAAGCCAGCCAAATACACGAGTTCCTGGAGGCCTCGGACTTGACCTACACGGATATGACCCGCGTGCCCGGCGCGCAACAGGTGCAGATCGAGGTGCGCGTGACCGAGGTCAACCGGCGGGCCATCCGCCGCTTGGGCTTCAGCGCCTTGGGCCCATTTGAAGAGGATTTCTTCTTGCAATTCCAGCCGGGCTCGGAGGCCGGTCCCATGGTCCCCGTGGAGATCGGCGTGCCCAGCGAGACCCCCGCGGCGCCGGGGCTGCCCTTTGAGCTTCTCGAAGACGTCAGCTCTGGCCCTTTGGTGGGGCTCGTGGCCGGTTTTCCGGGCGAGGATCTCCAATTCTTTTTGCAAGCCTTGGCGGAGAATCAGTACGTCCGTATGTTGGCCGAACCCACGCTTCTTGCATTGAGCGGGGAAGAGGCCAGTTTCCTGGCGGGCGGCGAGATCCCGATTCCCGTGGCGCAACCCGGTCAGTCCGGCTCGTCCATCACTATCGAGTACCGGGAATTTGGCGTACGGTTGCAGATGCGGCCGGAAGTGTTGGGCGACGGCAAAATCCGCCTTCAGGTGGCGCCGGAAGTTAGCGACTTGAGCGCGGCGGATGGCGTTATGGTCGAAGGATTCGAGATCCCCGCGCTGTTGACGCGCCGTTCGGAGACGACGCTGGAGATGTACAGCGGGCAAACCTTCGCCATGGCGGGCTTGCTCAACCAGAACATGGACGCGCGCAGCTCGCGGCTGCCCGTGTTGGGCGACATGCCCGTGCTGGGGCCGCTGTTCCGGTCGCAATCGTTCCAGTCGGGCGAGAGCGAGCTGATGATCCTGGTGACGGCGACGCTGGTCGAACCCACGTCCGATGGGCTCCGGCGCGAACTGCCGGGCGATGACATTGAAAGACCCAGCGATTGGGAGTTTTTTGTGGAAGGCCGCATTCATGGCCGGCCCAGGGACGAGGCTCCGCGGCCTGATAAGCCGGATTTCACCGAACTCCGAGGACCGGGGGGTTGGGCGGAGTACGGCCCAGGCCAGTAGCAGCGCGTAAGCGCATAACGAGAGGGTTTATGGCGGGGGAGACCCGAACGGCGATCTTGACAAGTGAACCGGCCACGGCGGACGCCGTGAAGGCGGTGTTGGAAGAGCAAGCGTTGACGGCGAGCGGGGTCTACCGGGATTTGGTGACCCTTATGACAAGTTTGGAACACGAGGCCGTTCCGATAGTGGTCGTGGATGCCGGAGCCGATCCGATGAGCATGCTTGACGCCCTTGAGCCGGTGGTGAACCGGTATGTGCAGTCCCGCTTCGTGGTGCTGGTGGACCAGCCGGGCAGCGAGGTGATGATGCGGGCGATGCAGATCGGCGTGCGGCACGTGCAGGCCAAGAGCACCCTGTCCCGCGAATTGCCGGCGGTGGTGCGGCGGCTGGCCCGGGCGGCGGCGCAACAGACCGCGCATCTGGGCTCGATGTACACCATTCTGTCGGCGGGCGGAGGCTGCGGAAGCACGACGCTGGCGGTGAACCTGGCCCATGAGCTGCAGCTCGCGGGACCCGAATCGGCCCTGTTGGTGGACCTCGACTACGCCTATGGCGCCGTGGCCGCCTACCTGGGTTTGCGGAGCCAGTACGGCGTTGGGGATCTCTTTCGCGATTCCGGCACGATTGACTCTCACTTGGTGCGCACCACGGCCGTCAACGCCGGGGAGAAGCTCTATGCCCTCTTGAGCCCGGCCAGCATTAACCTGGGCGGGGCGCAGACCATCCCCCTCGGCGTGCTCGACCAGATCATCCCCGCGTTCAAGCAAGGCTTCGGCTACACCGTGGTGGACGCGCCGCGCGTGCCCATGGACGTGGCGGAGGGACTGGTCCGGGCGAGCGAGACGACGTTCATCGTGATGCAGGCCTCCGTGAAGGACGTGCGCTGCGCCAAGACGATCATGAGCGAGCTGGCGCGGCGGGGCGCCCCGGCGGACCGGTTCCAGCCCATCCTCAACCGCTGCCAACGGCGCCAGATGATCACCGTGGCCGAGGCGAAAAAGGCGCTGGGCGACTATCCGCTGGAGTGCCTGAGCAACGATTATAAGAGTGTCATCCAAGGCGTCAATTACGGGCAACCCTTGGCGGAGGCCGCCCCTCGCTCCACGCTCCGGCGCGAATTGACGCGATTGGCGGCGCAGGCGGCGGGTTCGAGCAACGGGAGGTTGAGAAACTAATGAGCAACAACGACGGCATGGATGGCCGCGGCCGCTATGACGGCCGGACCACTTACGAGATCAAGCGCAATGTCCACCGGCGGCTGTTGGAGAACATGGACTTGGCCGTGGCCCGGGGCCTGCCCGAGGCGCAGCTTCATGCCGAATGTTCCCGCCAAGTGGACGAACTGCTGAACCAGGAACGGTGTCCCCTCTCCCAACCCGAAAAGGAGCAACTGCTCCGGGAGGTGCTTGAAGAGATCTTCGGGCTGGGGCCGTTGGAAGTGTTTCTGCGCGATCCCTCCGTGAGCGACATTCTTGTGAATGGGGCGGGGCAAATCTACATTGAACGCTACGGAGTCCTAGAAGAGACAAGCGCGCGCTTTCACGACGACGCCCAGCTTATGCAAGTGATCCAGCGCATCGCCTCGCGCGTGGGCCGCCGGATTGACGAAAGCAGCCCCATGCTGGACGCGCGCCTCGCCGACGGGTCCCGCGTCAACGCCATCATCCCGCCCTTGGCCCTGGATGGGCCCGCGTTGAGCATCCGGCGTTTTGGAACCGTTCCGCTGGACGTGGCCAAGCTCATCGAAAACGAGACCATGACGGAGGAGATGGCGCAGTTCCTGCATTCGTGCGTGCACTGCAAACTGAACGTCCTTCTCTCGGGCGGGACGGGCACCGGTAAGACGACCATGCTCAACGTGTTGTCCAGGTGGATCCCGGACGGGGAGCGGGTGGTGACCATCGAGGACGCGGCGGAGTTGCAGATGCAGCGCGAGCACGTGGTCCGGCTGGAGACACGGCCGCCCAACATCGAAGGAAAAGGCCAGATCACCCAGCGCGACCTGTTGCGCAACGCATTGCGCATGCGGCCGGACCGCATTGTGATTGGCGAGGTGCGCGGGGCCGAGGTGCTCGACATGCTCCAGGCCATGAACACGGGGCACGAAGGCTCGATGACCACGGTGCACGCCAACACGGCGCGAGACGCGCTCAACCGGCTCGAGAACATGGTGAGCATGGCGGGCTTGAACTTCCCGGTTCACGCCATCCGGCAGCAGACGGTGTCGGCCCTGAATATTCTCATCCAATTGGAGCGGCTCACGGGCGGGCGCCGGAAGATTGTCACCATCGCGGAGATCTCCGGCATGGAGGGCGAGACCATCCTGATGCAGGACATCTTCCGATTCCGTCAAACAGGCGTTGGGGCGGATGGCCACGCAGCGGGCCACTTCGAGGCGTGCGGTGTCCGGCCTCACGTCGCGGAGCGCTTTGAATGGGAGGGCGCGCCCCTGCCCAGGGACTTCTTTCAACACCGGGTTTTGCCCGTGCATTCCGAGCGGGAGAAGGCCAAGGGGGCGAAACATGGACGTTGAACTGTATTACACCCTAATGATAATCGGGGGCGCGGCGGCGTTCCTGCTGGTTTTCTCCCTGTGGAGCCTCGTTGTATTCATTGTTTACATTCGGCGGAGCATTCAGGCCCAGCGGATGGAGGAGCGCCTTGGGCTCGCGGCCCCGCTTGACTACGACAACCGCCGGGTGCTCCAGTTGTGGCGTGATGGCGAATACGTCCGCACCTTGGTGCCGCACCGGAGCCTGCGCGGCCGGATTCTATTGTGCATTGAGCAACTGCGCGAGGCCTTGGACTGGAAAACGCCTCTATCCACCGTGGCCTTGGTGCTGGCCGGCATCGCCGCAGTGGGGTTCTTGGCTGGTTACGTGTTTCTGGGCGGCGCTTTAGCAGGGCTTGCGGCGGCGGCGGGCGCCGTGGCCATCCCCTTCATGCTAGTGAAGCGGCGTCTCAACCAGCAAGCCCGGCTTTTCGAGAACCAGTTGTCGGATGCCCTGGCCTTGGCGGCCCGTTCGTTGCGCGCGGGGCATCCACTGGAGGGCGCTTTCCGGATGATAACAGAGGAGATGGCGCCGCCCGTGAGCACCGTCTTCGCCGAAATCATGCAGCAACAAGCCTTGGGCGTGGGCATGGAGGACGCCATCCGGCGCACGGCGGCGCGCTCCACGAGTGAAGACATGAAGCTGTTCGCCTCATCCGTGGTGATCCAATTGCGGGGCGGCGGCAACCTGGCGGAGATGATCGAGCGGCTGGCCGAAGTGATCCGGGGCCGGATTCGGCTCCAACGGCGCGCCAAGGTCTTAACGGCGGAAGCGCAATTGAGCAAGCGCGTCTTGCTGGGCATCCCCGTGGTTCTGCTTGGCGCGCTCTATGTCACGAACCGCGAGTATTTGGAGCCGCTATTCACCACCTTCATGGGCAACATGTTGCTGCTTGCCGCGGGGGTGATGATGACGATTGGGACCCTAGTGATAAACCGGATCGCCCAGTTCCGCTTTTAGAGGAGTATTGGCATGGACGTTATCCCCATCGAATATGTGCTCAATTTCCAGGTGCTCCTGGTGGCGGTGTTGGCCTTCACCGCCGTGATCGGCCTGGGCGGCGCGATGGCGGCTTTCACCATCCAGCGGCGGAATTTGCTTGAAACGCGGCTGCACGGCTACACGGCCCGGCCGGAAGCGTTCCGCCCGAAGGAAAGCAGCTCGTTCTTGGACAGCCTGGGACGGCTTGGGACGAAACTAGGCGCCGCAAGCGGAACCGAGGCGCGCCAGGCGCGTTTGATGCGGGCGGGCTTTCAAAGCCGGAACGCCATCGCGGTGTTGTTGGCCACCAAGTTTCTGTTCCTTCTCGGCGCCGTGCTCTTGCTGATCCCCTCGGTGGCGGTGCTTGACGCCGACTTCACCATGGGCATGCTCATGGTTGCGGCCGGGGCGGGACTGGTCTTCTTCTTGCCGGACATTTATGTTGACATCCGTGCAAGGAAGCGCGCCCAAGAAGTGCGGATGCATTTGCCGGACATGGTGGACCTGCTGGAGGTCTGTGTATCCGGGGGCATGGGGTTGGACCAAGCCTGGAACGCCGTGGCCGAGGAGATCCGTCAGGTGAGCCCCCTCTTGGCCGACGAGATGGCCCTGACCACGCTCGAGATGCAGCTCGGGGAGGAACGCGGCGTGGCGATGCGCCACATGGCCGACCGCACGGGAGCCGATGACCTCTCGTCCATGGTGTCGGCGTTGGTGCAATCGCAAAGGTTCGGCACCAGCGTGTCCCAGGCCTTGCGGGTGTTCGCGGAGAACATGCGCGAAATGCGGGCCAGCCGCGCGGAGGAAAACGCGGAGACCATGTCGGTTAAGATGCTGTTTCCGATGATCTTGTTCATCTTTCCGGTGATTTTCATCGTGGCCGTTGGACCTGCCGCGATCAGTGTTTTTGAAACGTTTGAGCTAATGTAGGCGGTTGGGGAAAGGAGAAGAAGCCCATGTACCGGTATTTGGTGGTGGCTGTGCTGGCGGCGCCCTTGTTGGCCGGCTGTGTGGCGTGGGAGAAGGAGGCGGCCGAGATGCGCGCCGACAATATCGCGCGTATGGAGTCGTACACGGACGAGGCTGTGATCAACGGCGTGCTCAGCGAACGGACAGTATATCCCTATTACTTCTATCACGACACGCCGCATCTCACGGAGTTGGGTCAGCGGAACCTGAGCATCCTCGGGGCGTACTACAAGAACTACCCCGGGCCGCTCAACATCCGCCAGCGCGGGACGTCCGGCGAACTCTACGAGGCGCGCGTCGCCGAGGTGCGCGAACATCTCGCCCAATGGGGGGTCGCCATCGAGGAGGTCGAGGTGCGCGACGAGTTTCCAGGGGGAGACGGGGCGCCGTCTTCGCGTGTGTATGAGATGGTGGAAGCGGACGACGAGTTGACGGTAAGCACGGGGATGGATGTGCAATGATAAAAACAACAACGGAAATACAGCCTTTGACGCGCCGGTTGAGCGGACCCTGGAACTACGCGTGTATCGCGTTGGTGGGGCTGGCGATTGTGTTTGCGGGGTGCGCCACGGGAAACAATCCGTCGGGCGGCCCGACCGATCGTTCCGGCGGCGGAAGCCGTGAACAGACGGAAGACGCCAACTCCTCCACCATCCCCAGCCCGAACTTGAAGACGCTGTACGCGATGGCGCGTATTCTCAACGTGCAAGGCAAGGACGCTCAGAGCGAGGCCGTCCTTAAACGGATTATCGCGCAGTACCCGGATTTTGTGCCCGCCTACTCGGATCTGGCCAAGCTCTACATGGCGATTGGTCAGCTCGAAGACGCCAAGCAAACGCTGGACACCGCCCTCGAACTGGCGCCGGGCGATCCTGTGCTGCTAAACAACAGAGGCGTGTGCGAGCTTTTCAAGGAAGACTACGCCGCCGCCTTGGCCCAGTTCCGGCGAGCCGCCCAAAGCGCCCCGCGCGAGGATCGCTACCAGGGCAACATAGCGCTGGCATTGGCGCTGCAAGAGCGGTACGACGAAGCCCTGGACGTGTATGCGCGAATTATCCCGGAAGACGAAGCTCAAGAGAACCTCGACACCATCCGGGCCATGCGGCGGCAACGCGGCGAACTGCGCGAGATGCTGGCGCCGCCCC
>JBKHFO010000139.1:0-9191 GCA_046540175.1 Candidatus Hydrogenedentota bacterium
GGCGCCGGGGCAGCGAATCGCGCACGGGCGTTTGATTAGCCCTGGACCTCGCATCTGAACTGGATCGTGCATCTGAAGAGGAACGCTGCCGGATGGTTCGCTCCCCGCTGTCGCGCGTCACGGAGCGTTCGGGGGGCGTCTCCCGCGTAGGGGTGCGAGCGTCACTGGACGAGCGCTCCGAGGGGTCCTGACGCCGCGTGCGTTCGCTGCGCTGCTCCACGTCCGTCCGGCTTCTCTCGCTTGCTTCCGGGGTTGTCGTCCGGGGCCTCAAGGTGCGGATTTGGGAAGTATCCTCGCTTCGCTCGGGCGTGCGCGTGGCGCGTGGTGTCTCGCGGTCGCCGCTGATGCGCGAGCGTTCGGCTGCGCGGTTACCTGTGTCGCGGATGGTTGTGCGCGAGGCGTCGCGGTCGCCGTCGCTGATGCGGGTCCGTTCCGCTCCTGGAGCTTCTCGATCTCGAATGCCACTGCGTTCGGTTGCGCGGCCGCCGGTGTCGCGGATGCCCGTGCGTTCAGCCGTGCGATCACCGGTGTCGCGGATGCCCGTGCGTTCAACCGTGCGATCACCGGTGTCGCGGATGCCTGAACGCTCAGTCTCGCGCTCGCCGCCGCCGCGGATTACCCGGCTATCGGCAGACCTGCGATCTTCATCCTCGCCGGTGCGGCGGACGGCTTCCCTGGTCCGCATTTCGCGCAGGTTCATCCGGTCGTCCGAGTCGCGTTCCAGACGCAACCGGCCCCTGTCATCCGGGACGGCGGCGCTAGGGCGATCTGGGTCGCTGAGGCGAACGCTACGCTCGGCGGCGCTGCGCGCATCGGCCCGCTCGGCGGTCCGCACATTCTGGCCGCCCGTGCGATCCACCGTCGAAAACTGCTGACGGCCTATCCGCTCTTGTAGGGAGGCGGCCCTCGTCTGAGCTTGGGTCCGGCCCGCGCCCACGGTGTCCGGCCCGCGAATCACGCGGCGCGGAGAATAATCGCGCACGGGCAAATCGGTGTCGCGGTAACGGTCTCTCCCGCGCGCCGAACTCGCCGAACTCCCTGACGCATGGATGTTCCAGATGTGTACGTCGCCACTGGTGATAATGTTGGTGTCGCTGGCCGGGTATACCCGGGCCGGGCCGTACAGTACGCGGGAGGCGTAGGAATAGGAAGCGCCATGGATTCCGATGCGGGTGTCGCCCACCGTGAAGTAGGCGCTGCCCACGACCACGGGCCTATCGTAGTAGTCAAGGGGCGCCCATACGAAGCGATCGCCGCTACGGACCGTGTAGGCCCAGGCGGGCGACCAGCCTGGCTTGTGGGTCCAAATCCAGCCATAACGGCTATGATGGGTCCAACGCCCATAGTGGGTGGTTACGTAGGAGAAGGGATGCGTGCCGACCCATACATGGCCCACCCGTGGGGTGTAGCTCCAATAGCCCGCGCGATAAGGGACATATTCCCGGACCACGGTGGGCCGCCAATACCGGCGGTTATCCACGTTGACCCACTCGCCGTAGTGGTGCAAATCTGAAACACCCATGGTGGCCGATGATATCGAACTACCGCTGGGGGTCCGCTCGAACCCCTCGGCCAAGACTTGCGCCCGTTCCCGGTTCCACCGGTCAAACTCGTCCTCCCGGCTGCGTTCAAAAGAAACCGGAGAACTCGGGAGGTAGCCGGGGTCCACGTACACGCGCTTGCCGGTGGTGACCAAGACCGCCCCGCCCTCGGCCGTTCGCACCCTGGCGCGGCCCCAGCGCACCGAAATCGTGGTCGCGCCATCATCCGTGATGTCGATGCGCGCCATGGAGTCCCGCTCCACCTCCACGGAGGCCGCGGGGGTTTCCATCACCACATCGCCGGTGCTCCGGCTGACGCGGTGAATATAGAACGCGCCCCACCACGCTTGAAATTTCGCGCTGGGGGACAACGACTCCACTTCCGCCCGGCTGCCATCGGCCATACGCAGAAAAGAGCCGCCGCTCATTTCCATTTCGAGCGTGGCTTCCTCCTCGGCCCATAGCACGTCGCCTGGCAGCACGAGGGTGTTCATCGTGGCGAAACTCCAGTCGGCGTCCTCGGTTCCTCGCACCAGCGCTCCGCCGGCCTCGTAGCTAATCCGGCCATGCATCGGCGCATCGGCGAACGCTTGGGTCATCAGCGTAAGCCCCAAACCCAAGGCCATTAGCCCCATCCAAATCGTTCGATTTGTCTCCATCGTCTTACCCTCCAATGAGTACGCGTGTGCGGCCCCGTACCGCGTTAGAAGTTATGTTCTGCATGCGGCGTCGCGCCGTATTGGGAGCCATATCCTTACTGAAACAGACGACTTCACCCGGCCTTCATTCACCCGGCCTCCACCCCCTCTACTATACGGCCCTGTAAAACGGAGGGCCCTTCTGAAAGGTATTGTACATAATCCCGCCAAACGCCGCTCATCGGGGCCCGCCTTTTGCCTGGGCATGGGCGGGGGTGGTAAGGTTGTGCGCGGGGATGGGGTTCCCCGTATCAACCGCTTCGTTTTTCCAAGCTAATGACCCCTGCTTCGTTCAAGGCGGCAGGGGTCTGTCTTTTACCGCCCCGCCATGGGCCCCACTCTCCCCAATCACCGGATAGAGATTCGTAAGAACCGTGTCGCCGCCTTCCAGGCGGCTGATACATGCCGGCGAGACGCCGGCGGCATGTCCTCATCCATTGGGTAGGGATAACCTTGTGTTTCCGGTGCTGACAGTAAGGACGGCAAGATAGATTGGGCTGATTGATCCGGCGAGTGGGGACTCCCCAGGCCCCCTGAAGAGCAGCGTTCAAGGAAAGATTTCAAGATGGTTCAGAGCATGGCTGAAGTCGTTATTCTCGCGCTGATTCTTGATTGGTTTCTTCGGAAGGCGCGGATTCCGGGTTTGGTGGGTATGTTGTTCATTGGGGTGTTGTTCGGACCCTACGTGCTGAACACGCTGGATCCAGACTTGCTGGCGATAGGCCATGACCTTCGGTTGATCGCGCTGATCGTCATCCTTCTGCGGGCCGGCTTCGAAATCAGCACGGCGGCCTTGCGCCGGGCGAGCGGGAAAATGCTGCTTGTCCCCATTCCGGCCCTGTTCGAAGGCGCCGCCATCACGTTATTGGGACCATGGCTCCTTGGGCTGAGCTATATGCAGTCCGCTCTTCTCGGCGCGGTGCTTGCGGCTATCTCTCCGGCGGTGGTCGTGCCCATGATGATTCGCTTCATCCAAGAACAACGCGGCACGCATAAGGGCATTCCCACGCTTGTGCTGGCCGCGGCGTCGCTGGATGACGTCTTTGTGATAACCGCTTTCTCCGCCCTGTTGGGATTGTACATGGGGAATCAAACCCACCTCGCCTGGCAGGTGACGGGCGTGCCTCTTTCCATCGTGTTAGGCGTGGGCGCGGGTCTTCTGGCGGGGATGGCGCTTATCCGCCTGTTCGAGCGTTTCAATCCCCGCGCCACGAAACGCGTGCTGGTTCTCCTTGGCGTGTCCGTGTTCTTGGTGCGCGCCGAGCAGGCCTTGGAGGGCTGGATTCCTTTCGCGGCCTTTCTCGCCGTCATGGCTATAGGTTTCACTATTCTCGACAAGCGTGAACACATGGCTCATGAGATCTCGGCGCGGCTGGGCAAGATATGGGTGTTCGCCGAGATCTTCCTCTTTGTGATGGTGGGCGCCCAAGTCAATGTGGAAGTGGCTTGGGAAGCTGGAGTGGGGGGGATCCTCATTGTCGTGTTGGGGTTGATAGCTCGCAGCGCCGGCGTTTCCGTGTGTCTATTAGGGACGAACCTTACCGTGCGCGAACGGGTCTTTGTTATGATCGCTTACACGCCGAAAGCCACCGTCCAGGCGGCCATTGGGGCCGCGCCTCTGGCGGCCATGCGGATGGCGGGCATGGAGACGCACGCGGGAGAAGTGATTCTGGCCGTCGCCGTGCTCAGTATTCTGTTGACGGCGCCTTTGGGGGCGTGGGTGATTTCGCTGGCGGGGCCTTGCCTGCTGGACCGCGCGCCGCCAGATACTCCCCGCGAGGACCTAGAGGCCGTGCTTGAGAGCGCGGGCTTTGAAGACGAGGATTGAACGCTCTGTACTTGGGCTGGCGCCGGCGGGCGTTTGCGCCAGTCCGCTGGGGGCGGTATACTCACGGCGTCATCTGAATGATACTACTGTCTGTTCAAGCCAATTCCGGCGCGTAATCACGCCGGCGCACTAATGTTAAGATAGAGGTCCATGACGTCTCCGCTTATTCTTGTAACGAACGACGACGGCATTCAAGCTCCAGGGCTTCATATTTTGGCCGAGGCCCTGGATGAACTCGGTGAGGTGTGGGTCTATGCGCCCGATCGCCAACAAAGCGCTGTCGGCCACGGCGTGTCGCTCCACCGCCCCTTGCGGGTTCACCCCTACAACCATGAACGATGGTACATGGTGGATGGGACGCCAACGGACTGCGTGATGCTGGCCATCCGGCACCTGTTGCCCCGGCGGCCCGCGTTGGTGGTGTCGGGGATTAACCCTGGCGCCAATCTTGGGGATGACGTGACGTACAGTGGCACGGTGGCCGGGGCTTTCGAAGGGATGCTTCAGGGCGTTCCCTCCCTCGCCATCTCGGATGTCGCCTATGTGCCCAAGCACCTGAAGACGGCGGGCCAGGTCGCCGAGAAGCTGGCGGAACTTGTGCTCCGCGAGGGATTGCCGTTAGAGACCCTGCTCAACGTGAATGTCCCGGACCTTCCGTACAAGAAGCTTCGGGGAATCGTGTTCACGCGCATGGGACGGCGGCACTACGAGGATGAAATCATCAGCCGGAAGGATCCCCGCGGCAACCCGTACTATTGGATTGGGGGCTCGGCTCCGGGCAACGTGGCCGAATCAGGTACGGATTTTGAAGCCGTGGACAACATGCGTGTTTCAATCACGCCGCTGCAACGGGATTTGACCGACCATCATTCGCTCGAAAGCGTTCGTGAGGTGACAATCGAACTGTAAGGCATTTGGATGATCCAGCATACTGGACAAACTGAATCGGAGTTCTGATAACATTCCATGAATTCGGATGGATTCGCCCCAGTCGTGGCTGAAGCGGCCGAAGACCCGGTCCACAAACCGTTGTCGCAGGAGATCGTGGAGATCTTCGATCAAGATGCGGAAAGCATCACGTTTGGGGTCTTGCTAAGCCGGATTAGTCATAAGAGTTTTGGTGTCTTGCTGGCTATTCTCGCTTTGCCCTCAGCGTTGCCCCTGCCCGCGCCGGGGTATGCGATGCCGTTCGGATTGGCGCTTCTCGTAGTCGCGTATCAAATGATTCGGGAACGGCCGTACCCCTGGTTCCCGCAGCGTGTGCTGAACCGAGAAATCCACACCAAGCGAAACAAGCGCCTCGTGAGAGGGATGGTGTGGCTTGTCGGGCTGTTAGAAAAGGTATTGAAGCCGAGGGGGCAGTGGCTCTATGAAACCCGTTGGTTTCTCAGGCTGAGCGGGGTGGCGGTCCTACTATGCGCCGCCTCCATGTGCACGCCTATCCCCTTGACGAACACCCTGCCTTCCTTGGGGATTTTCCTGATCGGCATGGGCATCATTGAGCGGGACGCTCTCGCGGGGATCGGGGGCATCGTTACGGCGGTGGGCGGGACGCTTTTGAGTATTACCATTATCGTACTCGTGCTTATGTTCGGCATGGTGGCCGTGGACTGGGTGCGGGATGTCATCCGCGAAGCGCTGCCCGCGCTGATGGTGGGGATGGACACATGAGAACGATTGACGTTAGCAGGGAGGGCGAACGGCGGCCGGACGGGACTCCGTCCGGGAATAGGCCTTAACTGATGCGTATTATGATTACAGGCGGGGGCACGGCCGGGCATACATCGCCCGCCGTGGCCATCATCGAAGAGCTTCAGCGGCGGGATCCCCGGCTGATGGTCCAGTGGATTGGGCGCAAAGGGGGCCTGGAGGAGAAGCTGTGCGCCCGTTTGTCTATCCCGTTCCGGTCCGTGCCTGTTGCGCCTTGGCCGCGCTCCAAGGGACCCCGCATGGCTTGGGCGGGCTTCCGTGTGGCGCTTGGCTTTGTGCGCTCAATGCTCTACATCCAGCGATTCCAGCCTCAGGCGGTGATCGGTGTGGGCAGCTATGTTTCCATCCCCATGTTGCTCGCCGCCCAACGCCGGGGCGCGCCCACCTTCTTGCATGAGCAAAACAAGCGGCTCGGCATGGCCAATCAGCTTGCCGCCAAACACGCCACGGCCGTTTTTCTCAGCTATCCTGACACGGTGGGGGACTATCCGGAAGACCGGGCGATTGTCTCCGGCAATCCGGTGCGCGCGGCCTTTCTTAAACCGCCTGCGCAATCAGAAGCCCGCCGCCGCTTTGGCCTGCAGCATGACATTCCCGTCCTTCTTGTCACGGGCGGAAGCCAGGGCGCTCAACGCATCAATGAAGCCGTTCACGGCTTGCTGCCTGAGTTGGGCCGGAACGAGTGCCAGATCCTGTGGATGACCGGGACGGCTTTCGCGGCGAAGGCGCGCACACTGGCGGCGGAATGCCCCGTCCAAGTCCAGGTGTTTCCCTACATTGAGGACATGGTTCACGCCATGGCCGCCGCCGATTTGATCGTGAGCCGCGCCGGCGCCTCGAGTACGGCGGAAATCGCCGCCATAGGTAAGGCAAGCATCCTGGTTCCTTATCCCCATGCAACGGAGAATCACCAAGAGATCAACGCTCGCGCCTTTGAGGCGGCGGGCGCTGGCGAGGTGATCGTGGACGCGGATCTAAGCGCTGAACGTCTCTTGGAATCCCTCCGCCGTCTCCTTCCGGATCCGCGTAAACTTGAAACGATGGGACGCGCCGCCATGACGTTAGCCCATCCCGAAGCGGCCGAAATCATCGCTGACAAAGTTCTGGCGACGGTGTTCAGCGAAACAAACACGGCCGGCGACGGAGGCTGAGCGCGTTCAGGCCGCGCCTCCCTTTGTCTCGGCTTCTTTTACTCTGCAGCCTGCGCGTGGCACAATAGTAGGTGTTCCCGATGAAAACCCCGAGAGAACACCCGCGTATCTCCGGGGTGTTTTTCTACTACCATTCCATCGCCGCGAGGCGTATTTCACACAACACCGGGGGTGGCCCCGGCTCGCATTTCAGGAGCCATCATGAGCCCGATACATGTCGAATTGCCCGACGGTTCCCAAAAGGAACTCGAGGAAGGAAGCACGGCCGAGGATCTCGTTAATCAGATTGGCAAGCGCTTGGCGAAGGACGCCACCGGAGCGCGGATAAACGGTGACGTGAAGAGCCTCATGACCCCGCTGCAGGACGGGGATAAGGTGGAAATACTCACCTTTGACAGTCAGGACGGCCGGGATGTGTTCCGGCACAGCGCCGCCCACCTCATGGCCTCGGCCATCAAGCGCATCCGGCCCGATGCGAAACTGGCCATCGGTCCCGCCATCGAGGACGGGTTTTACTACGATATTGACGCCGACCCGCCTCTTTCCGAGGAGGAATTCTCCCGGATTGAGGAGGAGATGGCCCGCATTGTAAAGGAAGACAGCCGGTTCGAGCGCATCGAGGTCTCGAAGGATGATGCCCTCAGGTTTTTCGGCGATCAGGACGAAGTCTACAAAATCGAGATGATCAACGAACTCGAGGACGGGACCATCACCTATTACCGTCACGGCGAGTTCGTGGATCTCTGCCGGGGGCCTCATTTGCCGAGTACGGGGCGGATCAAGGCGTTCAAGCTGCTCAGCCTTGCGGGCGCGTATTGGCGGGGCGACGAGAAACGGCCCATGCTTCAACGGGTGTACGGCACGGCCTTCCCGGCGCAAAAGCAACTCGACGAGCACCTCAAGAACCTGGAGGAGGCCGAGAAGCGCGATCACCGGCGGCTGGGCAAGCAGCTTGATCTCTTCAGCTTCCACGGCGAGGGTCCCGGCTTTCCGTTCTTTCACCCCAAGGGCATGACCATCCTGAACGCGCTTCTCGAGTATTGGCGCGAGGAACACCGGAAGGAGCGGTACGGTGAGATTCGCACGCCGATCATGTTGGATCGCGGCCTGTGGGAGCGGTCCGGCCATTGGGACCACTACCGCGAGAACATGTACTTCAGCAAGATCGATGAACGGGATTTCGCCATCAAGCCGATGAACTGCCCTGGCGCCATGCTGGTGTATAAGACCGCGCGCAGAAGTTACCGCGACCTGCCCTTACGCCTTGCTGAACTGGGCACGGTGCACCGCCACGAGAAGTCGGGCGTGCTCCACGGGCTGACCCGCGTGCGGATGTTCACCCAGGATGACGCCCACATCTACCTAACCATTGACCAGATTCAGGATGAGGTCATCAACCTGATCAATTTCGTGGACCGTGTATACAGTGCGTTCGGGCTCGAATACCACGTGGAGCTGAGCACCCGGCCCGAGAAGTACATCGGCAGCGAGGAGGCCTGGGAGACCGCGACCGACAGCCTTCGCCAAGCCTTGGAGCGCAAGGGACTGGACTACAAGGTGAACGAGGGCGACGGCGCCTTCTATGGCCCCAAGATCGATTTTCACATCCGCGACTGCCTCAAGCGTTCCTGGCAATGCGCCACCATCCAGCTCGATTTCGCCATGCCCGAGAAATTCGACCTCGAATACACGGGAGCCGACGGGGAGGCCCATCGCCCCGTGATCATCCATCGTGTGATATACGGCGCCATCGAACGGTTCTTCGGCATCTTGGTCGAGCATTTCGCCGGGGCCTTTCCCGTGTGGCTCGCGCCCGTGCAGGTCATGGTGGTGCCCGTGGGCGAGCAGTTTAACGAGTACGCCATTAAGGTGCGCGACGAACTCTTCGCGGAAGGCGTGCGCGTCGAGGCGGATTTGCGCGACGACACCATGAAATACAAGATCCGCGACGCCCAGACGCACAAGATTCCGTACATGCTGGTCGTGGGCGAACGTGAACAGGCCTCCGGCGGCGTCGCCGTGCGGCACCGCAAACTCGGCGACCTCGGCGCCATGGACCTCGCCGCGTTCAAGCAGCGCCTCCACCACGAGATCGCCGCGAAATCTCTCGACCCCGAGCCGGAAACGGCCGAGGCCTCCGCCGCCAACTAAACAGCATAGCGATACCGAACCGAGGGCGCCGCCTCCAGCGTGGAAGCGGCGTCCTCGCCGCTTTTTGTGCCATCTCTCTTGATAGTTTTTCCCCTAACCGGGACACCCTCTG
>JBKHFO010000140.1:0-9179 GCA_046540175.1 Candidatus Hydrogenedentota bacterium
AACTCAAACGTTATTAGACTGGATAAAAACCTATAAAAATAGAATTATTAATGTGATTTATCGGAATATTTTATAAGTAAAAACAGAAATCGCAACGATGGAATAGCGGTACGCAGTTTCTTTACGTCATGCCTATGAATAGGTCGTTCTGTCCATTAATTCCGTGTTCATCCGTGTAAATCCGTGGTTCATTCTCCCGCGTCTCTATTGTGGTCCCGCGATTGGTAACCGGTCCTGTTTCATGCCATAATCCTGGCTCTCATGACGACTCCCTTCCAATTCGATCTCGAAGCCCAGGATCCCGATTCCGCGGCGCGGGCCGGGCGGTTGCACACGCCGCATGGCGCGGTGGAGACGCCGGTGTTCATGCCGGTGGGGACGCAGGCCAGCGTGAAGGCCTTGTCGCAGCAAGACTTGCGGACCGTCGGCGCGCAAATCATCCTGGGCAACGCGTATCACCTCTATCTCAGGCCGGGCACGGACGTGCTTGAGGCGGCTGGGGGGATACACCGGTTTATGAATTGGGACCGGCCGGTGCTCACGGATTCCGGCGGATTCCAGATCTTCAGCCTCACCGGCCTCACCAAGGTGACGCGGGACGGGGTGACGTTTCGGAGCCATCTCGACGGCTCCCGGCACACCTTTACGCCGGAAATCGCCATTGATATCCAGCGGAGCATCGGCGCGGACATCATCATGTGCTTCGACGAGTGTACCACGTATCCCGTTGAACACAGCGAGGCCGCGCGCAGCATGCGGCGGACGCTGGAATGGGCCGGACGCTGCCGGGATCACTGGCGGGCGGGGGATACCGCGCGGCAGGCCTTGTTCGGCATTGTCCAAGGCAGTGTGTACGAGGATCTGCGCGCCGAAAGCGCGGAGCGGCTGGTGGAGATGGGTTTTCCCGGTTACGCGATTGGCGGGGTGAGCGTGGGCGAACGCAAGGACGAGATGCTGGCGGCGGTGGATTGGACCGCGCCGCGCCTGCCGCGGGACAAACCCCGGTACCTCATGGGCGTGGGGCCCCCGGAGGATTTCCTGGAGGCGGTGGCGCGGGGGGTGGACATGTTCGATTGCGTCATGCCTACGCGTAACGCCCGGAATGGGGCGCTGTTCACGTCGCAAGGGCGCATCAACATCAAGAACCGCCGTTTCGCCCAGGACTTCGGACCGCTGGACCCGCTGTGCCGGTGCCCGGTATGCCGGACGTACTCGCGGGCGTATCTGAGCCACCTTTTCCGGGCGGGCGAGATTACGGCGTTGCGTCTGAATACTTTACACAACCTTTTCTTCATGCTAGAATTGGCGGCTAGTGTCCGGGAAGCAATCCGTCACAGGCGCTTCGGCGCCTTCAAACAGGCTTTTCTCCAGGCGATCGCCGTCTGATGCTAGCCTATCGCGGCACTCCCATAAGCTGTCAGGACAAATGAACAACCTTAGTTTGGAGGACTCTCCCCGGTGTGGAATTCCATCGTCTTTGCACAGGAAACAGGTGAGACAGCGCCCGACGCAAACCCGTTTGGGCCGGTGTTGCTTATTGTCGCTTTCGTCGCAATCTTCTACTTCTTCCTCATGCGCCCTAACATGAAGCGTGAAAAAGAACGCCGCGAGATGTTGGCGTCGTTGAACAAGGGGGATGAAGTGATCACCACGGGGGGCGTGTACGGGACCATTGTGGGCTTGGACGATGAAAGCGTGGTGTTACGCGTGAGCGAAGATCCGGCGGTCAAGCTGCAATTTGCCCGCGCCTCGATCGCAAGGAAGAAACCCGAGGGCGATTCGGGCCAAAGCTAGGCTTTCCGCCAGCTAGAGCTACATTTCCTTACCCCCCTTCAAAGGGGGAATTTGAGGGAGATTACCCGGGCTTCCTCAGTAGAAGGCAATGACCGTAACGCCGGCATGGCGCCGGCGCGTAGGCCGCCGGTATGGCGGCGCGGCAATTCCCGCTTTGAAGGGGGACCAAGGGGGTTGTCCAAGATCCCGCCACCCGCGGATCCTTTAGGGGATGCGCTAGAGTATTTTCCTATTCGTGGGCTCCGCCGCAAGGTTGGGGCCATTCAACGGCAGTTCGGCGCCTCATCGTCTTCGGGCCAAGCGCGGAGACAAAGGCGGCCATAATAGCTATGATCAGGCAGCGCGGCGCGCTCGCACCAATCCGGGACCCGTTACGTTGAGCGCCGCCATGGAGTCAAACCATGCAGAAACACACCTACCGCACCATTCTGATTTGGGCCGTGATTGTCTTCGCCCTGTTCCAAGTCTATCCCACCGTGGGATGGATGACGCTGTCCGAGGAAGAGCGGGAAGCGCGGATGGAGCGCTGGGAAGAGGAAGACCTCGAATACCATGAGCCTAGCTTAATCGGGGACACTTGGCGCTCGGTACGCCGTTGGGCGGCATTTGACCGCGATCGCGTCATCACCCTCGGATTGGACCTCCAGGGCGGCATTGACATGGTCCTCGGCCTCGACATGGAGGAGATGGACGAGGAGCGCCGCCAGGAATACCTGGATCAAGGCTACACTGAATCGGAAATCGTTCAAGAGGTGCGGGACATCGCCTTGCAGCGTATTCGCGACCGGGTGGAAGAGTTTGAGGCGCGTGAGCCCGTTATCCGCCCCATGGGCGATGACCAGATTCACGTTCAGTTGCCGGGCGAGCAAGACATCGAGCGGGCTCAGCGCCTGGTGACGCGGACGGCCTTTTTAACGTTTCATTCGGTGGCCGGCGCAAACGAAACAGAGCAAATCTTTCAGCGCATCGAAGAGGAGTTTCCCGAGGAGTTCGAGCCGTTTGTGAGCCGCCCGGGGTTTGAAGAAGGTGTTCACCAAGTGCCGGTGGAACACATCGAGCGGGTCCGGGATGTGCTTGAGCGGGCGCGCGACGTCGATGACCTGATTCCCGAGGACAAACGCATCGCCCTGAGCCAACCCCCCAATGCATGGGAAGACCCCTTTTATCAGCTCTATGTGCTCGACGAGGAACCGCTCATGACGGGTGAGGGGCTGCGCATGGCGATGGCCCGGCCCGACCAAGAAGGTATCGGCGCGCAGTGGCAGGTGCTGTTCGAGAACGACGCGGAAGCCTCCCAGCGTTTTGGCCAGGTGACCGAGCAACTTCTGGGTGAACCCATGGCCATCGTGTTGGATGGCCGGGTGGTGTCGGCGCCAACCATCCAATCGCCCATCACCAGTTCAGGCCAGATCACGGGTGATTTCACTCAAGAAGAAGCCCAGGATCTCGCAATCGCCCTGAACTCTGGCAGCATGCCCGTACCCATTCGCGAGGAGTTCACCGGAGTCGTGGGCGCGTCCTTGGGCGCGGACTCCGTGCAGCGCGGGGTGACGTCCGCCTTGATCGGACTCGCTATCGTGCTGGTGTTTATGGTTGTGTATTACCGTCGCGCCGGTCTTCTCGCCAACATCGGGCTATTACTTAACGCCCTATTTGTGCTTGGGTGTTTCGCCTATTTTAATTTCACGCTAACCTTGCCGGGTGTCGCTGGCTTCATCCTTACCATTGGCATGGCGGTCGACGCCAACGTGCTGATCTTCGAGCGAATCCGCGAGGAGTTGCGTAATGGCAAGTCGTTGCTCTCCGCGGTGGATAGCGGATACAGCCGCGCCACCGTGACCATTCTTGACGCCAACGTCACTACGCTTATCGCCGCTGTTGTGCTGATGCAGTTCGGGACGGGGCCGATTGAAGGGTTCGCCATTGCGTTGAGCGTGGGCGTTGTGTGCAGCGTGTTCACGGCGCTCGTCGTAACCCGCGCCATATTCGATGTCCTTCTCAACCGCGAGTGGCTGCGGGACACGTTGGCCATGATGAGCTTCTTCAAGCCCGAGAGCGAGTATGAGTTCATGGGCCGCCGGAAGATCGCGGCCGTCGTCAGCGGGGTGGCCATTATTGCAGGGCTAGCCACCTTTGCTTATCGCGGCGAGGACAATCTGGGCGTGGATTTCACCAGCGGCACAAACATGGTGGTGGATTTCCAAACGGAGGAGACCATCGGTGTGGGGACCGTGCGTAGCGCGCTCCTTGAATCAGGGTTCCGGGAGCCTATGGTCCAGGAATACGAGGCGGGTCTCACCGGCCACAATCGGTTCATGATCCGGATTGGTGAAGGAAACTTGCCCGGCTCTGAAGAAGCGGAGGAATTGAGTGAGGCGGCGCCCGGCGAGGAAGCCGGCGAGGGCGAGCCAGCCCTTGAGGGCGAAGCCGGCGATGACGGGTTCGTGGATGTGGGCGTGACCACGATGGTGCGGGGCGCATTTGGGCCCCTGCTTGAGCAGACCGGCGCCGGTTTGCAATTTGATCGCATTGAGCGCGTGGGGGCGGCCATTGGCGGCCAACTCAGATGGGACGCGATTCGAGCCTTGACATTCGCCCTCATCTTTATCGTGGCGTATCTCTGGTTCCGATTCCAGCTCACGTTCGCCCTTGGGGCCGTGGCCGCGTTGGTGCACGATATCCTCGTCACGGTGGGGCTTTTCGCCCTCACGGGCCGCGAGTTTAACTTGCCCGTCGTGGCGGCGTTGCTCACCATCATCGGGTATTCGCTCAACGATACGATTATCGTGTACGACCGCATTCGCGAGGACATGCGGTTGTATCGCGGCCGGGGCATGACGTTGGGCGAGATTATGAACTTGAGCATCAATCAGACCCTCGGCCGCACCCTGATGACATCAATGACGACGTTGTTCGTGCTGCTCGTGCTGTTCATCTTTGGCGGCCCGGTCATCAACGACTTCGCCTTCGCCCTTATCGCGGGCGTGATTGTGGGTACCTACTCCTCCATCTTCGTGGCCAGCCCCATGGTCCACTTCCTTAGCCAACGGCAGGCCCAACGCTCGGCGGCTCAAAGCGGCTTTCCTTCACAGCCGGTCAAGGGGGAGGACCAGGCGGCGCCGGAACGGCAGCCGCGCAAGGGGCGGTACAAGCGCAAGAAACCCCGCAAGAAGAGCGAGGAACTCGAGAGCGGCGACGAGACCGCCAAGTAACCTAGCGGCATGGCGCCCAAAAGCTTAGCGCCGGAACTCCCCCAGGAGAGGGGGCGTTCCGGCGCTTCACTTTTTGGGGTTCGGGGGTAATGGCGGCTAACTTACCGTTCCACGTCAGCTGCCCGCCGCCTCAAGCAGCCGCTCGCGGTGGGCAAATGCGAACCGGCTTTCTAGCGCCGCCGACGCCACACGGTCAAACCGGCCAAACCGAGGCCAAGCAAACTGATCGTTGCAGGCTCAGGGACCACGTGGACACTAGAGGCCAATTGCCGGTCGATCGACCCATATCCGTCGGGGTCCTCACCCAGGATGGGCCTGGTCCAAGCCGCGTCATCTGACGGACGCCATCTCGCGGGACCGGCCTGCCAAGAACCGCTATCCCCCGCAAGCGCCCAGTGGATGTTGTCGGCTCCGTCTGGTCCCTCCGCCGACACGCTCAACCAGTACCAGCCCGGCTGATCTGCGAGGATTGAGCGGTGAGTGCCGCCAAAGTGGTATCCATCGTACCCGTCACTGGCCTCCCAAGACTCCGAATCGGGGTTGTCGAACGAAAACTCTTCAACTGCATTATCCGGCTGAGTCGGAGCCAGCTGGCTTGCTTGGTCGTAATACGTGACGTCGAAGGTAAAGTCTTCCGGTTCATACGATTCGTCGATGAGCGCCCACCAGGACACTCCGCTTATCGCCTCAGAGCCGTCCCAATGGAAGGGCGCCGCTTGGGTGTACTGGGTCATGTCTGTCTGCATACCACCAGTCAAGGGCGCCTCTGGCGCTTCCATTGCATGGACACGCTTATCGCCCAAGCCGTTGGGCCAATCCGTAATCTCATCGGCTGTGGCTGGAGCGGCAAACGCAAACACCGCGAAAACCGCACAGCTCAGCGCTGCAAGTTCTTTCGTCTTCATAGTTGTCCTCCTACGTGGTGACGCGCTAGTGAACGCGTCCCCTTCTCCCCGCTCGCGCGGGGCGACAGTGTGTCGAAATACACGAGCTAAGGTTAATTGAAGGCCGCTGGCAATGCGCGGCCGAGTTTCCCGGACTCCGGCTTGACTGGCCGGCGAGTGCTTGCCGTGGCTGGCGGCAAGACAAACAAACAAGTTGGGAGCGTTATGGTGGCATATGTGTGTCTACACCCTCCTTTCGTGTTCTCAGAATTTGCCATTCTGTTCGCTCAGATGGGTCTGGGTCTAGCCACGTTTTGTTCCCTACTGAGCAGACGTGGCTACTATAAAGGCAGCAAAATTTGTGCCGTTGTGGCCTGATTGTATAACTGTTTGAATATCAATGGTTTATAGATGACCGATACTTTGTCAACAATGATACAGACCCTACTAAGTGTACGAGAGATTGTCAGCGGTGAATAACATTTGTCCATTTTGGCCAGCCCGATTTCTTTGAGGGGGCCGGCGCGTCGCTTCAGTCGTCTCGAATCGACATGCAACTTCTTCGGGTGAGTTTGTGGCGACGCTACGGAAGTACAAAAGCACTACGAAATGCCCCTTTGTAAGACCGATTGCTGTTTTAGGCAAAGGCATTTAACACGGCCGAAGCCTATTGTGGCTTGGGGGCTTGTTGTTGGAGAGCGCAAGCAAGAGGTTCTTTTTTCGAAGTGGTGGCGTATTCGGCTATAATGTGGAGGAAACAGCGTTGATACGCTGCCGGATTGCCCGGCAGGAGTGCGTTTTCCAAGGCTATTAGGGATGATGTGATGACGCCAGAGTCCGCTCCCCAGAGCACGCCCCCGCCCCGCCGGCCGCCGCGCCCGCGAGGCGCCGCACGGATCATCGAGACCCTTGCGGCGTACCAGAAGACCCAGTTGGCGGCGGCGGCGCTCCTTGTGGCCGTGTTGACCTGCGCCGTGTTCGTCAATGGCATGGGCGCGCCGTTCCATGCGCTGGACCGGCAAGCCGTCGTCGAGAACGAGGCGTATCACCAGATTGCGTCCCTCGGCGAGGTCATGGCCGATCCGGACATCGCGCCAGTGACGGTCCTCGTCAACGGGGTCACGTGGCGGCTGTTCCCCGGGAGCCCCCTCGCGTTCAACATCGTGGGGTTGCTCATACACGTAATCAACGGCGTGCTGCTGGTGTTCGTAAGCAGGCGGCTCTTCACGCAATTGCCGCCTATCTTTCATTGCGCCGCTGGCCTCCTCTTCGCCGTTCATCCCTTGGTGACCCAGAGCCTGTACGTGATTGAAGCCCGTGGCGCGCTGTTGGGGTTGTTGTTCGCCCAAATGGCGGTGCTTGGCTTCCTGCGCGCCACCACCGGGTCCGACCTTCGCCTGCCGGCGCTCACAGGGGCCGTGGCGGCGTTCTTCCTGGCCTGGGGCAGCCACGAGGCGGTCCTTATACTTCCGCTCATGCTGTTGGCGTTCGACTTCACCTTGCGCGGAATGCCGGACGGGCGCCGGCTGGCGGCGCATGCGCCCTTCTGGGCGGCGGCCATCGCGTTTGTGGTCACCCGCGCCGCGTCGGGCCAAGGCGTGCTGAACGGTCCTTTCTTCGGGGCGTTCGCGGGGGAACCCGGCCGGGTCTTAGTCGCCATGACGGAACTCGTTCACCTGACGGCGGTCCCGGTGGGACAAAGCATCGTCCACGATTGGCCCGCGCCGGTGGGCGTGTTTGGCCCGGGCGCCTTCGGCGGACTTGTGTCCGTGGGCGGATTGCTTGTAGTGGGAGTTGGGCTGACTGTCTGGCGGCAGGCGCCTGGCCTGGCGGTGATTTGGTTCGTCCTGTTCCTCATCGCCGGCTTCGTGCTCGAGTCCAGGGCCGATCCCACGAGCGAGGAACGGGCTTACATCGCCTTGGCGGGGCTCACGCTGCTTGCGCCTTGGATCATTCAATACGCCCTGAAGGAGCCCAAGCTCAAGGTGGCTCTGCCGGCGGTGGTGGGCGTGTTGATCGTCGCCGCCGGAGCGGGAACGGTGCTGCGCAACGTGGTGTGGCAAGACGAGTTCGCGCTCTGGGCGGATGCGGAAGAGCGCGCGCCGAACCGCCCCGAACCTTACGAACATCTCGGCGAATTGCGCATGCAAGAAGCCCGGTATACGGGGAACCAGATACAACAGGCCCTGCAACGGGGCGAGACGCACGTCGTGGAATCGTTGCAGAACCAAACCATGAGCCATTACCAGGCCGCGGCGGAGCGTTTCGCCGAGGCCCTGGAACGGAATCCCGGCGATGCGGCGCTCCATCGGCGTCTGGGCGTGGCTTTTCTTCGGCAAGACAACGGCGAGGAAGCGCGGCGCCAGCTTCACACTGCGTTGCGCCAAGATCTGAACGAGTACGAGGCCGCGCTGCAACTGGCGATGCTGCATGAGGGGCAGGCGGCCGCTGGCGGGGATTCCGATGGCCTTCGGCAAGCCCGGCGCTACTACGCCATGGCGGACCGGATTGGCGAGTTGGAATGGGAAACCCTGATGCGGTATGGCCTGGTGCTTGGGGAGTTGGGCCGGCCAGAGGAGGCGGCCGGGATCATCCAACGCGGCATGGAGGCAGGGGCGCCGGAGGCCTACACGGGCTACCTCAATCAAATGGCGCAAGACGCGCAAGGCCTGCGCCAAGTGCGGCGCCAATTGGTGGAGACTTTCCGGGAGGAGGAAACACCCGGCCCGCAAGCGCTCCGGCGGCTCGCACGTTATCATGTCGTTCGCCATGACAACCATGACGCCTTCTACCTGCTTAACCAAGTCTTACGGCGAGAGCCCGGGGATCCGGAGGCGTGGGCGCTTATGGGAGTGGCCATGGGGCGCATGGACCAGACGGAGGAGTTCATGGCGGAATGGGACCCGCCGGACGTTCCCGGCGAGGAGCCGCCTTGGCAGTACCTCGCGCGGCAAGCCGTTACGCTGGAGGCGTGGGACGTGGCGCTGGCCTATCTGGACACGCCCGAGGCCCGCGCGGCTGGCGTGGAAGACCCCTTGCTGGCCCTGGCCCGTATCGCGATGGAAACGGGATATTACCAAAGGGCCAACCAGTTCATCGTCATGGCCCTTGAAGTGAATCCGGAATCGCCCGAACCTTGGCTGGCGCTGACCGATCTGTCCATCCTGCTTGAACAACCCGGCAACGCCGCCGAGTTCCTGAACTACGCGCAAACCTATGGGGCCACGCCCGGAGCGGTGGAGTCCCGGCGCGAGCGAATCGGGGCTTTAGGCGAGGAGCCGGATGTGGC
>JBKHFO010000141.1:0-9084 GCA_046540175.1 Candidatus Hydrogenedentota bacterium
ACCGCTATCATTCGGAACGCGAATCTGCAGGCGACCGAGGAAGACTTTGAGGACGAGGCAGAGCGCATGACGCAAAACTACGGGATGGAAGCCTCTGTGCGAGATGTGGCCCAGGTATTGATGTCGGGTCAGATGCGCTCCCAGACCGAAGACCAGATCCTGCGGCGCAAGGCTTTGGACCATGTCCTCGAGCATGCTACAATAACAGAGAAGGAAGTGAACAGGAGCGAACTCGAAGACGCTGAGTAAGCGGAAAGCGAATCCTGATGGATATGAAAAACTCGATGGACGTTCGCGGCGTTACCATTTATGAACAGACGAGCCGGGGCGAGCGATTGTACGACATTTATTCAAGGTTGCTCGCCGACCGGATCGTCTTTCTGGGGATGCCCGTGGATGACATGGTAGCGAACTACATCATCGGCCAGTTGCTGTTCTTGGAGGCCGAGGACCCCGACAAAGACATTCAATTGTATATCAACACGCCCGGCGGCAGTGTGACTGCGGGATTGGCCATTTACGACACTATCCAGTACATCCGTCCTAACGTTTCGACCATCTGTCTGGGGCAGGCCGCCAGCATGGGCGCCGTGCTTATGGCGGCGGGTACGGAAGGCAAACGGTTTTCTCTTCCCTATGCCCGGTTCCTGTTGCATCAGCCGATGGGCGGCGTGCATGGCCAAGCCTCGGATGTTGATATTCAGGCCAAGGAAATCATTCGCATTGGCGAGATGATTGATGAGATACTTGTGAAGCATACCGGCCAACCGTTGGAAGTTATCCGGCGGGACAGTGACCGCGATTTCTTCATGGGCGCCGAGGAGGCTAAAGACTACGGCTTGATAGACGAAGTGTTGCGCCGGGAAGACGCTTCGCTGCCAATGAACTAACAAGTTGGGGCGATCCCGCTCCGCCGAAGGCTAAACGCAAGCGCCGCCGCTGTTTTCTTGCGGCGGCGTTTTTGGTGTTGAGTAACTGCCCGCTGGTATGGGAGCGGCATTGGAGGGAGCTTCTGAGCGGAGAGGCCAAATGTGCGGTCGGGCTTGAGAATCACACGGTTAGAGAGGAAGCTAGTTATTACGCGCCCTTGTTTTTGGGGGAGGAATTGGGCCACAATGGGCCCTTAGTTAACATGTATACTCATTTAATATGGGCCGTGCCCTTCGCGGAAGAACCGCAGCGAGACAAGAACATCCGATAGGAGAATGAAAAGCAACCGATGAGCACTCATGGTCTTGATTTCGGCAGCATCCATGAAATGGAAAAGGTCGGCGCCATTGTGTTAGGCGGTGGCCGCGGCACTCGCTTGTATCCACTAACCATTGAGCGGGCCAAACCTGCCGTGCCTTTGGGGGGACGATACCGGCTCATTGATATTCCTCTGAGCAATTGCATACATTCCCGAATCAATCGGATTTATGTCATGACCCAGTTCAACAGCACCAGCTTGAACCGGCATGTGAATAACTCCTATAAGTTCGACAGCTTCAGCGGAGGCTTTGTTGAGATCCTGGCCGCCGAGCAGACCCCTGAAGGGGCGGACTGGTACCAGGGCACTGCGGACGCCGTGCGCAAGCACCTCAAGCACATCATGAACCTTAATGCGGGGCACTTCTTGATCCTTTCCGGAGATCAGCTGTACCGCATGGATTACCGCACGCTTGTTGATACGCATTTGCGCAACAACGCCGACATCACGGTATCCACCTTGCCCGTGAAGGAAGAGGCCGCTAGCGCCTATGGCATCATGAAGGTAAGAGAAGACGGACGTATTGATGAGTTCGTCGAGAAGCCCCGGCCCGGTCAGGAACTCGCCGCCATGGCGTCCCCGATTTCAGTATTCGAGCGCTATGGATTATCCATCGAGCAAGGCGAATACTTGGCCTCCATGGGGGTGTATGTCATTAAGCGGGAGGTGCTTGAGGACATTCTGCGGAAGAGAGAAGACTGGACCGATTTTGGCGCTCACATCATCCCGAACGCCCTCAATACGCGCCGAGTCATCGCCCACCTCTTTTCGGACTTCTGGGAGGATATCGGGACCGTGCGCTCCTATTACGATGTAAGTATGCGTTTGTTAGAGCCTGATCCGCCCTTCGAATTTCATGATCCCAACCACTTGATTTTTACGCGTGCCCGCTACCTGCCGGGTTCCCGGGTGCGGGCGGCCTCGATTACCGACTCCTTTGTGTGTGAGGGCACGCGGCTCAGCGGCGCCAAAATAAACAAGTCCATCGTTGGCATTCGCAGTGTTTTGCAGGAGAATTCAGAACTCGAGCGCACCATCTTGATGGGGGCGGACTACTACACCGAAGAAACCAGGAGTGAGGAGCCGATTCCGATCGGGATCGGCGAGAACTCAAGGATCTCCGGCGCTATCGTTGATAAGAATGCGCGTATTGGAAAAAACGTATTTATTGAGGGCAATACAAATACGAGGGACCGGAAGGGCCCCGGCTTCGTTGTGCGGGGTGGCATCGTAGTCGTTCTCAAAAACGCCGTTATACCCGATGACACCGAGATAAGGTGAGGGGCATGAAGTTGGAAAGCAATCAGGCCGTGACGCTCCGGTAGATCAGACGGACAGCGATTATTGTGAGAAGGGCGAGCATCGCCTGGCGCCGCTGGGAGCGCGTGAGGTTGTGGTTAATCCAGCGTCCCAGCGGGCCTGCGGCTTGGGCGCCTACCACGACAAGTGGAGCGACAGCGACGTTTATCTGTCCCCATGTCCAGGGCAAGTCCGTGGTGGGTTTGGCTTGGGCGTGAGCCGCGGTGGCCGCCAGGCAGGTCATCACCATGACCATGTTGCTGATAGCCACAACCCGTTTGTGAGACGCCACGGCCGCCACAAGAACCAAGGGGACCATGATAGCGCCGCCGCCAATCCCCGTGGCTCCGCTTATTATCCCGGCCGCCAACCCTATTAGGATAGCCGTTCTCGGTTTAGCCTGCTGAGGGGGGGCTTCGGGGATGTTGGGCTCTTCAAATGCGAGACGCAATGCGAGTAGGACCAGCACGGTCACAAAAATCCATGTAACGGCGGGTTCCGGAAGCCCGGTGGTGCCCCATGCGCTTCCGTAGCCTCCTACAACACTGCCCGCCGCAAGCAAAGCCGTGAGCCGCCATTCGATGTGTGTTACGCCTCGATTCAGCCGCCACGCGTTGATTGATGCGACGAAGATGATAATGAACAGGCTTGTGCCTTTCGCGGTATGCTGGTCTATGCCCGGCGCAAACTCAATAAGCGCTGGCACGATGAGCAGCCCGCCGCCGACGCCAAGGGCGTTGCTAGTAATCCCAACCGCCGCGCCGAGCACGAGCATCTGCGCGAAAAACTGGAAAGACACTTCAGGCATGCCGGGCACTTTCGGTTGGGGAGTAGACGCCGCCAGCGGCTACAGGTTTCCAAGCGGCGCATTGCGGAGGATATAGTCAGGCCGCGATCACGTCAATTGCTGCCGGCGTTTGGCCTTCGTTTACTGGGTGCGAATAATCTCGATGGGTATTTTTGATGTAAGCTCGTAAAGGTCCGGGCGCCGATCGCGGAAGGGGCGGACCATGCCGACTTCCCGTTGCTGGGCGAGGGAGCCCAAGTCCAGTTCCGTCATCACGACCGTCTCGACATTGGGATCGGCCTGAGCCGCGATGGCGTTGGCGGGGAACGCGACGTCGCTGGGAGTAAAGACGGCGCTTTGCGCGTGGTTCACCAAGCTGCTTTTAAGATTGGCGAGATTGCCCACGTTGCCTGAGATAAGCACATACATCACGTTTTCCACGGCTCTCGCGCGGGCCGTGTAGCGGATGCGATCATAGGCTTTGCGCTCGTCTGTGCTAAAGGGCACGAAAATGGCCTCCACACCGTGCAGGCTGAGTAGCCGGGACACTTCGGGAAACTCGATGTCGTAACACACTTGTATGGCGAAGCGGGCCAGGCCGGTATCGAAGATCTTCAAATCTTGCCCCGGCTGAATACCCCAGAATTTGCGTTCGCCTGGCGTGATGTGAAGCTTGTCTTGGGTATAGACCTTCCCCGTTGGCGTAAAGAGGTGAGCCACGTTGAAGATTTGGTCTTCCCGGAGCACGGGGTGCGACCCTCCGATGATGAAGAGCCCGTACTGCTTAGCCATGCGGGTAAACATCTCAATATAGCGGTCCGTGTAGCGGGCCAGATCCTCCACCGCGTCGAGGTATTCCAGGTCGGGCCGCATGGTCCCAAAGAGCTGAGTCGTGAAAAGTTCGGGGAACATGATGAAGTGGCTGTAGTACTCGTCGGCGGTTTGAACGAAGAACTCCACCTGCGCCTCGAACTCCTCCCAGCTATGGATCCGGTGCATCATGTATTGAGCCACGCACACCCGGACTTTTCGCACGGGCTTTCGGATAGGGGCGCCTGCGATCCGGCGTTGCTCGGGTTTGAAGTCCGGATGAGGCATTTCGAGCAGCGTGGCGTAGTTAAGGCTCGCCTTGTCGTTGAGATAGTCCATATGCACGCCCCGGACTTTATAACCGGCTCGGAGGTGCGTATTGAGGGCGGGATCCTTGATTTCACCCCGGATAACCTTGTCCACGTACTCCTCGGCGGTCATTCGGCCCGCATAGTCCCGGTAGCCCGGTATGCGGCCGCCCGCGACCATGCGGCGCAGATTGAAGCGGCGCACGATCTCTTTGCGCCCGCCATAGAGTTTCTGGGCAATGCCGCGGCCGCGGTAGTCGGGGTGGACAGCGATGTCGGCCCCGTACAGCGTGTCACCGCTGGGATTATGGTTGCTGAAGGTGCCCATCCCAGTGATTTCGTCGTAGGAATGCCATGGCGAATCGTCATCAAGCTGCACGATGAGCGATGCGGCATAGCCTATGACTTTCCCGTCAACTTCGGCCAGCAGCTGCCCCTCGGGGAAGGCTTCGAGCTGCATGCGGAAAAGCCGTTCGTCACATAGGGCGTCGGGCGGGAAATGGGGATAGGCCGCTCGTTCGCAAGCCACGATGCCGGGGATGTCTTCGTAGCGCCAATTGCGGATGATGACGTCTTCAGCCGATACGGTCATTGTAGATCCTTTGCTCGTGTATCAGGGTGGGCCGGTTATCCCGCCGAAGGTTAGGCGCGCCTACGTTGAATTGCCGCTTCCAAGGCGAACATGCTAAAACATGCGGGAGCACGAAATGCGGACACACTTCACTTTTGGAATCTTGGGATAGTGGATACCCCAATAATCAAGAGGATGCGCGCGGCAGGACGGTGGCGCGCAAAGGCCAAGAACCTATTGCGAAATAGCGCGTGACTCGGAATGTATACATTCCAACCTTATTCTACCCTGAAAGGGGGAGGATAGGGCAAATTGCCAAGGTTTGGCTTTTTCCGTTAAGGTTATATGCGCAAAAGAGACTGGTCTCCCTTGAAACCGGGCTTGAATTTCAATACGTTTGAGGCGCCGCCCACACAAAACCAATCGTTCGTCATACGCCGGGCATGGATTGATAGCGTTTTAACCGGCCATCAAACACAAGTATGATATGCCCCTTGTCCGTGGGCCGCGGGGGACGGTCCTAAGTTGAGTAAGAAGCAAGGAGATGAAGCATCTATGGTGGACCTCAGCAAGGTCACGAAGGCCACGGAATGGCCCGAGCAGCGGCGAGAGATTGAGTCTACGGTGCGCGAGTGGTTGGGGCCGCTTCCCGGGACACGGGTCGAGCCGCAAATCAAGGTCATGGATGAACAGTCCGGACCGGGTTACGTCCGGCGCCGGATCAATTATTTCCTCGACGAGTGGCAGCGCATCTCGGCGTGGCTGTTTGTGCCCGAAGTGCGCGACGAGGAGCGCCCAGGCATTCTGTGTTGTCACCGGGCGGTGAAGCAAGGCAAGGATGAGCCCGCCGGCATCGATGCCCATCCCCCTTTGGCCTTCGCTCAACACTATGCCGAACAAGGGTACTTCACCATCGCCCCGGACTGCATCACGGCCGGCGAGCGGGTTACCCCTGGGCTTAAACCCTACGACACGGCGGGGTTCTATCGTGATCAGCCCGCTGTTTCGGCGTTGGGGCGAATGCTTTTTGATCACACGCGCGCGTTGGATGTGCTCGCCGAAATCAAGCAGGTGGATAACGCGCGGCTGGGCGTGATTGGCCATGGCTTCGGTGGCGTGAACGCGTTGCTCGCGGCGGCCTTTGACGACCGGACTCAGGCGTGCGTGGCGAGCAGCGCATTTGTCCGGTTCGCCGATGACCCGGACCCGGTGGGTAGGTGGGCCAGTGAAGACAACTTTGTCTATCTGCCAAAGGTGCGGGAAGCGGCTGAAACAGGCGAGTTTGCCTTTGATTGGGAACACATCCTGGCCTTGGCGGCTCCGAGCGCGGTGCTTCTAAACACGCCGCTCAACGATCCGGCCTTGCCCAAGCCCGCGAGTTGCCGAAAGGCCGTCACTCAAGCCAAGAAGATTTATAAGCTCCTTGGCGCGCCGGATGCCGTTAAGAATCACACCCATCGGGGCGGTCCAACGTTTACGCGCGATTCGCTGCACGTCGCCGACGAATGGATGGAGCGCTGGCTGTAAGACGGCCTTGGCGAGGGTCCGTGGCGCGTTTCGCGGCCCGGCTTCAGGATAGCCTGAAGGGAAGAGAAAGGCATGGACAAGCAGGTTCAGTTTGAAACACCGGAAAACATTACCGTAACATACCAGCTGGCGGGTCCGGGGCGGCGGTTCATGGCGGTTGTGTTCGATTACTTCATCGTGTCGGCGGCCGTTCTCCTGTTATTCGTGGCAGGGCTGCTTGCCCTCACCGTGTTCGCGCCCTACATGGCGGACGAGTCCATCTATTGGGCGCTCCTCATCGCCCTTATGATCATCGTGCCCGCTTTTTTCTCCATGGCCTATTTCGTGTACTACGAATGGCGGCGGAACGGCCAAACCCCCGGCGCGTCCCTTATGAACATCCGGGTCGTCATGGATCGCGGTTTTTCGTTGACCCTCTCGGCGATTATCATCCGCACCCTATTCCGAACAATTGACCAGTTCCCTCTCCTTTGGATTGTGCCCCTGCTGAGCGAGAAATGGCAGCGGGTGGGAGACATGGTGGCGGGGACGCTGGTGGTGCGGGAGGACCAAGCCGAACGGGACGGCTTACGCACTCGTCTGATGGCGCGAGGCCCAGGCGAGGAAGTATTCCGGTTCAATCCGGCTCAGCTCAACGCCTTGGACGAGTTGGATATGCAGGCCGTCGAGATCTTTCTGAACCGGCGGCCGGGCATTCATCCCGAACATCGCGCCCAATTGGCCGGCCGGCTTGCTGGCGCCATCGCCCATAGGGTGGGGTTTGTGGAACCGGTCGAAACGGAACAGCGCGAGCAATTCTTGGAAGATCTTCTGGCGGCCGTGGCCCGCCGGGAAGCGCGGGAGTTGGGGTGACGCGGCCTTTCGCCTTCCGGCCCGGGAAGCCGGCCGCCGCGCCTTCCAGACGTCTCGTCTGTTGGAAGGCTGTGCTGGAAATTACATGAATGCTAACTCACGAAATCAGGAGACGAACTGCCATGACACAAACTGGCCACACGCAAACGAATGAACGCGCCTACACCGCCGCCAACGCGGGGGAGTTGCGCGACGCCGTGACGCGCATCGTGAACGAACAACCGGTCACGGACATCCATACCCATCTTTATGCGCCCGTGTTTGGGGATTTGTTGTTGTGGGGAATCGATGAACTCCTCACCTATCACTATCTCATCGCCGAGGCCGTGCGGGCGTCGCGCATTCCGTATGAGACCTATTGGGGGATGAGCAAACCCGAGCAGGCCGCCTTCATTTGGCAGACGCTCTTCGTGGATCGCACGCCTTACAGCGAAGCCTGCCGCGGGGTGGTCACGGTGCTGAATCGGCTTGGCCTCCATCCAGGCGACGGCCGGCTGGCGGATTTCCGCGCGTATTTCGCCAGTCAGTCAATCGAGGATCAGGTGGACGATGTCTTTAAGGCGGCAAATCTCGAGTCGGTGGTGATGACCAACGATCCCTTTGACGACACGGAACGGCCTGTGTGGGAGGCAGAGGCCGCTATCGACTCGCGCTTTCACGCGGCCTTGCGCATCGATCCTCTGCTGAACGATTGGTCGAACGCGGTGTCCATTTTGAACGCGCGGGGCTACAACGTGGACGCCGGCTTTGGCGGCCAGACGGTGGCCGAGGTGCGCCGGTTCCTTTCGGAATGGATTCAACGGATGAAGGCGCGCTACATGGCGGTGTCCCTTCCCCCGGACTTCACGTACCCGGATGATACGCCCCGGTCGCGGGTGATGCGGGACTGCATCCTGCCAACGGCCGAAGAGCACGGCATTCCCTTCGCCCTCATGATCGGCGTGAAGCGCGGGGTGAATCCCGCCCTGAAACTGGCGGGCGATGGCGTGGGGACGGCGTCTATTGAGGCGCTGGAACGGCTTTGCGCCGAGAATCCCGCAAACAAGTTCATGGTGACCATGCTGGCCCGGGAAAACCAGCATGGCTTGTGCGTGACCGCGCGAAAGTTCCCGAACCTCATGCTGTTCGGCTGCTGGTGGTTCCTGAATAATCCCCTACTGATTGAGGAAATCACCCGCATGCGTTTTGAGATGCTTGGCAGCAGCATCGTGCCCCAGCACAGCGACGCCCGTGTCCTCGAACAGGTGCTGTACAAGTGGGACCACAGCCGGCAGATCATCGCCAAGGTGCTGGCTGACAAATACGAGGATCTCGTGGCGAGCGGCTGGAAACTGAGCGAGACCGCCATTCGAGAGGACGCGCAACGCCTGTTGGGTGGCGTATTCTGGGATTTTCTGTCGTAGCCCAATAATCGATTAAGCGTTGTGTTGCGCGAAAGTGGCCGTATTGAAGGAGTGTAATCTGCTTTTTGACGGCCCTATTTTGAGTGTGTTATAAGAATTCGCCGGTAGATGTCGCGCCAAGGTGACGGCATAATAGCTTGTGGGCTTCGGTACACAAACGCGCGAGCATGGCTCGCGCAGAAGAAGGAGGTACGTTATGTGCAAGGATAGGCTGATACGAAATGCGCCGTTGCTAGTAGCCGTCGTGGCCCTCTCTTTTGCTGGCTTGGGATGTGAAC
>JBKHFO010000142.1:0-9065 GCA_046540175.1 Candidatus Hydrogenedentota bacterium
GCGTTCGCAACGCAGAGGTCGAGGGTTCGAATCCCTTCTCCTCCACCATATAAAGTTGCATCTAAGAGGGCCTGTGATGTGTAAATCGCAGGCCTTTTCTATTTGTCCAACCCTGTATCTCAAATTCTTAGTGCGTTCGTTGGTAAAAACGGATCGAAAGGAATGTTGTTGCCTCTTTTCGGATTAGGCGAGAATTTCTGTGTTGGGCGGCACTGTTAAACGAGGCGGCAAGACGTAGGTCTTTTACGCCTTGCCGCCCCATTCTCCACAGGTATACGGGAGCCGTTAGAGCTCCACGGATTCGCCTGGCCTCAATATGGCCGCTCTGCCCCCAATAAGGTCGGCAAAGCGATCCGGATTGCCCTGAATCGGAGGCCATGTGCCGTAGTGGATGGGCGTAGCCTTCTTCGCGCCGCACCACTCCACCGCGGTCGCGGCTGAATCGGCGCCCATCGTGAATCGGTCGCCAATGGGCACGAAGGCGAGGTCAATGTCGAAGAATTCGTTGAGAATCCGCATGTTCATGGTGAGGGCGGTGTCCCCGGCATGGTAAATCTGACGGCCGCCGGTCTCCACGACGAAGCCCGCCGCGACTCCCTCGCCGTAGCTGTGGATAGCCTCCACCATGTGAACCCGGACGCCGTTCGTTGTAATACTGCCGCCCGTGTTCATCGGCTCCACCGTGTACCCCTGGTTCGCGTACCTCATGGCGGTCTCGAACACGCCCACAAAGGTCGCGCCTTGTTTGAGGAAATGCTCGGTGTCCCCGACGTGGTCGGCGTGGTCATGGGTAAGCAGAAGCAAGTCCGCCTTAAGGTCTTCGGGTTTTGCGCTCGCCATGGGGTTGTCCGTGAGATAGGGGTCAATCAGGATGTTTGTGGCGCCGTCCTCGATAAGCACGGCGGAGTGGCCCAGCCATGTCGCTTTAACTGCCATTGTTGGGATCCTCCCTCTTTTGTGATAATCTATTGGGGTTGGCTCCTGGGGGCCCCATTGTACCAAGGAGCAAGGGGCGAGGGGGAGAGGGATTTGTGCAAGCATAATCACACCAGTAGGTGCCGGCCGCACCCTTTTACAGATCCTTGCTCTCTTCCTGGAACGATCACGAACGCTCTATCCAGTGGGTGAATGCCGGATCACGCCGGTTGTACCCGTGTATCAAATGAATCCGCCTTCCAAAAAGGGGAGGATGTTTCCTGGGTGAGGGGGCTGAATGGCTGCGGCGTTCTCTTTCCTCGGGCAGGGCCCATCCCCGGACCGGGGCAAAAACGGGGGAAAATGAACATTCGCCGCTACGGTGTGCGGCGGCGGAAAAGGCCGGACGCTTGAATTTCAATCTCTTTTGTGCTATTTCCAACGGCATCCTAGTCGCTTGCGCATTCCTATTCCAAGGTGCTTTTACATGAATATTCATCCCACGGCTATTGTTGATCCAGAAGCGGAGCTGGCTGATGACGTCGAGATTCAGCCCTTCTCCATCATAGGACCCCACGTCCAATTGGGGGCGGGAACCGTTGTAGGGCCCCATTGCGTCATCCAAGGGCGGACCGTGATTGGAAAGAACAACCACTTTTTCAGCGGCGCCCAAATTGGCGTGTTGTCCCAGGATCTCAAACATCGTAAAGGTTTGGTGGGACGCGCCGAAATAGGGGATAACAACTGCTTTCGGGAACACGTGACCGTCAGCGCCAGCACGATGACCAGCTACGACGAAGAACACCGCGTTACGTCCATTGGAAGCGGCTGCCTTATTATGGCGTATTCACATATAGCGCATGATTGCCATATTGGCGACGAGGTCGTTATGGCGAATTGCGCGTCGCTGGCGGGGCATGTCGAGGTGGAGGATCACGCTATCCTGGGTGGTTTGAGCGGCATTCACCAAGAATGCGTGGTGGGCAAGTTGTCCTTCGTGGGGGGCATGTCGCGCGTGACGAAGGACGTGCCGCCGTTCATGATCGTCGAAGGCCATCCAGCGCGGTGTTGCGGCCCGAATTCGGTTGGATTGCGCCGGGCTGGCCTGGACCAGGAGGCCCGCGGACTTATCAAGAACATGTACCGCATTATCTCGCGTTCCGATTTGAATACGAGTCAGGCCTTGCACGAAATCGAGGCGCAGTTGGCCGATACGCCTGAACGCGACTATTTTGTGGACTTTTTCCGGAAATCCATTCGGGGCGTAACCGTTTAAGCCGCGCGCGGTCTCTAAACCGCCCTTTACTGCATGGCAATCCTTAGGAAAGCACCCGATGACAGCTCTGCGCGTTGGAGTAGTGGGGGTGGGCCATCTCGGGTATCATCATGCGCGGATTTATCATGAGCTGCCCGAGGCCGACCTCATAGGTGTGACCGACCCGGACCCGGACCGGGCGGACAAAGCCGCGCGAGATTTCGCCACAAAGCCGATGGCCGATGTGGAGAGCTTGCTTGAGGCAGGCATCGACGCCGCCTCGATCGTGGCGCCGACGGCGGCGCACGCCTCCTTGGCGAAGCGTCTACTTTCGTGCGGCGTGGACGTGCTGGTTGAGAAGCCGATCGCCTCCTCGGTGGAAGAGGCTCAAACCATGGTGGAAGCGGCCGAGGCCCATGGGCGCCTTTTGCAAGTGGGCCACGTGGAGCGCTTCAACGGGGCTGTCACAGCGCTTATCGAGGCGATTCGGAAGCCCCGTTTCATAGAGTGCCACCGGCTGAGCCCGTATCCCGGCCGAAGCCAAGACGTGAGCGTGGTGTATGACCTCATGATTCATGATCTCGAGATTCTCCAGGCGCTGGAACCCAGCCCGGTGAAGTCCATCGACGCAGTGGGCGTGCCGGTGTTCTCCGAGCCGGAGGATATCGCCAATGTCCGTTTACGTTTCGCTTCGGGCTGCGTCGCCAACCTGACGTGTAGCCGGGTGTCCATGGAAAAGCTCCGGAAGATCCGCATCTTCGAGAGCGACGCCTATGTGTCCACCGACTACAGCGAGCAACAGGTCTTGGTCTACCGCAAACAGCCGGGTCCATTGCCTGCCGGTGGCAATCCGATGGACATGATTTCGGTGGAGCCGCTCGCCGTGAAACGCGGCGAGCCCTTGCGCAATGAACTGGCGGCCTTCCTCTCTTGCGTGAACGATCGCTCACGCCCGGTGGTGACTGGTGAAGACGGCATGGCCGCGCTCCAATTGGCTCAATCCATCGTTGGCGCTATCCGAGAGCAGCAGTGAAGCGGATTTTTTTTGTAGCCGGGGAGTCCTCCGGCGATATCCACGGGGGCAATCTGGTCCGTGCGCTGCGGGAGGCGAACCCGGCCGCGTTCTGCGAGGGGCTCGGCGGCCGGCACATGGCGGAAGCGGGAATGACCTTGCGCCACGATCTGGCCGAACGGGGCATCATGGGATTCACGGAGGTGGTACAATCCCTGCGATACCTGCGGCGGCTATATTACGATACGGTGAACCATCTGGCCCGCACGCGTCCCTCGTGTTTGGTGCTTATCGATTACCCCGGCTTCAATCTGCGTCTGGCCAAGGCGGCCAAGCAGCTCGGGATACCGGTGGTTTATTACATCAGCCCCCAGGTGTGGGCGTGGAAAAGCAAGCGGATCCACACGCTCGCGCGCACGGTTGACAAAATGCTCGTCATTCTGCCGTTCGAGGAACGGCTTTACAAGGAAGTGGGCCTTGACTGCGTCTATGTGGGCCATCCCCTGTTGGACTATATCGCGAGTGTGCCGGTGCAGGGCGTGTTTCGCGGCGAATGCGTCATCGGCTTGATGCCCGGCAGCCGGGCGCAAGAGATTCGCCGCCTGATGCCGCTCATGCTCGAGGTGGCCCAAGAAATCCAACATAGGTATCCCGGCGCCCGTTTCATCACCCCCTGTGTGGACGCCGCGCGGGAAGCGCAAATCCGGGCCTTGGCCGGCGATTTCCCGCTGGAGACGGTCGTGGGCCAAACCTACGAACTGCTTGACGCCGCCCGTTTTTGCCTCGTCGCCTCGGGGACGGCTACCTTGGAGACAGCCTTGTTTCAGGTGCCCATGGTGGTGGTCTACAAGGTTTCCCCGCTCAGTTTTTGGATCGCCCGGCGCCTGGTGCGCGTCGAGCACATCGCCCTGGCGAATATCCTTGCGGAGAAACGAATCGTGCCGGAGTTTGTACAAGGGGAAGCTTCCATGCAAAACGTGACGCCGGCGGCGCTGGAACTTCTGGAAGACACGCCCCGCCGGGCCAGCGTCCTCACGGAATACGCCCGGTTGCGGGAAAAGGTGGGAGAGACGGGAGCATCCCGGAAGGCGGCGGCAGGCGTGCTTGAAGCCGCCGCAAGGGGGGGCTATGTCTGAGCGTTTGTTTTTGTTGGACGGTTCCGCATTCGCGTATCGCTCCTACTTCGCCATCCGCAATCTCGCCAACTCCGAGGGTCAACCCACCAACGCCGTGTATGGATTCACCCGCGTGGTTCTCAAGTTGCTCCGGGAAAACGAGCCCGCCTACATCGCCGCTGTGTTCGACGCTCCCGGCAAGACCTTCCGGCATGAGCGTTACCCGGAGTACAAGGCGACACGCGACGCGATGCCCGACGATCTCATTAGCCAATTGCCGTTCATCGATGAAGTGCTCGAGGCCCTTAATATCCCCTTGTTGCGGGTGGATGGCGTCGAAGCCGACGATGTCATCGCCACGCTGGCGCGCCAAGGCGCGGAGCAGGGAATGGACGTCGTGATTGTCACGGGGGATAAGGACATTTTGCAGCTCGTGGGGGACAACGTGACGGTGTACGATCCCTACAAGGGGGATAACGGCGCATGGTACGGTCCTGGCGAAGTCCGGGAACGGTACGGCGTGCCTCCGGAACGGGTGGTGGACGCCATGGCGCTCATCGGCGACACGTCGGATAACGTGCCTGGCGTGCGGGGTATTGGCGAGAAAACGGCCAAATCGCTCCTTCAAAGATTTGAGACGCTCGACAATCTGTACCAGAATCTGGACCAACTCAAGGGCAAACAGAAGGAAAAGATCGCCGAAGACAAGGAGAACGCCTTCCTCAGCCGGGAGCTTGTGACCCTTGAGACCGATGTGGAGGTCGATTGGGATTTGGAGCAATGCCGCCGCGCCGAGTGGGACCGAGATAAACTCGCCGCCGTGCTCACCAAACTCGAATTCCATTCCTTGCTCGACGAACTTATCCCGGAGGCGGCGCAGGAAGAGCAAACGGACTACCAGTTGGTGCGCACGGAAGAGGCCCTGCAAGAACTGATTGAAACCCTGCGCCAGAACGGGGCCTTCGCCATTGACACGGAAACGACGTCTTCCCATCCCATGTTTGCCGAACTCGTGGGCATATCCGTGAGTTGCGAAGCCAAGACCGGCCATTATATCCCCGTGGGCCATGCGCCCGAGGCAATGGCGCTTGACAACGGGGAGAGGGTGACGGCGCTTGACCGCGACCGCGTCTTGAAGCTGCTGGATCCCTTGCTTCGCGATCCCAAGGTGGAGAAGTCCGGCCACAACATCAAATACGACTGGATTGTGCTGCGCCGGGCAGGAATCGATCTTGCCGGGGTAACCATGGATACGATGGTTGCTTCGTATTTGACAGATCCCTCCCGGATGCGCCATAATTTACAGGAAGTTAGTCTCCACTACCTTAAGCGGAAGATGTTGCCCTTAGCCGATGTTATCGGTAAAGGCGCCAAGGCAATTACTTTCGACAAAGTCCCCCTCTCGCGCGCAACGCCCTACGCTTGTGAAGATGCGGACATCACGTGGCGGCTGACCAGTCTTTTCCGGAAGCGCCTTCGCGAACGGGAAGTCGAAGCCTTGTTCCAGCAGGTGGAGGCGCCGCTGATCGAGGTGCTCGTCCGCATGGAAATGACGGGCATCGCCGTGGAGCAGGGGGTATTTGAAGATCTTCGGCGGCAAATAAGCGATCGGCTCGAGTCGCTGGAGGCGTCCATCCACGAACAAGCGGGCGGACCTTTTCAGATTAACTCTCCCAAGCAGCTTCAGGAGATCTTGTTTGACAGGCTGGGCCTCAAACCCATCCGGAAAACCAAGACAGGGTATTCAACGGATGTGGAAGTACTTGAGGAATTGGCGCGCGAACATCCTCTCCCCGAGCTGCTGCTGGAATACCGGATGCTCGACAAACTTCGAAGCACCTATGTTGAGGCCCTGCCCCGTTTGGTTCATCCCGAAACCGGCCGTATCCATTCTTCCTTCAATCAAGCAGTCGCCGCCACCGGACGGCTTTCCAGCAGTGATCCCAATCTGCAGAACATCCCGGTGCGAAGCGAGTTTGGACGGCAGATTCGGAAGGCCTTCGTTCCAGAAAAGGGGTACCGGTTCGTATCCGCCGATTATTCGCAAATCGAACTGCGGATCATGGCCCATCTCTCGGGAGACGAGCGTCTGAAGGCGGCTTTCGCGGAAGGCCGCGACATTCACCGCGACACGGCGGTGCGCGTTTTCGGGGTTGCGCCCACCGGCGTCACGAGCGAGATGCGCCGGCGGGCAAAGGCGGTGAATTTCGGGGTTATCTACGGCATCAGCCCTTACGGGTTGGCCCGCAACCTGCGCATTACGCCGGGCGAGGCCAGCCGCTTTATCAACCAGTACTTCGCCGAGTATCCGGGGGTAAAGCAATGGCTGGACACGACAATTGAACGAGCCAAGGAATGGGGGTACGTCACCACGTTGCTGGGGCGGCGCCGGTACGTGCCCGAGTTGCTGCATGCCAACGCGGCCACGCGCGCCGGGGCGGAAAGAGCCGCCATCAACACGCCCGTTCAAGGCAGCGCCGCCGATATCATCAAGCTCGCCATGCTGCGCGCCGATTCCCTTCTTCGCGGGAAGAATGCCCGCATGCTGCTCCAAGTCCATGACGAGCTTCTTGTCGAGGCGCCGGAGAAAGAGGCCGAGGGGGTGGGTGAAATCATGCGGGCGGTGATGGAAGACGCCGTGGAGCTGGATGTGCCGCTCTTGGTGGAGGTAGGGACCGGGTCGAGTTGGGAAGAATTGCATTGAGTATATCCATGAAGGAGGGGCTGCGTTTGGGCGCCGCCCTTGAAACCGGGGACCCTTCGTCTGGCGTTTTTGCCGGCCCCGGAAATGTAGGTGGAACAACACTCGGGATTGTTTTCTGAGAGGACGATTAATGCCTGATAAGAACACTGGCGACAAGACGCAAAACAAGGGACGGGGCGCAAAAGGAGCGAAACGCAATACCATGAACTCGCCAAATAGGAGCTATCCCCGGAATAACCGGCAAGGCGGTTCCGCCAAGACAGCGCAAGCTCCCCCTGCCGATGGTCAGCCAAACGGGGCCGCCGAGGAGGCTAGCCAGTCCCCTTTTAAAGGGCAGGAGGTCTCGATTGTAGAGCTGAAGCGCATGTCGATTCCCGAGCTGACGGACATGGCCCGGCAAGCTGGGATTGAGAACTACAGCGGGCTCAAAAAGCAGGACTTGATCTTCAAGATTTTGCAATTCAGCATCGAAAATGCTGGGGCCATCTACGGGGAAGGCACGCTTGAGATCCTGCCCGATGGATTTGGATTTCTGCGCTCGGGAGATTACTCCTATCTGCCGGGACCGGACGACATTTACGTGTCGCCTTCCCAAATCCGCAAGTTTGGATTGCGCACAGGCGACACCGTCCAAGGCCACGTGCGGCCGCCCAAGGAAGGGGAACGTTACTTCGCCTTGCTGAAGGTGGAAACGGTCAATAACGAAAGCCCCGATGTCGCCCGGGAACGCATCCTGTTTGACAATCTGACCCCCTTGCACCCCGATGAGCGTCTGAAACTCGAGACAGACCCCAAGGAGATCTCCATGCGCATCATGGATCTCTTGGCCCCCATCGGAAAGGGGCAGCGGGGCCTGCTCGTGGCGGCGCCGTTCACGGGCAAGACCGTGCTTCTGCAAAAGATCGCCAACTCCGTTTGTGTGAACCACCCCGAGGCCACGGTTATTGTGCTGCTCATTGACGAGCGGCCCGAGGAGGTGACCGACATGGCGCGCTCGGTCCGGGGCGAAGTGATCGCCTCTACCTTTGACGAGCCCCCGGAACGCCACGTGCAGGTCGCCGAGATGGTGCTCGAGAAGGCCAAACGCTTGGTCGAACACAAGAAGGACGTCGTCATCCTGCTCGACTCCATCACGCGCCTCGCCCGCGCATACAACGTTATCGTCCCCGCCAGCGGAAAGGTCCTCTCTGGCGGCGTGGACGCCAACGCCCTGCAGCGGCCCAAGCGTTTCTTCGGGGCCGCGCGCAACGTGGAGGAAGGCGGAAGCCTCACTATCCTCGCCACGGCTCTCATAGAGACAGGCAGCCGGATGGATGACGTTATCTTCGAGGAATTCAAGGGCACGGGCAACATGGAGCTGCACCTCGACCGCCGCCTGATGGAGAAGCGCATCTTCCCCGCCATCGACGTCCACAAATCCCGCACCCGCAAGGAAGAGCTGCTGGTGTTGGAAGAAGAACTGCAACGCATCTGGCTAATGCTGAAGATTCTTAGTCCTTTGAGCCCAACGGAAGCCAACGAACTCTTGGTGGAAAAACTCAAAAAGACCAAGAACAACCAAGAATTCCTGGCCATGATGCAGAAGATGTGATGCGCGCGCGCCCGTTCCGGCAGGGAGAGGGGGGAGCCGGTTGCCTGCGCGCAAACCCTAATCGCCGGGTAAGGACGCTGCTCCAGGGAACAACATCCCCCTTGATCCCTCTTGCAAGCGGGAAATTCTCCATGCAAAGCGGCTAGATCGGTGGGCCGTTCTTCACTCAACAGATGAGCGGATCGATTCCCCCATCGAAGGGGCGCCCGTAAGGGCCGGGGGATGTAAACACCGGGCGCCCCGCCTTACCCAATTGGCGGCAAAGGGATTGATCCATCAGGCTAAAGCGTGATAGTATATCGTCGGCGTTCGTGACGGTTGTGAGGGTTGTGCGCCCCTGCCCTGTCGAGGGGCGGGTTTTCGTTGCGGAACGCTAGGCCACTGGTTCACGCCAGGCCTAATTATCCATCGGCCCAGCCCGGTGTTGTAGAGAGGAGGTTGGATTTACTTGACAAAAGTGCGCGTAAAGAGCG
>JBKHFO010000143.1:0-8983 GCA_046540175.1 Candidatus Hydrogenedentota bacterium
CGCGCTGTGTTGGAAGCGGCGGGGTACGAGAACATATTGACCAAATGCCTCGGAAGCAACAATGCGACGAACGTTGTGTGGGCCACCATGGACGGATTAACCCAACTGCGCACGGCCGAGGAAGTGGCCGAGGAGCGTGGGCTGTCGGTCAGCGCGGTTCTCTAGGACTGATTTGGCGAGTCTGGCGCGGCCGGAAAGCGGTTAGGCGGGACAGCGCCCGCGTAAACAGCTACGAAGGAACGGATAAACATCATGGAATTGGATAGCATTCCCGCGGCGGAAGGCGGGCGTAAGCAGCGGAAACGCGTGGGCCGGGGCCCAGGTTCGGGTACCGGTAAGACCTCGGGGAAAGGGCACAAAGGGCAGAAGGCCCGGTCCGGCTACTCGAGGCCCCGAGGGTTCGAAGGCGGGCAGATGCCATTGAACCGCCGCCTTCCGAAACGAGGTTTCACCCGGCAAAAGCGCATTGAATTGACGCCGGTGAATGTGGGCAGACTCGAGGATAGATTTGAGGATGGGGCCGAGGTTACGCCAGAGACGTTGAGTAAAGCCAAGGTGGCGCCGCGCTCGGCCAGCTATATTAAGATACTGGCCCGCGGCGATTTGAGTAAGGCGCTCACGGTCAAGGCCCACGCCGTCAGCCAGGAAGCCAGGCGCAAGATCGAGGCGGCTGGCGGTTCGGTGGAACTCCTTGTCCCTCGCTCGCGATAGGGATGAGGCAGTGGCTCGCTAGGAAAGTTTAGGCAGCACCAGTCAGGCCGTTCGATTGCGGACGGCGGCAATGGAGATACAGGCCGTGGCCCAGCCAGTTGAAGCACTACGTAACGCGTTTAGAATCCCCGAACTCAAGCAGCGCATGATTTTCACGCTGCTGATGCTGGCGGTCTACCGTATTGGCGCCCAGATCCCCACGCCTGGCATTGACGGGGTGGCCTTGGCGCAACGGGTACAAGAAGCCGGCGGATTGCTCGGGTTCTACGATCTGTTTACAGGCGGCGCCTTCGCGCAAGCGACCATCTTCGCGTTGGGCATCATGCCATATATTAGCGCTTCCATCATCATGCAGCTGCTTACGGCCGTGGTCCCCACGCTGGAGAAGCTGTCGAAAGAAGGCGAAGAGGGGCGCAAAAAGATCACCGAGTACACTCGGTATGCTACAATTGGATTGTGTATGGTGCAATCCATCGGGATGGCGACGCTTCTGCAAGGCTATGGCGAGGAGGTGGTGCCTAATCCGGGCTTCGGGTTTGTGCTGTTGTGCATGATTACGTTCACGGCGGGCACGACGTTCCTGATGTGGCTTGGCGAACAGATTAGTGAACGAGGCGTTGGCAACGGCATTTCCCTGATAATTTTTATCAGCATCGTTTCTGGCGCGCCCACGGCGCTGGGTAATCTGGCCCAATTGGTGCGGGCCCGCGAGATAGATATTCTGCAGGTTGGCATTCTCGTCATCGTGCTGGTGTGCGTGACCGGCTTCGTAGTGATGATGACCCAAGGGCAGCGGCGAATCCCCGTGCAGTATCCGCGTCAGGTCAAAGGGCGGCGGGTGTTTGCGGGGGCGCGGAATTATCTTCCCCTGCGCGTGAACCAGGCGGGTGTGATTCCCATTATCTTCGCCAGTTCCATCCTCATGCTGCCGAGCATGATCGGGCAAGCGCTGGAGATGCCCGGGGTGGCGAATTATTTCCAACAGTGGCAAAATGGCTTGTTGTACAATGTTTTGTACATTGGAATGATTATGTTCTTCTGCTTCTTCTATACGGCCATCACATTTAATCCGGTGGAAGTGGCGGACAACATGAAGAAATACGGCGGCGTCGTGGTGGGCGTGCGTCCCGGCAAGGCCACGGCGGAATACTTGCAGCATGTGATGACGCGGGTGACCGTGGTCGGCGCGGTGTTCCTGTCGGGCGTGGCGTTGTTGCCTCAAGTCGCGTATCATTTTCTCGGGATCTACGACTGGCAGATCGCAAGTTTCTTTGGCGGCACGAGCTTGCTGATTCTCGTGGGCGTGGGACTGGATACCGTGCGCCAAATCGAGCAGCATCTGGTGATGCGGAACTACGAAGGTTTCATGAAAGGCCGCCGGGTCCGTGGACGCCGGGGTTAACAAACGACAGAACGGCAGATTGGGGATTGGCAGTGGGATTACGAGTGGTGTTATTGGGGGCTCCGGGCGCGGGAAAAGGCACGCAGGCCACCGAGCTGGCGCGTTTTCTAGAGGTTCCGCACATATCGACCGGGGATATCTTTCGGGAGAACCTGCGGAACAAGACCGAGCTTGGGCAGCGCGCGGAAGCGTACATGAACGCCGGGCAACTGGCGCCTGATTCGCTTGTGGTGGACATCGTGCGGGACCGGCTGGCGCAACCGGATTGCCAGGAGGGCTACGTGCTGGATGGCTTTCCGCGCTCGGTGGCGCAAGCGGAAGCGCTGGATGCGTTTCTTGAGGGGCGCGGCGAGCAGCTTGATTATGTTATTCAACTTGACGTGGACGAAGAAGAGATCATTAACCGGTTGACGGCGCGGCGGTCGTGTGTGGATTGTGGCGCAATCTTTAACATGCGCACCGATCCCCCGGAAGCGCGCGGTTGTCCGCAAGGGCGCGACATAAGCACGTGTAATATAGTGCAGCGCAGCGACGATACGGAAGAGACGGTTCGGGAACGGATGCGGGTATACCGGGAGAGTACCCAGCCGTTGTTGGAGTATTATGGGAAGAAGGGGCTGCTTACCCCGGTGGATAGCGCCGGGGAGGGCCCGGCGGAGGTTTTCGAGCGGGTCAAGACCATTGTGGGGGCGGACGGAGCAAAGAAAACCCTGTGATAGCTATTCGCACGGACAATGAGATAGACATTCTTCGGCAAGCGAATCAAATGGTTGCAAAGGTCCACGTGGCCTTGGCTCGCGAAGTGGCGCCCGGAGTGACAACCGGCGAGCTGGACGAGTACGCCCACGAGCTTATTGTGGGCATGGGCGGCGAACCCGCCTTTCTGGGTTACCAGGGTTTTCCAAAATCGACGTGCATTTCAGTGGACGAAGTGATTGTGCATGGCGTGCCGGGCGGGCGCAAGCTCCGGGAAGGCGAACTGGTAAGCATTGACGTGGGGGTGCGCTACAACGGCTACGTCGGCGACGCCGCCGTGACGCTGCCGTGCGGCGAGGTCGATGAGACACGGCGCCATGTAATGGAAGTTACCGATCGCGCCTTGAGCGAGGCGATCAAGGCGGCCAAGCCCGGCAACCATGTCGGGGATATCGGAGCGGCGGTGGATAAGGTGTGTAAAGGGACTGGCTTCAGCATTGTTCGCTGTTTCACCGGGCATGGTATTGGCGAACAGATGCACGAGCCCCCGCAGATCTTGAATTTCAAATCCCGGCAGCGGGGCGCCAAGCTTAAGGCTGGCATGGTCATGGCCATCGAGCCCATGATTACGGCAGGCGTGTACAATGTGCAGATTCTCCGGGACGGGTGGAGCGCCGTTTCGGGCGATGGCCAGCCCAGCGCCCATTTCGAACACAGTATTGCTGTGCGCGACGGTCAGGCCGAGGTGCTGTCCGCCACGCCCGAGCTTGTTTGGGGCCAATCCCTCTAAAGCGATTGCATAGGACCATGGAAAAAGAAGAAGCAATAGAAGTAGAAGGCACCGTAGTGGAGCCCCTGCCCAACGCGATGTTTCGCGTGGAATTGAAGAACGGGCATACGGTTTTGGCGCATATTTCAGGCAAGATGCGCATGAATTTCATTCGCATTTTGCCCGGCGACCGTGTAAAACTGGAAATGTCGCCCTATGACTTGAGCCGGGGCCGCATCACGTATCGCTACAAATAAGCCCGGTGGCCCCCTTTTGCCATCAAGGATGCGCAAGAGGGGCTAGCGGGTAGGTCAATCCTAGATCAATGCGGAAACCGCGGCTCCCTTCGGATGGGGAGGCGCATGGAATGCCAGCGGCCTGGGCCGCGGGGCGGAGGAAGACAGCACAATGAAAGTTCGAGCTTCGGCACGCAAGATTTGCGAGCGATGCAAGATCATCCGGCGCCATGGCCGGGTGCGGGTGATTTGCAGCAATCCCAAACACAAACAGCGCCAAGGGTAGGGCGGACAGGAGCACACAGGCATGGCACGAGTGATCGGCGTCGACCTTCCCCGCAAGAGAACGATTATGGCGGGTTTGCAACAGATTTATGGCGTGGGAGAAGCGCGCGCGAGGCGGGTGTTGGCGGAGACCAATATTGACCCCGGAACGCGCGTCTCGGACCTGAGCGATGAAGATGCGAACCGGCTGACCGCCTCCATCCAGAGCAATTATACCGTCGAAGGCGATTTGCGGCGGGAGACCATGGCCAATATTAAGCGCTTGATGGACATCAACTGCTATCGGGGCATCCGGCACAAGCGAGGCTTGCCCGTGCGCGGTCAGAAGACCTGCACAAATGCCCGCACCCGTAAGGGACCCCGCCGCACAACCGTAAGAAAGAAGTAGGAGATCGCGCTCAGTGGCGAAAGATAAACGAAAAGCAAAAAGCCGGAAAAAGCGCACCACACTCAATGTGACCGCCGGGGTCGCCCATATCCAGGCGACGTTTAACAATACGATCATATCCATCTCCGATAACCAGGGTAATGTGGTGTCGTGGTCGAGCGCGGGGCAAGTCGGGTTCAAAGGGTCGCGTAAGAGCACCGCCTTTGCCGCGCAGGTGGCCGCCGAAGCGGCGACGCAACGCGCCCGCGAGATGGGCCTGAAAGAGGTGAAAGTGTATGTGAACGGGCCCGGGGCCGGCCGGGAATCGTCGATTCGGGCGATTCAAGCCGCCGGTCTTGACGTGACCCTCATCCGGGACGTTACCAGTATTCCCCACAACGGGTGCCGTCCCAAGAAACGCCGCCGCGTCTGAGCCTGCGTGTCCGGCGTCACGAACGCGCAAGCCGCGAGCGTGGCGCACGGGCGTAGTGTGCTCACTTTCAAATACCGGCCGAGGGGCCCGGGCCGCTCGCCTTCCCTCGGTCCCGGCGTGGCGCTTAACCGGCCCGGCAGCCGGCGAAAAAACAGCGGGCGCCACGTCACGTAACAAGCCGGCAGACCCGGCGAGCCCTCATTCCCTGGAGACTGGAACTCATGATCGCACAAGAGTTTGTAAAACCAAACTGGGTCAAGATCGAGGATGGGGCCACCGACACCTATTCGCGCTTTCAAATTGAACCTTTCGAGCGAGGCTATGGCACGACGATTGGCAACGCCCTTCGGCGCGTGCTCCTGGCGAGCCTGGAAGGATCGGCGGTTACCGCCCTGCGTATCGAGGGGGTTAAACATGAGTTTTCCGCGATTCCAGGAGTCAAGGAAGACGTGACCGATGTCGTGCTCAACTTGAAACGGTGTGACCTCCATCTTAAAACCGAAGAGCCTACGATTTTCACGTTTAAGCATTCCGGAGCCGGCGAGGTGTATGCCGGTGAGGTGTTCAAGGATGCGGATGTCGAAGTCTACAACCCCGACTTGCTGGTTTGTACGTGCACATCCGATTCGACCGAGCTGGAGATGGACATCAAGGTGAGCCACGGGCGTGGCTATGTCACCGCGGACAACTTTGAACTTGAACACGCCGCTATCGGGACGGTGTACCTGGATGCGAATTTCTCGCCCGTGAAACGGGTGAATTTCCTGGTCGAGGACGCGCGTGTCGGTCAGCAGACGGATTACGACCGCCTGGTGCTCGATGTGTGGACCAACGGCTCGATCAAGCCCGAGGCCGCCGTGCGGGAGGCGGGCCAGCTCCTCATCGACCACTTCAGCATTTTCGTCCAGCAGCAAGGCGAAGGCGGCGAGGCTGGCGGATGGGACAGCTCGGACCCCGAGCTTAATCGCAAACTCAATCAGCCCGTCGAGGACTTGGAATTGAGTGTGCGGTCGGCCAATTGCCTTAAGGCGGAAAACATCGAAACCGTGCGCGACCTCGTCTGGCGCAGTGAATCGGAGATGCTAAAGCTTCACAACTTCGGCAAGCGGTCCCTGGACGAGATCAAGTCCAAACTTGAGCCGATGGGACTCTCCTTCAGCATGAACGTCGGCGGAGCGGAGGCTCCCGAAGAACCGGAAACGGAACAGCGAGGCGAAGCGGACGGGGGAGCCGAAGCCTACCCGCCCGGTGAAGACGAGGCTGTGGAAGAGGCCGAGGAAGAGTCAACCGGCGACGAAGAACTGTCTGAGCTGGAAGATGAACGATAGAAACCGGGCCATCGTCCCGGCGCGTATTCAAAGGGAAATGCCGCTCCGCTTCAGGGGCTGGAACGTATAGCATCAAACTAAACGCAGAAAGGATTGGCGTCCATGCGGCATCGTAAAGCAGGCCGGCGGTTGGGAAGGACCACCGCTCATCGCAAGGCCACCATGAAAAACCTCACGCTGGCGCTGTTCCAGCACCACGCGATCACCACCACCGTGGCGAAATCGAAGGAGTTGCGGCGCTTCGCCGAACCGCTCATCACCATGGCGAAGAATGATACGCTGCACAACCGGCGCCGCGCCTTCGCCGTCCTGCGGGACGACGACACCGTGCGCAAACTCTTCGCGGAACTCGGCCCTGTGTACGCCGAACGGCCGGGCGGGTATACGCGCATCCTCCGCCTGGACAACCGGCACGGCGACGGCGCGCCCCGCGCGCGTATCGAGCTGGTGGAACTGGGCGAAGCGGAAGTGGAGTAACGCGCAGCCGGCCACGTCATTCGGTTTCGCGCCTAACAGAAACAACTATACGGGCGGCGGGGTTCCTAAGCGATAGGGAATCCGCCGCCCGTTTCCTGTCCAGGAGCGGGGATGGCAGCCGCTCATGGCTCCGCGAGTAGCCCGTGCACGTGGTCGCGAAGCGCGGGGACGACCTCCGCCTCGAACCACGGGTTGCGCTTGAGCCAGGCGAGGTTGCGGAAGGAAGGATGGGGCAGCGGCCAATACGCCGGCGCGTACGCGCGCCAGGCCCGCACGGTCTCGGTCAGGTTCTTCGCCGCGCGCGGCCCAAGGTAATGGCGTTGCGCGTACCCCCCCGCCAGGATGACCGTTTCGATGCGGGGCAAGGCCTCCCACAACGCCCCGTGCCATGCGGGGCCACACTCCGGCCTCGGCGGCAAATCGCCCCCGCGCGGGTCGCGGCCCGGATAACAGAAGCCCATCGGCAGGATGGCGATGCGGGACGTGTCGTAAAACGTGTCCCGATCCATGGCGAGCCACGCGCGCAGCCGGTTGCCGCTCGCGTCGTTCCAGGGGATGCCCGTGTCATGCACCTTCGCGCCCGGCGCTTGCCCCACGATCAGGATGCGCGCGGTTTCCCCGGCCCGCAACACCGGCCGGGGCCCATGCGGCAGATGCGCCTCACACAGCCGGCATCCCCGGATCGCTTCCAGAAGCTCCGGCAACGAGGCCGCCGATTCGTTGGAAGTGTTCTGGCTCATAACGTCAACGCGCGCGTCACGCCAACCGCCGAATCACGATCAGCGGACGATTGATCGGATACGCCCCATCCAGCGGGTCATCCAAGTCCCAATCGTTCCACCAGCCCACGAACTCGAACGCGGGATGATGAGCGATAAACTGAAGAAACTCCTGCGGATACATTACCCGCTTCGTGGCGCTCGTCGCAAAGGTCCGCGCCCCCGCGGGCTCATGCGCCGTCACCTCCACCCGCTCCTCCACCGTTTGCTCCACGCGATTCAGATGCGTAAGCGTGTACAGCGTCTCCACCACCGTGTGGTCATAGGTGTGGCGCCAACTATCCACCATGTCCACAAACGGTTCAAACTCCACACACCATTCCAAGACATACAGCCCCCCCGGCGCGAGCGCCTTCGCCATCGCATCATAGTGCGCATGGAGCGCGTTTGTGTCCTGCGCATAGAGGGATCCCAACAGCACATACGCGAAATCCGCCGGGTCCGGCGCCGCAAAATCCGCGAGATCCCCCTGGATCCACGCCGCCCCAGCGGCATCCCCCACCCGTGCCCGCGCCCGCTCCAGCATCGCCCCGCAGCAATCCAGCCCCACGTACTGATACCCGCGCTCCAACCACAACGGCGCATGCGGACCATGCCCACACGCCACCTCCAGCACCCGCTTCACCGGCCGGCCCCCATGCCGCGCGATACACGCCTCCAACACCCGCTGCTCCGCCGCCGAATCGCGATAGGCGAACGCCAGCTCATAATACTCGGGATGCGCATACAAATCGTCCACAACTAGCTCCTTTCAGGGTTTCGCATACATTCCGCGTTCATTGGCGATCAATTCCACGCGGCAGCGCCTACGTTGATTGTACATCCCCCGGCCCTTTCGGGCCACCCCCTTCGAAGGGGGAATTGTAACCGCGAATGAACGCGAATTGGCGCGAAAGGAGCCCTCAACATCGCCCTCAATCCCCGGCAAAAAGGGGCTATGCTACCTCTCTTTCCCCCCTTTAAAAGCCTGTCCCCGCGTACCGCCGGCATCTTGCCGGCATGTAAACCGCATCCCCCCTTCGAGTATGTCTCTTTGCGCCTTTGCCTCCCTGCGTGAGGCCGGTTTTGTTTCACGCCAAGCCGCCAAGAAACTATCACACAAGTACCCATTCACACACGACATTTAAAGGGGATGTCCCCGCTCATTCCCCCTTTGAAGGGGGATCAAGGGGGATGTTTCGCGCCAATTCGCGCCCCTTCGCGGTTACTTTTCCCCGCGTACCGCCGGCATCTTGCCGGCAATATAAATCCCATTCCCCCTTCCAGAAGATCCGACCCCGCTCTTCACGCTAAGCGCCTAAGCCGCAAAGAAAATATCGCACCATTCCCTCGTTCCAGACGAAAATCAAGGTAGGCGGCCCCTTTTTCGGCCCCTTTCGCGCCAATTCGCGCCCCTTCGCGGTTCCCAAACCCCGAACCCGGAACCCCGATCCCCCAAAAAAATCGGTTCATGTCCCATTTCCGGGGAAGGCCTGCCGTATTTTGAGGAAGAAGTAGTCA
>JBKHFO010000144.1:0-8950 GCA_046540175.1 Candidatus Hydrogenedentota bacterium
ACGGCCACGGGATAGTGTTCCAGCCGCTCCTTGAGTTCCGCGACGGATGTTTCCTTATCGGCCCGTTTCAAATCGGCTCACCTCCTTTCGAGCAGGGTAAAAAAAAACCGCGCCGCCTGAAGACACAGGCCACGCGGGAGTCGTTGCGCTTACAATGCGCACGCCCTTCTCACCCATGTTCCCAACTGGATTAGGAAGGAGTGGCGATGGCGCGTTCCCACGTCTCGGCTGGCGAATTTAAGGCCCTTTCGGACCGCCTGCTGTCTTCGACGCGCACTGGACGCTCCGTCTCAGTGCAAGCGGGACTATACCATATCGCACAGCGCGGCGCAACTTATCCAGGGCGGCCTACTTCGGCGGGAATCTGCTCCCAGCTTCCGCGCAATACGTGGCGGACGACGTCGAAGCGGCCGGGATGGACCACTAGTTCGGCGAATTCGCCTTCGATGTTTTCCCGTGTGTTCCGGTAGAAGAAAGCCCCGGTGGTCAAGTGATGGACGTGAGGATATCGTTCGTCCTGTACGTAGCTAAACCGATGGACATGGCCCGCCACATAGAGAATGGGCCGCCCGGCCTCCCCCAAGGCAGTGCGTAGCGCCTCGGCGTTGCGCAGATTGCGTCGCGTGGTCAGCGTGTATCCCGGAGTCTTGGTGAGTAAGGGATAGTGACCCGCCACGATGATGGGACCGCCGCCCTGTTGAAGCAACTCCCGGACGCGCTCTATTTCCCTATCCCGGATACGGCCCCGGGAGGACAAAAGATTGGGGCACACGGTGGGGACAAGGAGAAGCCAGGTTCCGCCTTCGAGTTCCAGCATCGCGGGATACCCCCCGGCGGGCAGGTAGCGCTCAAAGCGCCGCTCAAAGCGCCGCGTGCGGACGGACTCGAAGGTGTAGACGTCGTGGTTCCCCGGCAAGACGACAGTGTTCAGACCCAGGGCCTGCAAATGGCGCATGAACTCATCGGCCATGGCGAATTCTTCCTCCAGCGCCGTGGACGTGAAGTCACCCGTGAGCAGCACCGTGGAGACCCCTTGAGCCGCCACCGCGCGCGCATGAGCGCGGCTCGCGGCCATGGTGAACTGATGCCGGCGGCGCAACCACACGTTGAGGTTGCCGAGCAGCCGCTTGCTGACCAAGCGGAGGGGATTCAGGGTTACGCGCCAAAAGTGAAGATCGGCGATATGGATGAGCCGGTCCACGGGCGCCGCTTCCTTGCCAACGGCGATTGGTTCAGAATCGGGGTGGCCGGCCATACTCAGTAATCGTATCTCCAATTAAAGCCCATGCCGCCCTCCGCGTCCTCGCCCACCTCGCTATCGAGCGAAAAACGCGGCGTCAACTCCACCTCCACATGAAGGCGGCCCGAATCGTTCATTAGACCCTTTTCCACCTCCACGTAGATGTCGTCACCGATGTAGCGTCCCATGGCGACCGTCGGGTCTTCTTCCCCGACTCCGCGCACATCCAGCTGGTCCATGCCAAGCATTTGGCGCGTGCGGCCCATCAGCGCGAACGCCCGGGCCCCGCCGCCGGCCAAGGTGTTGGCGGCATGCGCCAGGCGAAGGGCCTGCACGGGATTAACGTTGGCCAAGTCGCGTCCGAACAGCACCCGGGCCAGAATTTCGTCTTGGGGTAGCGGAGGATCGGACTCCAAGGCGATATCGGGCGAATCCGCGGGCCCCGTCACGCGCAGCCGGGCGGTCAACTCGCGCGCGTCGCTTACGGCGGTGATGTCCAGCATGGGCGAGATCGGTGTGGCGCCGTTAAACACAATGGCGCTCTCCGCCATATTGAATCGCCGTTCCATGAAACTGAAATGGCCGCGCAGCACGTTGAGATTGCCCGCCACCGCGGGATTGGTGATTGGGCCGCGGACTCGGAGACTGCCCTGCCATTCGCTGTCAAGCCCGCGGCCCCGCACGAAGACGCGACCGGGAAACTCGAGTTGCACATCCAGGCGAGCGTCGTACGCGGGCGGACTGCTCCCCGGAGCCTCGTCTTCTTCGGCGACGGATTCGCCTTCTTCCACAGGCGCGCCGGGCCGGTTGATCTCTGTAACCTCAAGCTGAGGGCCCGCGCTGGCCGGCAACCGGTCGGGAATATCGAAATGAATGGGGGCGCACGTGAGAACGCCCGTCACCAACGCGCCCTCCAAAGACCCTTGCGTTTCCAGGGCGCCGTCGATCGTGGCGCGCAAGTTGTCCTGGCGCAACAGCTGGGCGTTGCGGAAGCGGGTGGATACCTGGAAGGGAAGGTTCTCATCGAGATCCAGGTCGAAGCGTCCCTCCAGGGCGATCTGGCCGGAACCGCCGTCCGTCATCGTGGCGCGCTCGATAAGGATGTGCTGGTCCTGTGCGACAAGGCGAACGTCAATCCCGTGAAGGACCACCCCATGGTCCCAATGTTCATACCGTGCATCTGGAATGACCGCGTGCCCGGCGACCGCGGGCGCGTCCAGGGTTCCGGAGACCGCCATGTCCGCTTCAAGGTTACCCGTCACCGATTGGTCGTCTAGTAAGAGGGCGGCCCCTATGATCTCCAAGCGCGTGTGGGCGGCCAGCCGAGCTTGGAATGGGGCGTCTGTGGGGGCCTCAAACACAAAGGGATCGAGGCTAAACGTGATGGGCAACTCCGCGGCTGCGTCCGCATTGCTTTCGAGCGGCCCGTCGAAGCGGGCTTGTGCGCGCAACCGCCCCTCAGCCAACCGTGCGTTGGCCCTCAAGGAACCGTCGTCCAGTTCCTGGACGGAGGGATGATCCACGCGGAGCTGGGCCACATCCAGTTCGGCCGTGAGTTCCGGGGCGTCCGGCGCGCCCGCCAGGGTCACCGTCCCTTGCGCCAGCCCGGCGGGATGCGTGGGCAGGAATTGCTCCAGTATGGCCAAGTCAATCTGGTCAAACTCGGCCTGTCCTTGAAGTTGGTCCGGCTCCATTGTCCCCTGCACCGCGAACCGCGCCTCGTCTCCCACTTGCAACTCGGCGCGGGGAATCTCCCAGCCCGCCTCCGTCCGCGCGGCGGTTAGCGGAGTCCGATTGACGATAGGAATGCCAAGATAGGCGGCGTCTAGCGAAGCCAGGGTCACATTGAACTGGGGCAAATCCAGCGCCGCTTCTCCCCCGCCACGGAGATGAAACGGCTCGTCCGCCACGGCGCCGTTCGTTTGGACCGCGAAACGCAACGCGTCCGCGTCTCCGTCCGCTTCCAGCGCCCCAGCGTCAAGGACGAACTCCTCTGTTGTCAATCCGTCCACGCGCGCTTCCAGCGAGCCCGCGAGCGTGCGGGGAATATCGTTCAGGGACGCCTCAAGCGCGAGGTTTTCGAGATCGGCAAACCGCGAGCCAATGGAGGCGGCGGTAAGATCGATCTCCGCGTTCTGACGGTCCCCGGCGTCGTCCAACAGCAGAGCCAGCTCAACCGACCCGGTCATGGGTTCGCCTACTAACGCAGTTAAGGGTTCAAGGTCCTCGACGGCGCCATCCAACTGCCCGGAGGCCAGTTGCGGTTCGAACCGGTATCGGCCATGGCCGGTGATGCGGGCGCCGGGCGCGGTGACCAAGAGGTCTTCCACGGAAACGTCCGCCTCCGTCAAGGCGAGACGGCCTTCTGCTTCGTAGGCCTCTCCGCCCTCGCCTAGACGCACGGCGGCGCGTCCCTGGGGCATGGCGGGCAATTGTTCCAGGGCTAATTCGACGCGGCCGGAGGCGAACGAGAACTCGTCCAGGGCCAGGTTGCGCCCATCCCCTTCAACGGTGGCCTGGAAGACCTCTGGCGCTCCCTCCGCGGAACCCGTGAGATCAAGTTCGCCGGCCAAGTCCCGGCCGGCATAGGCGCTGAGCGCGGCCATTTCGGGAAGGCGCGCTTCCCATGTGACGCCAAAATCGCGCGTTTCCAACGTCATCCGGCCTTCCGCCCGCGCTGTGGCGCCGGTCCCTTCGGCCACGGCCTCGCGAACGGTAAGCTCGCCTGCCTCGTCCAGCGCAGCGTCCACCCGCAGCTCCAACCGGTCACCCACGAGCGATGGCGCTGGATCGGGCAGTCCTTGGGCATTGGCTATGTGGCCTTCTATGTTGGCGCTCGCGGTCCGCGCCCGGCCGCTTCCTTCTCCCGACACCTGCAACTCCACATAGCCGCCGAGTTCGGGGGGAAGCCCGGGAATGGGCAAGCTCGCGATCTCGTCCACGACGAGCTGCGCCTCCACGGCGCCGCCGAGTTCTTCCGGCAGGAAATGGCCAGCGAGATCCGCCTGGACGCCGCCGCCGTTCAAGCCCAGATCCGCGATGTCAATACGCTCGGGCGTTTCCGCCGTCGCATGGCCATCCCATTCGAGGTCCAGGGGCTCGAAGTCCGCGCGATCGGCGACCCGCAGCCTCGTGACATTACCTCGCAGATTTGCGTCGAGGCCAGGGAAATCGCCCTCGATCTCGCTAAGACTCGCGGCTTCCGCGCGCGTTTCCAGCGAATCCGCCCGGAGTTCATCGAACAGCAAGTCCGTTCCGGCCACCTCCAGCCACCCCTGGGGTTGCAGCAAGGGGCCTTCCACATGACCGGCCCCTGACAAGCCGCCTCCCAGCGGAATCCCCGCCAGGGCGCCGAACACGCCAATGTCTTCGCTCTCGAAATCAATGTCGGCCTCCGCAGTGTAATCCACGAGATCCAGGCGTCCAGCTGCCGCGAGGCGGGCTGGAGGGCCTTCCACGGAGATTTGGTCCAATCTCAGCGAGTCGCGCACCTTGAAGGCGCCCCGCACGGTCACGGCGCTGGGCTCTTCTGTCAGGTGATGAACAACCCCGGGAAGCCGGTGCGGGAAGAGGGTGACCTCGCCATCAAGCCCGAAGGTAATCGGATCGGGAAGTCCCACGGACAGATTGAGTTCCGCTTGGCCGAGTTCAGCCGCATGGAGCGAGACCACACTATTCAGATTGGAAAGCGTGCCCCCGCCCGCTAGCCGAACCCTAGCTTCGGTGTCTTCGGGAAGGCGGGCAAGATGAGCGAACAGGCTTCCAAGTCCTGCTTCCACGACATCCACGTCATAGGATAACTCGCCGGGTTCGCCCAAGAGGCCGAGCAAGACGGTGACCCGTTCTTGAGGGCCGTCGAGGCGGGCGAGCGAAAGATCTACACCTATCCCGTTCCGGTCTGGGGGCGGCGCCACGTGGCCCTCGACGGCAAAGGCCGCGCGTTGCCCCAGAACGGCTTCTTCCAAAACGACCTCACGCGCTTCAATGCGCTCCACCGTCACGGAGGGCCAGCGATCGGGCAGTTCCTCTGGCACGTCCGGCGGATCCGGGTCCTCCTCGGTGGGAATCCGGTGCCACGTGACTTGGTCGACGGTGATCGCGGAACCGTGGATCCGTCCTTCGAGCAAGGGCAAGCCCCGCCAGCGCACGGCGGCGTCCTCGGCTGTCAGCCACACCCCTTGTTCATCGCTCAGCGTAATTTCGCCCACGCGGATATCGAAGGGGAGCCAGCCGCGGATGTCCGCCAGCCGGATATGGACCCGGGGATGCACGTCCAGCCGGGCGGAAAGCTGCTCGGCAATGATGCGTTTGGCGGGCGGCGTCTGAAGGAGAATCAGGAATAGCACGCCGAGAATTGCCGCCGCGCACACGGCCACGGCCAACCATTTGAGTCCGCGTCGAATGGCGCGTTGTGGATTCATGGGTTTAGAAGGAATGTCCTATGCTGATATAAAGCTGAAATGGGTCGTCGATGCCGGAGCGGCCGTTCACGGGCACGGCAACATCGAAGCGCAGGGGTCCCATGGGCGTATAATACCGTAGACCTAGCCCGCTTCCCCACCGCAAGGTCTCGGAGAAGTCGGGTGTTTCCCTCTCGAAGGCGTTCCCGCCGTCGGCGAACAACACGAAACCGAGGTTGTCCGACATGCGATAGCGCGCTTCCAGAGACATCTCCAACAGCGAGCTTCCGCCGGTGGGGGTGTCATCCACTAAGGGACCCACGCTCTGGTAGCTAAATCCGCGAATCGAGCCGCCGCCTCCGGCATAGAAACGCTCATCGGCGGGAACATCCTCGCGATCGGCGCCCGCTATCGTCCCGAGGGCTAACCGGCCCGCGAGGACGAGCGGCGAGTTATCGGTTACTTGGTAGTACTGCGTTAACGAAACCGACGATCGCACAAAGCCGTGGGCTGAACCGCGCCAATCGCGAAAAGGCGCTAGACGCCAGTTAATCCGTCCGCCCGCCGTGGGGTTCAGCGCGTCGTCCCGCCGGTCCCAATCCAGAAACATGGGCAACGACATAATGGCGTGCTGGCGGGTGAGCCTGAGCTGCTCGATTTCCGACACGGCAGCCTCCACACCGCCGCCCACCGTGAGGCGGTCCGTCAAGTCTCGTTCGAGCGACAGGCGGGTGCTCACGCCGGTGCTTGTGAACGCGTCCGGGGTTGCGCGCGCCACGCGGCTTTGCGAGCGCAACGTCTGATCGGGATGCGCGAAGGCGGGCTTTTCAAAGTCAACCTCAAGCGCCTTCGTTATTCCCGAGCCCCGCGCGCTAACCGTCAGGCGCTCGCCCCGCCCAAGTAGATTGCGGTGTTCCCAGGCGACCCGCCCGCCCACGCCTTCGTCCGTGCGGAAGCTTACCCCGGCCCGCACCGTGCGGTGTTTGCGTTCGCTTAGATAAACGCGCACCGGCAATCGCCCCTCCGCGTCAAGCTGCTCGCCGGGCTCCACGCGGGCCATCGAAAACAGGTTGGTTCCCGTGAGTTTCTCACGCGCCTCCCTGAGCCGGGCCGAGTTAAAGGTGTCTCCTTCCTCCCACGGTATCCGGAGTTGGGCGAAGTCCTCGCGCACCTCCTCCAGGCCCTCGAACTCGACAGGGCCAAACACGGCCGATGGGCCGGGATCCACCTTGAAATGCACGTCAAGCCGGTTGGTGGCGTGGTCGGCGATGACTTGGCGATCCGCCACTTCCGCGAACGGATGCCCCCGCAACTGGAAACGCGTCAACAGCCGTTGCTCGGCTTCCAGCACGGTGCGGGTATACGCTCGGCCCCCCTCTTCCAAACCTAGCGCGGCCGGTTCGGGCAAATCGAACGCCGGCGGCTCGGCGCCATCGGCCAGCCGCACGCTGCGTTCGCCAAACCGGAATGGGGGACCCTGTTCAATAACAAAAGTGAGTATCGGGGGGCTCACCGTGTCATCAATGCGCACGTCCACTTCGGCGGCGTAGTACCCTTCCGCGCGCAATGCTCGCAGGAACGCGGGCGCGTCCCCCTCGCCCCGCCGCCGCAACAGGGTCATCGTGGCGGGCGGACGCTCTTGAAGCTCCACGGCGTCCGAGAGGCCCCGCAACCGGTTCAGCAACGCGCCCTCCACGCCCTCGAACCGGACCTCGTAGGGCTGTTGGGTGTTCTGCCAAGCCGCCGCGGAAGATGCGAGCACACACAGCGCCGCCACGGCCGCCACGCATCCCAAGCACCAATCCGAGAAGCGGGAAGGCGCCACGGTTCGGCAGCACGCACTCCGGGTTTTCCGGCCCCTCGGCCGATTGTAAAAGGATACCACGTTCATCATTAAAGGATATCATGTCATGGGCCGTTTTTACGAATCGGCTTACTGGGATCCCACTAAAGCATGACCACAACCCGTGGCTCCCTGTACCACCTAAACCCAACTATGTGGTGGCCATTCCAATCAACTAGGGGGACGCCGCCAGACGTGCGTATCCACATGACGCACTACGCGAAATCCGTGATTATCGTACAGCTTGCGCGCGGGATTCGACGCCAGCACGCCAAGGGCCATGCGGGAATAGCTATCCACGCGGAACGCGCGGCCCATTTCACGCAGCAGCGTCTTGCCCGCCCCGCTACCCTGGCATTCGGGCGCGACCGCCAGTTGAATGAGGAACCCCACGTCCGGCGCGGCTTGAGCCGCCACCGCCACCCCCGTGAGCCTTCCTTCCCGCTCCAGTACGCGCAGCCAGCCCGGCTCGACCCGGCCGTAGCCCCCGCTTTGCGCGACAGTGAGAAACCGCGCCGCGTTATCCGGGTCCTGGACTTCCCGGTCAATCTCCCGGGCGGGATGATCGCGATACGCGGCGGCAATAATCTCCGCCGCCCCGGGAATATCATCGTTTGTGAGGGGCCTCGAAGTCCCGGGCTCACCGGCGGCCCACGGCGCCTCCTCCAGATCAACCGCCATGAGCAGGTGCGGCGCGGTCCAGAAGCCCAGCGCCGTGAGCGCAGGCTCAAGATTCAATTCGCATAGGGGAAGAAAATGAAACAGGATGCGCTCCGCCCCCGCCTCGCGAAGCACGGCCACGGCGGTGCGCCCAAGGCCCTGTTCATGGTCCGCGCCGCGAAAGGGCGCCCGCACGTGCACCAGCCCTATCCGCCCCAAGCCCTCATCCAACAGCATGAGCAGAAGCCCCGTGCAAGCGCCATCAGGCGTTACGGAAGCAAGCAGGCCCGCGCTCTGGTTCTCCAGATTGGCCCGGAACAACGCCGGCGCCTGCTGGCGGTACTCCTCCGCCGCCGCCTCCCCATACAGCTCGCCCGTGCCTTGCGCCATCTCCTCGATGAACACGCCCAGTTCGGCGGGCAGTTCCTCCAAAGCGATTACATCCACCGGCCCCTTGCTGCGATTCAACGCCATGGTCCTCCTACGTAACGTTCAACGCGCGATAGACGTCCCCAAGCAGAATTCCCATTTTAAAGGGGGTTCAAGGGCGCCGCTTCTACGTTACCTTCGCGCGGGGATGTACTCACGTACCGCCGGCGTCTCGCCGGCACACTTCGCGGAGATAGGCGACGTGTCAACAGGGTTAGGGCCATCCTCCTGAATCCTTTCCAAAGGGGAACTGTATGGCCGCCTGCTAGGCGGCCTATGTGCCGGCAAGATGCCGGCGGTACGACCGAATTCCCTTTCGTAAAGGCCGGGATTGTTCGCGTAAATTCGCGTTCATTAGCGGTTTCTTCTCCCCCGGAA
>JBKHFO010000145.1:0-8832 GCA_046540175.1 Candidatus Hydrogenedentota bacterium
CAGGGCCGCTTTGATCTCGATAGCCTCCACGGTCCCGAGGCCGTTCACCTCCTGCAATTCGGTCAAGGAAGCGCGGGCGATGGCGCGGAGATCACGGAAGTGGCTGATAACCTGCTGGGCTAACGCCACCGCTCCCACTTTGGGGGTTCCCGTTCGAAAAAGGATAGCAATGAGTTCGGCGTCTTGCAAGGCTTCGGGGCCGAGCCGTTTGAGGCGCTCCCGGGGCCGCTCTTCGAAGGGCAATTCGCGGACCGCCGTGCGATTGGAATGGGATGATGTCTCCATAAGGCTCCCCGGCATTCACATGGGTTTGTACGCAGTGGCGATCCGGTCGATTCCACGGAGATCCGGCGCTGCCGCCACGTGAACAAACCCGGCTTGAGTCAATAGGTTGCTGGCGGCCCCATATTGCCCCATTCCAAGCTCGAACGCAAACAGGCCGCCGGGAACAAGCCGGGCAAACGCTTCCTCCATAAGCCGCCGAATAAACGCCAGACCGTCCGCGCCCGCCAGAAGCGCGCCGGGATCCTCGTAGCGGCGGATGGTTTCCGGCAAGGCGTCCCACGCGCCGGTCTCCACGTACGGCGGGTTGGAAACAATCGCGTCAAACCCCGCTCCCCCGCGGCTCCAAAGCAAGCCGTCCCCCTGGACGAGCGTTACGCGCTCCCCCACTCCATGGCGCCGCGCATTAACCCAAGCGGTATACACGGCCTCGCGCCGGATGTCGCACGCCGCCAAGCGCCACGCGGGGCGTTCCGCCGCCAACGTGACGGCGACGCACCCGGTCCCCGTTCCAACCTCTGCGATGCGGGCGGAGGCGGGAGAAAGCCGTTCGAGCACGGCTTCGACAAGGTGTTCCGTCTCGGGCCGCGGAACGAGCAACGGCGGCCGCACAACGAACGCGCGGCTCCAGAACTCGTGCTCCCCCAGAATATACGCGATCGGCTCGTGGTTGAGCCGGCGCTCCACAAGAGCATCAAAGGCGGGGACCGCGCGCCGATGGCGCAGGCGCGCCATGAGCTGGGCGCGGGAAAGCTGGAGGGCTTCGGCCATGAGCAGTTCGGCATCCAGCCTGGCGGTTTCGCTCACAGCCGCCAAACGCGCTTCCGCGCGCCTCAAACGCTCGCCCAGAGTAGGGGTGGCGTTCACGCCTCGGCCGTCATCCGCTCCGTCTGGTAATACGAGGCGAGCGCGTCGATCATCTCCTGCATCTCCCCTTCCATGAACTTGTCGAGCTGGTACAAGGTCATATTGATACGATGATCGGTTACGCGGTTCTGAGGGAAGTTGTAGGTGCGTATGCGCTCGCTCCGGTCCCCGCTGCCGACTTGATTCTTGCGATGAGCCGAGCGGGCCGCGTCCTCTTCCGCCTGCTTGCGCGCCAACACCCGCGCCCGCAGTATGGTCATGCCCTTGGCCTTGTTCTTGTGCTGGGATTTCTCGTCCTGGCATGAAACCACGACTCCCGTCGGCAGGTGGGTAATCCGGACCGCGGAATCCGTCGTGTTCACGTGCTGTCCCCCCGCTCCCGACGAACGGAACACGTCGATCCGCAAGTCATTGGGATCGATGTCCACATCGACCTCCTCGGCCTCTGGGAGCACGGCCACGGTAACCGCCGATGTGTGAATGCGCCCTTGCGTTTCGGTTTCCGGAACACGCTGAACCCGGTGAACCCCCGCTTCGTACTTGAGCTGGCTGTAAGCGCCCTTTCCCGCTACCTTAAAGGAAATCTCCTTGTACCCCCCGAGCCCCGTGGCGTGAGAACTCAAAAGCTCAATCCGCCAGTTCTGGAGTTCGGCGTAGCGCATGTACATGCCATAGAGGTCCGCCGCGAACAGCGCCGCCTCCTCGCCGCCCGTTCCCGCGCGAATCTCGACGATCGTGTTCTTGTCGTCGTTGGGGTCCTTGGGAATTAGTAAGAGCTTGAGCCGGCGCTCCAAGCGCTCCAGGGACTGCTGAAGCTCGTCCTGTTCTTGCCCGGCCAGCTCGCACAGCTCGGGATCCTCGCCTTGCTCAAGTATGAACTCCGCGTCCTCGAGCCGCTTCTCCTCGGCCTCGTACCGCCGGAACGTTTCGACAAGCTCTTGCAGCCCGGCCTGTGCCTGGGCGTGCCTGCGGTATTCATTGGGATCGGACGCCACCTCTTGGGTGGACATCAAGTGAGACAACCGCTCATACTCCTCGGCTTGCGCCCGGAGCTTATCACGCATGGCCTGCTGCATACAGGCTTAGGTGGTCCTACCGTATTTCCGGTTAAACCGCTCCACGCGGCCTTCACTGTCAACGAACTTCTGCTTACCCGTGTAAAAGGGATGGCAATTCGAACAGATTTCCACGTGATAACTCGGGCGCGTCGAGCGGGTTTCAAAAGTGGCGCCGCAGGCGCACGTCACGGTGCACTCCACGTATTCAGGATGAATTTCTTTTTTCACTGGCTACTTACTCCCTGCCCCGGCATGGGGCCGGTGATGGATGGACTGCAATTCTAACTGATGCTAACAACAATGACTATAGCATATTGCCGTTAGACCAGGCAACGGCGAATGCGATGAGGTAGGCCGGGCGTAAGGGCAACCGCTCTCCCGTGCGCAGAGACAACAATAAATGGTATAACGAGGAAGCGCCGCTCTCAAACGTTGGGAGGGCGGCGGTGGCCGAGAAGAGACAACATAGGGAGGAAACAGAAATGCATGTACTAACGATGGCGATGTGCCTTGCGGCGTTGGCCGCGAGCGATTCGGCGCCGGAGCCCGGCATGGACGTGCTTTTTGAAGCGAATTTCACGGATGAAGACGAATGGGATGACGATTGGACGTGGCTGCGGGAAGATCCCGGCGATTGGCGGCTGGCCGATGGCGCGCTCGAGATCCGGTCCCGGCCTGGCGATGCGGAAACCGTGCGCAACGCTTTGCTCAGGCCCGTGCCGGATGTGGACGGACCACTCGTTTTCGAGGTTACCGTCACGTTTACAGAAACTCCCACGGAGCAGTACGAGCAAGCCGGTTTGACCTGGTATCACGACGGAGAGCCGGACTTTAAAATCGTCCACGAACGGGTGGAGGATGACCCGGTGATCGTGCCCGGATTTGCGCAGACGGACAAAGCCACCGTTCAGCTGCGGCTCGTTGTGGAGGACGACGGTTCATACAAAGCTAAGTTTAGAGAAGAGGACGAAGAAGAGTTTCAAGAAGTAGCGGACGGCGAACTCCCCATCGGTGAGGACAATTCCATCGCCCTTGTGACGTACCACGGACCAGAAGATGCGGATCACTGGATGCGTTTCACGGACTTTCGCATCGGGCGGCCGTAGGCCGTGCTTGCTCGAACGCAGGCCCAAAAATCGTCACGCGGCGCGGGAGATGGGGCGCAAGACAGCCAACATACCTGGCATCGTATACAAAAGGTCCGGTCCGGGGTCAATCTTGTTGTAGATACCCTCTACAAGGCCGGTGAAGACAAAACCGTGGCGTCCTTTAGGTGGGGCCGGCGCAAGCGAGAGGAGCTACTTTTTCGCCTTGCAAGGGCCTTGTGGAGTCCCGTACGGTTACAGTAATGGGTACATGGTCCGCTTTCTTCAGAGTGGCTACAAGCCGCGTCTACTCTACTCCAGCACGTACCCGTCTTTCTTCAAGAGATTCATCAATTCTTTCTTGGTGATTTTGGAGTAGGCCGCTATCTTCTCCGGATCCACCGTGCGCAGATACTTGCTGAATTTGCGCCGATGCAGAAGTTCCGCGATTACGAGGGGATCGTCGGACTCCACCACTTGCAGCGTGCGCACCCGCACCCGTTTTACGCCGCCCCGCCATTCATCGATGGTTTTCAACACGTTCTCGGGCAGCGTATCACCACGGCTGTGCGTCACCAGAAAGGCGAGAAACTGGTCCGGATCCTCCTTGGCCTGCATCGCGCGCGTGAAGGCGTCCTTCGTGAGCCGGTAGACGGCCGCGTGTCCAGATCCGCGCCGTTCCGCGAAGCGTTCAAGTGGGACAGCCACCAGGGGGTCCGCCGCGAGATTCGGCACGACCACATCAAAGTTCGGCTGCACGATGAGTTCCAGCTCATCCTCCGCCTGCAGGGGCGCGTCTTCGATATCCGCTTCCCCAATCAAGAGCCACCGGCCCAGTTCGGACAGGCGGAACACGTTTTCGCCCCCTGCTTCCGCCCGGTCCACCACCCCAAGCCAATGAAAAACTTCTTTAAGAGACCGGGCGATGGCGCGTTCGGCCCCAGGCCCGGCGCTGGGATAGATGTAGTGGGAACCCTCCAGGACGGGTTGCTCGTCTCCCGCGCTGTACCGGAGCGCCTGCCGCACGAAATCCGTCACGGTGTACCACGCGCCCGGCTGCAACTCTTCCCACAACTCGGTAAGGAGATGGAGGGGCGCCGTGGTGCTCAGCGAAGTGAGGCGGTGGAATAGCTCCCGATGGCGTTCGGCCCAAGACATCTCAAGCAGCCTATCAAGTTCGACTACCCGGAGTTCCCTATCGTCATCATCGACCCAGCCCACTCGCCGCGCCATCCACACACACTCGCCGAGGTTGGGCTCGGCGTTTTCATCCATGAGCGCGCTCAGCCGCTGCTGATCTTGCCGCCACAGTTCATTGTCTTCCGTCCGCACCCGCGCCGGTTTGGCCGCCACCTCCGCCACGAGCCGGATGAGACAGCGCGTGAGGGCGAGGCCCCGGCAGTCCACCGAAGTCGCTTCTTGCGATTCAACGGGTTTCAACGTCAGCTCCTGTTTTCCCGCGGCCTGATTCTTCTGCCGCCATCGGCGCACTTCGGCCAACAGCCCTACCGTGCGCACCAGCCGATCCTCCGAGTCGAACCGGAACATCTCGAAGAGGGCAAACCCCGAAAACAACTCCCACAAAGCCTCTTCCGCTGCTTGCTCGGAACCATCATGAAGCGCCAGCAATGTGGAGACCGGCATGACACCCTCATCCGACTGCCAGACGATGTCAAAGAGTTCCTGGGCCGTCTCGGAGAAGCCGAACCTCGCCACGTACTTAACTACGGAGCCGGGATGCTTGTAGGCAATCCTCAACAAGGTCTCCCCCACGACGTTTCTGTGGAGGACATGGCTCAGGCCGAGCCGCTCCTCAAGATCCCGCATGGCGGCGTTGCTCAGGTTCTTCACCGCGCGGCGGACGGAGGAAACGTTCCCACGGTTCTTCCGGCCATCCTCCACCCGCTGCACCAGCGCCGCCCCGCCTGGGGCCAGCTTCACTTTAGTGAGGTCAATGTAGAAGAGCCTAGCGTTGACATCAACGAGATACTCAATCTCCGCCTCGGGAAGATCGAGTTTCTTGGCTAACGTTCGAACCGTTAGCCCAGAGCGGCTGTTTTGAGACAACTCCTGCGCAATCTTGAATGCAGTCCGGCTCAAGCCATCAACGCTCGCCAGCAGGCTTGCCCTTTGAGGTATCGACACTCCTCGCCTCCCGTTCGCTTGCGAATTCTTTGTGGATATCGCCTTAGAAATGAGAGTCAGTATAGCGAACGTTATTCAGGTCGGCCAAATAGTGGATCATCGCATTACATTTTTGAGCAAAACCCATCCACAGGAACGGACCCCCTACTTAAGATTTCGCTTGCCGGCGGAGGCGCTGAATGGTCTCGTTCGCCAACTCGTCGCACCTCTCGTTTTCCGCGTCCCCGGCATGCCCCCGCAGCCAGCGCCATTCCACGTCGTGGTGCTGAATCAGTTCGTCCAGCCGGCGCCACAAGTCTTCGTTCTTCACGGCGCCGCCCTTGCGTTTCCAGCCCCGCCGCTTCCAGTTGGGCAGCCACTGCGTGACGCCTTTCTGCAAGTATTCCGAATCGGTATGCAACACCACATTGCACGGCCGCTTGAGCGCTTCCAGGGCCTTAATGGCCGCGGTCAGCTCCATCCGGTTGTTTGTGCTCTTGTATTCGCCGCCGGACAGCTCCTTGCGATGGTCTTTATAAAGCAGCACAGCGCCCCATCCGCCCACGCCCGGATTGGGGTCACACCCGCCGTCGGTATAGATGACAACTATTTCGCCGTTGGTGTTTTGCATTCAAGAAGACGCTTCATGATCCGGCTCCGCCGGGGCGTTCAGAGGAAGAACGCTTCGGACTCGGTACACGACAATGACGAGATAAAGTCCGCCCAGGACAAGAGCTATGGAGACGGCTAGCCGCCAGGTAATAGGTTCGTTGAGAAAAAGGGCCGCAAGCGCGGTGGCGAGCGGTGGTTTCAGTAGAATAATGCTCGCCGCCTGCGTGGCGTCAACCCGCGCCAATCCCATGAAGAAAAACAAGTACGCGAAGCCCGTGATACCTATGGAGAGGTACAGCAAGGGAAGCCATAGTTCCCCCCAGTTCGCCCAATAGGAGAAGTCGCCATGAATAAGGGCGATGGGAACAAAATAGGCGCCCCCCAGCCCCGCGCACAACGCAACGATGGGCAAACCGGCGTAGGGGCCGGCGAATTTTTTTACCGCCACCGTGAAAAACGAGAAGCAGCACACAAACACAAAGGCCAGCGTGAAGCCGAGCACCGTGAACACCTCGGACTGCTCGCTGGTGGCTAACACGAGCAGACCCGCGAACCCCAACAGGACCCCCACCAGCTTGGGACCCGTCAGCGGTTCACGCAACATAATGGCCCCAAGGACGGCCACGAGGATAGGATTGGCCCCGAAGAGCGTGGCCACGACGCCCGCGCCCGCGTATTCCAGGCTGTATTGAAAGCAGATATTGGCCACCGTCATCCCGATGAGCGCCATCCAGGCCGCGTGCAGCACAATCTGGCGGTTGAGCCGCAAACCGCGCCTGCGCAGCTCCCCGCGCAGAAAGGTCAGCAAGAATAAGCCGCCTACAACGAAGCGGAACGTCCCAAGCTGAAGGGCTGGGATATCATCCACAATGAACCGGACGACCACCTCCGCCGTGCTCCAGAGCACCATGGCGAGGAACACATAAAGGAAACCGATTCGGCGGTGGACGGTGGCGGAACTCATGGCGGTTGCGGCTTTCAACTAAACGAGGGAACGTGTTTGTTCGGCTAGGCTGTTGACTTAGGGTGGAAGGGTTCACCAAGATAAGCCGCATTTTGGCAAAGTCGGCCGCAAAAGTAAAGGCGGCGGGGCGGGCGATTTGAGTCCGGCGCCTCGCTTGAAGTAGGGTAGCCTAAGTTCGAATTCAGGGACACACACCGGAAGAGGCCATAACAGAGAGGACAAGATAATGAGCCGAAAGATAACAAGACGCGGTTTCTTGGTCCGGGGCATGGCCGCGGGCGTGGCGGGCGCCTTGGCGCCTCACGTCTGGCCTAGGCGTGACTCGGCGCGCGCGAATGGAAGACCACCCAATTTCGTGCTGTTCATGACGGACGATCAAGGTTACGGAGACGCCGGTTTCATGGGCCATCCCGTCGTCCAGACGCCCGTCCTCGACGAGATGGCCGAACACGGCCTGCGGCTCGACCGCTTTTATGCTGCCGCCCCGGTGTGTACGCCCACGCGCGGGAGTTTTCTGACGGGGCGCCACCCCAACCGCTACGGGGCTTTCCAATGGGGCAACGCCATCCGGCCCCAGGAAGTGACCATGGCCAAGGCGTTGAAGCAGGCGGGCTACGCGACAGGGCACTTCGGCAAATGGCACTTGGGGTCGGTTATTGCGGACGATCCCACCACTCCCGGCGGGATGGGATTCGAGGAGTGGGTGTCCGCGCCCAACTTCTACGAACTCGACCCATGGATGAGCCACAATGGTGAACCGGTCCAGCTCCATGGGGAAGGCTCGATGGTGACCGTCGAGGCGGCTCTGGAATTCATGGAGCAAGCCTATGAAGAGGACAGGCCTTTTCTGGCCGTTGTGTGGTTTGGCGTCCCTCATACCCCTCATGAAGCAACGGAAGAATTGCGCGCACTGTACTCCGATGAACCCGAAAACCTCCAGAATTACTACGGAGAAATCACCGGCGTGGACCGCGCTGTCGGCCGGGTTCGCGAGCAACTCCGGGAATGGGGGATCGCGGAAAACACCATGGTGCTGTTCACCAGCGACAACGGCGGCCGTGAACCCGAGGCGGATAACGGCGAATTGCGCGGCCAAAAAGGTCAGCTTTGGGAAGGGGGGATACGCGTGCCCGCCGTCATTGAATGGCCGGGCCGCTTGGAGCCTAGGACGACGGATGTGGCCGCCAATACGAGCGACCTCTACCCTACCCTGCTCGAACTGACCGGCGCCGAACCGGAGGTCCAACCCCGGCCCCTCGACGGCATCAGCCTGGTCCCGCTGCTTGAAGGCCGCATGGACGAGCGGCCCGAGCCCATGGGGTTCTGGAATTATCCCGCTTCAGGGCAACCCATGCGTAGCGGCGCTATCGTCCAGGAGATTAAGCGGGCACGTGAAACAGGCGAAGAACCGGACGCGCCAAGGGGGCTACTACGGGCGCCAGACGACGATTGGTCCGAGGCGGAGGAGCGCCCCGGTCACGCCGCCTGGATGGACGGCCCCTACAAACTGCACCGCATTCCCAACCGCGAACCAGAGAACCGCTATGAACTCTACAACCTCGTCGAGGATCCGGCCGAGGAACACAACATCATTGACGACGAACCCGAACACGCCGAGCGCATGAAGGCGGCGCTGGAGGAGTGGCAACGCTCAGTCGTGGACAGCCTGAAAGGCGCCGATTATGAGGCCGTCACGTAGTCCAAACACAACACCACGGGAGAACATCATGAGCACGAAACGCCGCGGTTTTCTGACGGGCGGCGTCAGGGCGGCTGGCGGTGGCCGGACAACGCCGTTCCGGCCGCCAATTCTTCGGCAACTCCCGCCCCCTACCCGCCA
>JBKHFO010000146.1:0-8747 GCA_046540175.1 Candidatus Hydrogenedentota bacterium
TTGTGGCGGTAATGCCAGAGCTTGGCGTACTTGGTGAAGACGGAAAAGGCGGCCAACCCCGCCAACACGGCGCCGTGATAGCCGTCGCGAAAACCTTGGCGGAGGAGATACATCTTGGCGAAACGGGTTGCGGGACGGAGTGTGAGGTCGGCCAAGCGCGTGTGGCGGCCTTTGTCGTAGAGGTCTTGCGCGCCCCAGGTCGTGAAGCGCTGGAAGGTGGCGAAATACTCGTCGAAATCGCGGTAGGTGTCATGGTACATGGGTTCTTCAATGGTCCCCACGGGCCCCTCCACCTCAACGCGTGAATGGACGCGCTTCTCAAGGTACCGGCCGCGTTGGGTGCGAAACAGCCGCAGGTTGTAGTCGCGCTCCCAGCCGCCATGGCGGATGAGCCGGCCCAGGAAATAGGAGAGGCGGCGTATGCGGTAGCCGTCGCGGCTGGCGGGATCGGCTATGATCGCCCGGATTCGGCGGGTCAGTTCCGGCGAGACCCACTCGTCTGCGTCTAGCACCAGGGTCCATTCCGTCTGGAGTTGGGGCAAGGCCCAGTTACGCTGATCGGCGGCGTTCACGTAGTCGTGGATGACGACGCGGCTCGCGTATTGCCGGGCGACATCGCCCGAGCCGTCCGTCGTGCGGGGATCCACGACACAGAATATGGAATCGGCCCACTGCACGCTTTCCAGGCACCGGACGAGGCGATCCCCCGCGTTTGGCACGAGGGTAAGCACGGTGACCGCGTGCGGCTGGAAGGCCGGGGGCGGCGGTTGAGATCGATTTGGCGAAGGGGGCATGGGAAGACGTGTTAGACGGCGCTTTTGCCGTACGAGCGCCGCATGGCGGCCGGTGAGATCCCCATCGCCTCGCGGTATTTGGTGACCGTGCGCCGGGCGATGTTGATCCCGTCCTTTTTAAGCTTCTCGGCGATCTTCTGGTCGCTCAACGGCTTCCTCTTGTCTTCCTCCTCGACCATCCGCTTGATGATGGATTGGACGCTTTTCGAGGACTGCGACTCACCGGAATCGTTGCGCAACCCAGACGAAAAGAAGTACTTCATCTCGAACAAGCCCTGCGGCGTTTGAATGTACTTGCCCCGCGTGGTGCGGCTTATCGTGGCCTCGTGCATCCCGACCCTGTCGGCGATCTCTTGCAACGTCAACGGCTTGATGCCTTCCACGCCCTTGTCCAAGAAGTCCCGTTGGACATTAATGATGGCCGTGGCGATACGGAGAATGGTGTGCTTGCGTTGTTCAATATTGCGAAGCAGCCACCGCGCCGACTCCATTTTTTGGCGGATGTACTCCTTCTCTTCGGAGTTTACGTGGCCATTGCGCGCCAATTCCTGGTAGGCTTCGTTAATGCGCACCTTGGGCAACGATTCATCCGCCAGGTACACCACGTAATCGTCGTTTTCCTCGTCCTTCTCGACGATGACGTCCGGCTGGATGTAGGGCGCCGGTTCGCCGCCGAATTCGTTACCGGGCCACGGGTTGAGCCGGCTGAGCTTGGTCTTCAACGCTTCGACCTGCTCCGGCGTGATCCCCATGGCCTTGGCGATCTTGGGAATCTGGCGCTTTTCCAACTCCTCGAGGTGGTTCGACACCAGTTCGCGAAGCTGCTCATCGCCGCCATACTCCGCGTCAATCTGCAGAAGCAAGCACTCCGTGATTGTGCGGGCGCCCACGCCGGGCGGGTCGAACGTCTGGATGATGCGCAGGATGCCTTCCACTTCGCCGAGGGCGGCTTCAAATTCCGCGGCGATGTTCTCCAGCGAACCCGTGAAATAGCCCCGATCGTCGATGTCGCCGATGATTCGTTCGCCCAGCGCATACGTCCTGTCGTCGCGCCCAACGAAGTTGAGCTGTTCGAGGAGATGCGAGGTGAGCGATTTTCTCCCGCTCGTTATCGAGTTCTGATAATAGTCGCGGCTTTCATCGTTCTCCCGGTTGCGGCTGAGATCCTGGCCCTCGGTGGATCCTTCGCGCCATTCCTTGGCGTAAGCGTCCACATCAAAAGCCACGTCCTCGTAGCTATCGGCATCCGCCGAGGCGGAGCGCCTTTCGCCGTCCACCTCCAATAGCCCCACCGCGTTACCATCGGCGACCTCCTCAAGGACGGGATTATTCTGCAATTCCTGCTCGACGTACTGCTCCAGCTCCTGCGTGGACAACTGCAGGATCTGCACGGCCTGCTGCATCTTTTGGGTCAGCATCAGACGCTGGCTTTGCGTCTGCGCCAACCGGTGCTCCATGTGCATCATAGTCTTTCCGCGCTCCCAAGCAAATCACATGCCACTATATCACTGAACTCTTTTACTGTCAATTGCGGAGACCGTCCGCCCTTGATATACTGCGCCCCATCAACTCTGTCCGCCGCCGCGCCCGCGGCAGGAAAGGCCTCCCAGCGGCGGACGCTTTTATGTGCATTATAGGAAAGGATACGCCGTGCTCCGCTTTTGCCTGCTAGGCAGTGGCAGTTCGGGCAACGCCCTATGGGTGGCCAGCCCGGATCACGCCATTCTCATCGACAACGGGCTTAGTTTTCGCCAACTCAAATTGCGCGCCGCGGCCGCGGGCGAATCCCTGGACTCGCTCCGCGCCGTGTTTGTTACCCATGAGCACGGGGACCACGTCAATGGCGTCGGCACTTTGGCCCGCTCGCTTCACCTTCCCGTATATATGACGGCAGGAACCCACGAAAACTTGCCCCGAATCGTGGGAAAACTTCCTAGCGTCGAGATTTTTGAAGGAGGCGAGGCCATCGAGACAGGCGGAATGAGGGTGGCGAGCTTCAGCGTGGCCCATGACGCCGCCGATCCCGTCAGTTATACCGTTGAGGCGGGCGGCGTGAAGCTGGGGATCGCGGCCGACCTCGGCCATGCCTCGGCTCTCGTGCGAACCAAGTTGCGCGCCTCCAACGCCCTGATTATCGAATCAAACCATTGTCCCGAGATGCTGCGCCAGGGGAGCTATCCCCCTGCCATCCAGCAGCGCATCCGCGGCTGGCATGGGCACATGTCGAACCAGGAGGCCTGCTCCCTCCTCGCCAAACTGGCCCACGACGGCCTTGATATCGTGGTCTTGGTCCACATCAGCGAGTCGAACAACTGTCCCGGCCTCGCCTATGCGATGGCCCGGCAGGCGGTGCGTCATGGGAGCACGGAAATCCATCTCGCCACGCAGGACGCCCCCACCCCCATGTTCAATCTCGGCCGCATCCCGGCATGACACGGCCGGCCCAGCGCCGAGAGGCGGCGCCTTCAGCCCTGATTTGACTGTTTGCTCCCGCGCCAGTACAATCACGCCTAAACGGCACGGCCGCGGTGCGGCGCAATAGAGCGAGACGCCCCCCTTCTCATGGCCGTGAGAAGGGCTTTTTTTGCCAGGAAACCCATGAACGCATCCAACTCCTCCCAATCACCCGCCACGGTCTTCATGAACGAGGACTCCGTGAAGGAGGCGATCCGGCGCATGGCGCGGGAAATCGCCGCGGCTCACCCCTCCATGGACAACGTGGCGCTGCTGGGCATCCTCCGCCGGGGCCGCCCGTTGGCCGATCGCTTGGCGGCGGAACTCGAACGCATGACGGGGCAACGCCCCAAAGTGGGCACGTTGGCCACGAGTTTGTACCGCGACGACGTGCGGTCGGGCGTGCGGCCCGCCAAAGCCGGCGGCGTGACGCATTTCGAGTTTAATGTGACCGGGATCACTGTCATTCTGGTGGACGACGTAATCATGGCGGGGCGCACCGCGCGCGCGGCGATGGACGAGGTCATGGATTATGGCCGGCCGCAACGCATTCAACTAGCCTGCCTCGTGGACCGGGGCGCACGGGAATTGCCTATTCAGCCCGATTTCTGCGGCGGCTACTGCGCCAGCGATGCCCGGGACCACGTGTCGGTCTTGCTCACCGAAACGGATGGCGCCGATTCCGTGCTCCTTGAACGAGGGGATTCGCCCGAACCGGCGCCCGAAGATGAGGACGGTGAATCCAATGAGTGAGGTGGATACGGCGGGTTGGACCCGCAAGGACCTCATCGGCCTGGAAGACCTTTCCCGGCGTGAAATCGAGTTGATTCTGGACACCGCGCCGCAATTCGTTGAGATTTCCGAACGCGAAAGCGGCATCAAGAAGGTTCCCCTGCTTCAAGGCCGGCTCGTGGTGAACTGGTTTTTTGAACCCAGCACGCGCACGCGGGCGAGCTTCGAGCTGGCGGCCAAGCGCCTTAGCGCCGATACGCTCGCGATGGCCGCTTCCACGTCGAGTTCCACCAAGGGCGAAACCCTTCACGACACCCTGGCCAACATCGAGGCCATGCACACGGACATCGTCGTCATCCGGCATGGGCACGCCGGCGCCGCCCGAATGCTGGCCGAGCGGCACTCTTCCCAAATCATCAACGCGGGCGACGGGTACCACGAACATCCGACCCAGGGGTTGCTAGACGCCTACACCATGCGCGAACACGTCCGCACCACCCAGCGCGACCCCGAAGCGGGCCTGGATGGTGTCCGAGTGGCCATTATCGGCGACATTACGCATAGCCGGGTGGCTCGAAGCAACATTTGGGGACTCACCAAACTGGGCGCCCGCGTGACGGTTTGCGGCCCGAGCACCTTGCTGCCGCCGGGAATCGAGCGTATGGGGTGCGAGGCGACCACGGACCTTCGGGAAGCCTTGAGTCAAGCCGACGTCGTCTACGTCTTGCGGATCCAGCTTGAACGCCAGCAGAAAGCCTTGTTGCCGACCCTGCGCGAATACATCCGGCTTTTCCGCGTGGACCGGGAATCCCTGAAGGCGGCGCCGCCCCACGCCATCGTGATGCATCCCGGCCCCCTCAACCGCGACATCGAACTCGCCAGCGACGTGGCCGACGGCGGGCGCAGCGTGGTGCTGGAGCAGGTAAGCAACGGCGTGGCCGTCCGCATGGCCATCATGCATTTGCTCGTGAATAGCGGCAAGGGCTGGCGGAAGAGGGATTGATAACGGGTATTATCCAAGGTTAGAGAGAGAAAAGAACCACGGATAGACACGGATGAACACGGAATTTTGAAAGCCATTGCTTTACAAGGATGGAAGTGTAACTCGCTAAACAACCAAAGAGCACAATACTAATCTAGCTATTACTAGTAACTACTTCGCGTTACTCACTCTTTTATATTTACAACAATGCTCCAAAACCGCGCGGCAATTCGGTGTATATCCGTGTTCATCCGTGTATATCCGTGGTTTTCTCTAGCCGAAAGGACAGCGCCGCCATGAGTCTGGTAATAGCCAATGGACACGTCATTGACCCCGCCTCCGGTTTCTCGCAAACCGGCGATGTCTTGATTGAGAACGGCAGCATCAAGGCCATCGGCGAGAATCTAAAAGGCGATGAACAGCTTGACGCCAGCGGCGGCGTGGTATGTCCCGGCTTGGTGGACATTCACGTTCATTTTCGCGAACCCGGCTTTGAGTCGAAGGAAACCATCGCTACTGGAGGCCAAGCGGCGGCGCGGGGCGGCTTCACCTCGGTGGTGACCATGCCCAACACGAATCCCGCTATCGACAACGCCGGCTTGGTCGATTTCGTGAAGCGCCGGGCGCGGGAGGGGTCGCCCATCAAGGTGTGGCCGAGCGCCTGCGCCACGAAAAGGCGCGCCGGCGCCGAAATGACAGAGATGGCCGAGATTCGCGAGGCGGGCGCCGTGGCCGTGACCGACGACGGCAGCGACATCGAGAGCGCATGGGTGCTGCGCCGCGTGCTGGAATACGCGGCCATGTGCGGTCTCCCGTATCTCGCGCATTGCGAGGACGCATCCCTCATGGAAGGCGGCGCCATGAACGAGGGGTTCATGTCCACTAGGCTCGGTCTGCCGGGGTTGCCCAAGGCGATGGAAGAGATTCGCATCGACCGCAACTGCCGGCTGGCGGCGCTCACGGATTCCCACGTGCACATACAGCACGTAACCTCGGGCGGCGGCGTGGCGATCTGCCGCCAGGCAAAGGCCGCCGGACTGCCCATCACGTGCGAGACCGCGCCGCATTACTGGACTCTTACCGACGAAGCGGTCGTAACGCATGGGGCCAACGCGAAGATGAACCCGCCCTTGCGCGAAGCCGGGGACGTCGAGGCGGTGAAGGAAGGATTGGCCGACGGGACCATCGACTGCATCGCCACCGACCACGCGCCTCACACCGTGACCGAGAAAGACGTGGAAGTCCAACTCGCGCCATTTGGCATCGTGGGGCTCGAGACGAGTCTGGCGCTGGTCCTCACGGAGCTGGTCGAGCCCGGCGTCATTACCTTGGAATACGCCTTGGCCCTCATGACCCATCGCGCCGCGGACATCCTGAACCTGCCCGTGGGCCGGCTGTACGAAGGAGGCCCGGCGGACATCACTGTCTTTGATCCTGACGCGGAATGGACCGTGGATCCCGCCGTGTTCGCCTCGTTGGGGCGTAACACCCCATTCGCTGGCCGAACCTTGCGGGGTCAAGTCAAGGCCACGATATGCGATGGGCGCGTAGCGTACCAAGCCTAAACGCGCCTAGGCTTCGGACCCCGTCTAAGACCCTAACGTGTTCCGCGGCATAGCCCGCGCAATAACCAAGACAACCACTTCCCGCTAATCTCGGAGGACCTTAATGAGCGACAAACAGGCGATGCTAGCACTGGAAGACGGCACGGTATTGCAAGGCCGGTCCGTCGGAGCCGAGGGAGAAACCTTTGGCGAGTTGGTCTTCAACACCAGCATGACCGGATATCAAGAGATCCTGACTGATCCTTCTTACGCCGGCCAGATCATCACGATGACGTATCCCCTCATTGGGAACTACGGCGTGAATCCGCAGGACGTGGAATCGCGCAAGCCGTTCGCCCAGGGTTTCGTGATGGGCGAATGCTGCATGGAGCCCAGCAATTGGCGCGCGCAACAGACGCTCCCCGACTATCTGCGCGAACACAATGTGGTGGGTATCGACGGCGTGGACACGCGGCGCATTACGCGCCTGCTGCGAACGGAGGGCGCCAAGAAAGCGGTCATCAGCACGACGGATCTCAATCCGGACAGCCTCGTGCAAAAGGCCATCGAATCCCCCGGCATGGTGGGCGCCGATTATGTGCGCGACGTAACGACGCCGGAAGCCTACCAGTGGGAAGCGCCCGCGGAGAAACGGTTCCGTGTGGCCGCCTTCGATTATGGCATCAAATACAACATCCTGTGGCTGCTGCAGAAGGCGGGATGCGACGTGACCGTGTTGCCAGCGACCGCCTCGGCGGAAGACGCGCTCGCCCTTGATCCCGACGGCATCTTCTTGTCGAATGGTCCCGGCGATCCCGCCGCGTTGCCCTATGTGTTTCCCACCGTTCGGGACTTGATAGGCAAGCGTCCTGTATTCGGTATCTGTCTTGGCCACCAAATCCTGGCCCACGCCCTTGGAGGAGAGACCTACAAACTCAAATTCGGGCATCGCGGCGGGAACCAGCCCGTGATGAACCACGCCACGGGGAAAGTCGAGATCAGCGTGCAGAATCACGGGTTCGCCGTTGACAGGGACAGCCTCGACCCGGCGATGGCCCGCATTACACACACGAACTTGAACGATCAGTCCGTCGAAGGCCTCGAACACGCCGAGCTGCCCGTATACAGCGTCCAATACCACCCCGAAGCCTCACCGGGACCCCATGACAGCCGCTATCTCTTCGACCGTTTCATCAACACCATGAAGCGGGGCTGACGCACGCGGGAAGTATTGGGGGGGGAGCAACTTTCAGAAGCCGTTTGGAGGCGCGATTTCAGCTCGTACATTTGCTGCCGCAAGGGGCTCTAGTCTACCGGCTGGCAACGGGCTGACGCACTTCCGGCCATGACAGGCCGGCGCAGCGCACACAAGAACCACCTCCGTGGCTACTCCCCCGCCCCAACACGTGAAGAAAGGCGTTACTAATGGAAGTGCTGCAACAATTTCGGATGGATGATGAAGTTGCTATCGTAACAGGCGGTGGCACGGGGATCGGCCGGGCCATCGCGTTGGCGCTGGCGGGCGCGGGCGCAAGGGTTGTCATCACGGGCCGCCGGCGGGAACCGCTTCAAAAGACCGCGGCCGGGAATTCGTCTCACCTCATCCCCATGGAATTTGATGTGACCGATATGGACGCGGCGGAGGACTTTGCGCGCTCCGTCGAAAAGGAGGTTGGCGATCCCGCCATTCTGGTCAACAACGCGGGCAATCACCTCAAGAAGCCGGGCGGCGAAGTCACCGTCGATGAATTCCGCAAAGTCCTCGACACCCACCTCCTCGGCGCCCACGCCTTAACCTGCGCCGTTTTGCCCGGCATGCGCGAGCGAGGCCGCGGTGTTATCCTCTACACCGCCTCGATGGCGTCCTTGTTCGGTATTCCAAATGTCCTCGCCTATTCCGCCGCCAAGACCGCCATGCTGGGGGTGGTCCGGACCATGGCCGTCGAATATGGGGGCGAAGGCATCCGGGTGAACGCGATTGCGCCGGGCTGGATTGATTCCGACATGACCCGCAACGCCACGCAGCAAGATCCCAAGCGGATGGAGCGCATCATCCAGCGGACGCCGCTGGGCCGGTTTGGCGAGCCCGAGGATATCGGGCTGGCGGCGCTCTACCTGGCTTCGCCCGCCGGAAAATTCGTCAACGGCGTCTGTCTGCCGGTGGACGGCGGCGTTTCGATCGGCTTCTAGTACTCAGCCCATCCTAGAATTCTGGGTAGTGCCCCCCCTGCCACCATCATC
>JBKHFO010000147.1:0-8609 GCA_046540175.1 Candidatus Hydrogenedentota bacterium
GCCTTGCTTGGTCATCGTCGAGGGGCGGTAAGCTCGTGGCGCCGTTCATTCGCTCTTAAGCGAACGTTCCAGCATGGCCATGAGTTCAGCTTGCCGCGGGCCGTAGATGTCTGTTTGGCGAAGGATGTCCAGCGCGGCGCGGCACTTGAGTTGAAACGTGTGAAGGTCGCCGGCCGTTTTGGCTTTCCGGGCGGATTCGTAGACCCGTTCAAACTTCAGCCGGTCCTTGGTTGTGCTGGCTGAATCGCCCTGGGCTTCCTGGCCCGCCAACTCCAATATATACCGGCGGACGGCCAGAGGCGGTGGCGGCTTGCCTTGCGCGCGGGCATTCATGGCCCGCACCGCGTGCACCGTGCGCGTTTCGGCCTCCTTGCTCTGGCTGGCGGAGACCTTGGCCGGGTCAAACGAGGTCAGGGAATGGCGGCAGCCTGGATGGAACAATCCGTCTCGCACGGCATGTTCGACGGTCGGCAGCCCTGGCACCGCGCCCGTGAGGCTGACCACGGCCCCCACCCAATCCAAGCAGGCGTCGTCCTTATCCTGCGGCCCCACCACCCTGCACGTTTCCACGCCCGCCGCCTTGAGCCGCTCGACCATGGCCCAGTGCGCCTCGCTGGCGGCGGCCAGTCCTGCTGGCTTGGGCGTCTCTCTATGCACATCCCCTTGGTGTGTCATCGTTTTACGCTTGTCCCTGCAATTCGGCGCATCGTCCAAAAGTGGAGATTTGTCTTCTGTATTTCAGGCGGCATGACCGTCTTAGTCACGTTTCACGCCTCGTCCGATCCATGCGTGACAGGACCAGGCGCCACGTCTGATCCCCATGCGGCCCCAAGTGTCCGCGCACGCCTATAGTATCACGAACAAGGGCGTCAGGTGGAATTGGGGCAGAAGTGTGGGCGGGAATTGGGTTCGAATCGGTGATGGAAGCTCAATGGAGGCCCGATAAAAAAAAGCGGCCGGTTCGCTATCCTTGGGAAGAATAACGAACCGGCCGCGTCAGGTGTTAATGTCACTCGCTCAGGCTTGGAAGGAGTAACGGACTTAGATGGGTTGGCTTAGCCCCATCCGCCGACAAAGGGCAGGATGGTGTGGGCTTGCGTGCCAGCCGCTCGTTCGGGGTATCCGTCTTCTGGCCTGAGCCACTGAATGGGATAGTCATCGTTGTAGCGGATGAACTCCACATGGCCGTCCATGAACAGGACGTTTGAACCGCCCGGCACATGGTTGAATTGTTGCGTCGTGCCCATGCCGCCGCCGGCCTTGTCCCAGTCCTCGCCCCAAGGGGGTAATTCCTCGGTGGCGAAGAAGTCGAACATCACCGCAATATCGCTTTGGGCCTGCGCGCCCGCGGCGGGGTTGTTGATGTCGGTGATGAAGAAGCGTTCGATGCCCTCGCGCAACCGGGGATAGGTGTCAGGCAGCGCCGCGCCGTCGTCGTCCAAATTGTATTGCGTGCCATCGTAGTTATACCCCAATTCGCGATTGGCCGCCGCGTTGATGTCGTCGTGGCCTTTTTCGCGCTTGACTTCCACGACGGGCCACTCCTCCGGGGCCCCGCGCTCCCAATGGGTTCCCCCGAAGGTGTCACTTACATACTCATGACCGTATAGGGGGTGCTCGACATTCATGTAGTCGCAGATCTGGGAGATGGTGCGGGTGGCGTGAGCGAGGTAGACGTAGGAATTGGGATGCGACAAAAACGCGTCCTGCACATCGCGGGAGCCCCCATCATTCCACTGGTCGACCTGATTCATCCGCTCGAATTGGGCGTTGAGGTCCTCCTCAAGGCCGATATCGCCGGGACGCGCGTCCGAAGGACAAATCTTCAAATTGATGTCGGTCCAGTAGTCCGGGTATATCGATATGCCCCGGAACCCTTTCATGCCGGAATAATTGGTGTGATACGCATTCTGTCCCGGCGGATAATACTCGCCCCGGCTCTCATTGGCGTACATGGCGAAGATCTGGCCGAACTGGCGCAGGTTGTTGGCGCAACTCGCGCGCCGCGCCGCTTCCCGCGCCCGTGCTAAAGCGGGCAACAGGATCGCCGCCAGGATGCCGATGATGGCGATCACCACCAGCAGCTCAATGAGGGTAAAGCCGTGTTTCTTGCTCATTCTTTTGTAGTCCTCCGTGGTGTTTGGTTTTGGCGCTCGTAGGAGCGTTAGACAGGCGCTCACGATTGGATCGTAACCGTGGCGGTATTCATATAGCAAAGGCCGTGCCAAAAGGGAAGACGCGAGTGGCCGCAAGGCGTGTTCAGCGCTGTACGTACTTGCTATGCAAGGAGTTACAGCTTTAAAGCCAGCCCTGAAGTAGTGAGTGCGGGAGGAATGAGGGGTGAAAAGGGAGCCAGGCGCGCCTCTTCAACGCACCCTCATGTAGGGCGCTAAGCGGGAATGTTACATAAGGGTAGGTTTTCTGGTCCCTTGCGGCAAGATATCCGCTTTCTTGGGAGCACTGGCCCCGGCTTGCGTTAAATCGCGAGGGGTAAATATCCTACCAGAGCGTAAGTGGAGGAGCGTTGACGGGTTCATCGCCCAGCCGGCCATGCGACTACTCTACATAAAAGGGTGGAGAGAGGCGAGCGCCCTATACGCCCCTCTCCACCCTCCTAAAACCGGTTTAAATCCTCCTGGAGCTTAGCCCCATCCGCCGATGAAAGGCATGATCATGTGGGCTTGTGTGCCGGCTGCATTGGGATGAACCCCTTCATCCTCTTCCGCCAACCACTCGACGGGGAAGCGGTCTTGAAACCTAATGAACTCCACGTGGCCATCCATGAAGAGCACGTTGCTGCCTCCGGGCGCATGGTTGAACTGCTGGGTGGATCCGTGGCCGCCGCCGCTGACTCCTTCCGATTCCAACCAGTCTCCATAGCCGCCGAACTGTTGGGGGGCCCAGAAATCGAACTTTACTGGGATGCTGCTTTGGGCTTCGGCGCCCGCGGCCGGGTTGTTGATATCGGTGATGAAGAAGCGCTCAATGCCGTCGCGCAACCGCGGGTAGGTGTCGGGGAGCGCACTACCGTCATCGTCCCGGTCGAACGCGGAGCCATCGTAGTGGCCGCCAGAGGCCCGATTCTCCGCGGCCGGTACATCGCTATAGCCTTTCTCGGGTTTGCGTTCAACCAAGATCCACTCTTCAGGCGCGCCCCGGGCCTGAATATCTGGGACGTATTCATACGCGTACATGTGATGTTCGGTATTGATGTAGTCGCACATCTGGGAGGTAGTCCGAACCGCATGGGCCAGATAAACGTACGAGATGGGATGAGACAAGAATGCATCCTGCACATCCTTGGACCATGCGTCCCTATATTGGTCTCGCTCTATGATTTGTTCAAGCTGTGCCTGTAGATCCTCTTCCAGACCGATGTCACCCGGCCGGGCATCCGATGGGCAAACCTTCACATTGACATCCGTCCAGTAATCGGGATAGATCGCCATTCCGCGGACCCCCTTAGGGGCCGAGGACTGATTGATGTATCGGTTCTGTCCCGGCGGATAATACTCGCCCCGCGCTTCGTTGGCGTACATGGCGAAGATCTGGCCGAACTGGCGCAGATTGTTCGCGCAACTCGCGCGCCTTGCGGCTTCCCGCGCACGGGCTAGGGCCGGCAGTAGGATGGCCGCCAGGATGCCGATGATGGCGATCACCACCAGCAGTTCGATGAGGGTGAACCCTCGCTTCTTGGTGTACATTTCAATATCCTTTTTAGTGAGTGCACTGTTTTTCTAGGACACGTCCTCGCCGCGCCCGCCGTTCAATTGGCGCGGCGGCCTTAAAAGGGTTTTCGCTGTGAATCACCTCCTTTCCCGCTCAGCGTAAACGGTCCCGCTGGCGCTTTATCGGCATAGTGTGCTTTAGTCTAGCCTTGATCCCGTAGCATTACGGTGTTCATGTAAAATGTATTCTCACTCTTATATACACTGATGCCGCTCATGCTCTATAGAGACTGACTAGACTATAATCACTATATTAATATACTTGTTACGCTCTGTCAATCCCCAATTTCGCGTCAATATTTCGCGTCAATCGCCGGGTGAGAGGGTTGTGTGCCGGCTGGGTACAGGCCCCGGCCCTGCGGGCCACCCTTTTATAGTAGTAACTCGGCCCATCCTAGAATTGTGGATGTTCCGATGGAGTCCGACTTGGCCTGAAATGGTTTCCAAACAAATTCATTCCGTAGGGATTACAGATGAAAGCCAAGGGTTGAGGCCGCTGGCGAGGGCGTGCGGGCGATACCCCTGGTGCTTGTTCTATTCTACAATTGTGGGTAATCCCGCCCGCCCCTCGTCATCCTCGCGCACTCCGGTTCTAAACAGTGGGGATTCGCTTTCCCGTTCAAGTTGTCAGGGGCTCCATGGTAAGGCGCCGGAACACAGCCCGAAGGGCTGAAACACAATGCCCAGGGCAATCGCCGTGGGAAACCGAGAAGCCTTTGTCTTCAGCCCTGAAAGGGCGCAACAAAGCTCCGCAAGCGCGTGTGACGCCCTTTCAGGGCGGCCGTGGCCCATCGCTAATCGCCGTTCTTGTCCAGCACGTCCTATCAGGTTGGGACGATTGCGGACCTCACGGTTAGGCAGCTCCACTGAACAAGAATCGACCCCGCTCTTTCGTGTTTAGGACAACAATGCTCCCCGCGAAAGCGGGGATGCACGGGGCGTGTGCTGCTCTCGGGGTTTGGATCCCCGCTTTCGCGGGGATGACGGTGAGGCACGGGGATGACGGTGAGGGGCGGGGATGACGGTGAGGGGCGGGGATAACGGTGAGGCACGGGGATGACGGTGAGGGATTAAGCGGCGAGGGCGCCGCTTCTACCCCCTTGGCCGCCCATAACTGAAGCGCCCCTAGCCGGTAAAGGTGGAACGGAGGGGGACCGTGTGTATGCGGGATGGCGTCGAGGCGCGAAGGGGGATGGGTTGCGATGGTGGCGCGGTTGGCGGAGGGGGACGGTGACGCCGCGGGCGTGTTAGGCGTGTTCCCTGTCCGGGGTTGTTCCCATCCATGGGTGGACAGAGCCACATTGGGGAATGGAACTTGTCCGCGCGAACGGAATAACCATTGGCCTTACGGGGCAAGCACCCCCTTAGGCATCATATTGAGCGCAATTCCTTACACGAAGAGCCTCTACAGATACTTAAGAAGTCGAGGTTTCTTGATGCGCGGAGCAACGGTGATATAGCGCGTATCGATGACCTGACAACCATTTTGAAAGGTCTTCATCGGCCAAAAGATGAAAGCCGTTATCCGCCATAAGCTCCGAAATCTCCGCTATGGTTTGAGATGGGAGAGGTTCTTTGTCCTTTATCGAGTGGGTTAAACGCCGCCACTGGGTCCAGGGCGCCCGTGTATCGCGAAAGCTTATAATCACCCAACGGCGAGCGAGCAGGCTCAGGCTTTGCAGGTAGTCGTTGAGTACATCCGCATCGTAGATATGATGTGTCAAACGAAGGGAGATTACCCCCTCGAACCTTGGGGTATCGGTAGAGACTGAGCGCAAATCGACATGCTGATACCGTGTGGCGCGGCCTTCGGTGTGTTTGTGGGCCATGGCAAGCATCTGGGAAGAGATATCTCCCAGGAACACGTTGCGCGCATGCTGGGCGATTACGGGGAAAAAGCGTCCGGCCCCACAGGGGGCATCGAGAATATCTTCACTGTGCCCGGCGCGTTCCAGCAAGCGTTGCAGCATGGCGCACTCGACACGGTGACTCCATACCTTTCTTCTTCCTTGGTACTTATTGACGTGGTGCTGGCTACCCCCCTTGGACTGATAACGATTGAGGCGGTCCAGTTTCATGCCGTTTATAAGCTCAGGCATAGGTCAGACTCCCTTCTGTTTGTAGTTGCGAGTTGTACTGAAAGGGGGGGCGGCATTTGCCTTAGCGAGGTTACACGGACCGTTATTTGATGGGCGCCGGCAATGTTGTAAAAGGAAAAGATTACGATCGCTTGGTCATCGCGCGATGCTGCGCTACGATAAGACGTGCATGTTATAGAGCGCGATAGAGGCCCAAGGAGATCTCAGCAGGCTTTTGGGTGAGGGCCCTTTTAAACTTCATCCCCCACTGCCCTGTCCGTATAGGCGCCTATAGTATCACGCAGAGGCCGCCGAAGGCAAACGATTCCACTGGCTACAGTAAGGCGCCAGACCAAGCCAGCCGGGGCTTAAGCGTGATTGGATGGGGTATGGGATCCGTGTTTTTGCATAACCGATGGCTCCCGATGCGGTGGTTCCACGGATGCTAGCAACCCGTAACGGAACGGTGGGGGATAGTGTTTATGGGGGATGTCGTTGAGGCGTGGGGCGCGAAGGAGGATAGGACGCGATGGATTGGTTGCGATGGTGGCGCGGGAGGCGGAAAGGGACGAGGGCTGGGGTGACGCCGCGGGCGGCGCCGGTTGGGCCCGCGTCACGCCCGGCGCGGACGGGTGATGGCGCGTTCGCGCGGGAAGCGTTCCTGCCGCTGCCCAACGAGACGCCGTTCTTCATGCTGAAGGTGTACCGGTTTTTGCGCGACGCGATCCCGGACATCAGCGACGCGGTGTGGACGTGGAAGCGGTTGTGCCAGACGGGATACGACGTGGAGGTCGCGGCGCCGTCGTCCGATGTGGCCAAACGGCGGGCGCGGGGGCTCATTGAGTCGTTGGACCTGCGGGTGAATAGCGGCGACCGGGGCATGGACGGGCTGCTCGATGTCTTCTACACGTCGCTGTTCACGTACGGCGCGGCGGCGCTGGAGATCGTGCTCACGCCGAGCCGGGAGTCGATTCACGACGTCGTGCCGGTGGACGTGTGGACGGTGCGCTTCCGGCGGGAAGGGGGCGCGCTGAAGCCGTATCAAGTGATTGATGGCGAGGCGATCCCGCTGCCGCCGGAACGGTTCATCTACGTTGGCCTGGATCGGGACGGGACCAACCCGTACGGGCGGTCGATGCTGCGGTCGATCCCGTTCGTGGTGAAGATTCAGCAGCGGTTGATCGAGGACATGGCGAAGGCGACGCACAACGCGGGCTGGGCGAAGCTGCACGTGCAGTACGATGCCGAGGAGCAGATGCGGGGCGAAACGGCGGAGGCGTACCAGCAACGCGTTGGGTCCAATTTCGAATCGTTGCGGCGCCAGCTCAGCGGGCTTGAGGCGGACCAGAACCTGGTGACCTACGGCAACGTGCGGGTGAACGTGCTGCGGGGCGATCAGCGGGCGCAGATCTTCTACGAGAATCACAAGGCCATCGAGGAGCAGGTGATCACGGGGATGCATCTCATGCCGATTCTGCTCGGGCGGAATTACGGGACCACGGAGACCTATGGAACCGCGCAGTTCGAGATCATCAACCGGCACGTGGAGGCGGTGAACCGGAGCGTGGAGCGGATCCTGGAGCGGCTGTACAACTTCGAGCTGGCGCTGATGTGGGGCGAGGCGCAAGCGCGCGTGAGGATGCGGTCGAACCGGACGGTGGACGTGTTGAAAGAGGCGACGGCGCGGGGGCGGGAGATCGCCAATGCGGCGGCGCTGCGGGACGAGGGATTTCTCAGCCACGAGGACGCGGCGGCCACGTTGCGGCTGTAGGCAGGGCTGAAAGCGGGGAAGGAGGATGCGTGTGAACGGGGAATCGTGGGTATACCGGCGGGGCGGCGCGCTGTTGGGGATGGTCCGGGAACGGCCGGAAGAAGCGACGGCGAACGCGGTCAACCGCTACGCGTTGCGGCCCCTCGCGCCGGAAGAGTACGAGGTGTTTTCCTTGGATCTGTGCCACAACCAGGTGGACCGGCATCACAGCCGGTTTCCGGACGAGGAACTGGAACGGATCAACGAGCTTGTGGTGGGGCGGCCGCTGATGGAGCGGCATGACCTTCGGGAATCGCTGCCGCGCGGGACGTTCTTCCAATCGCGCTTGCACCGTGACGGCGGCCGGGTATCGGTCCGGCCCGATGTGTATGTGCTGCGGACCGGGGAGAACGCGGGATTCATCTTGAACATCGAGGGCGGCGTGTACCGGGAGACGAGCATCGGGTTCGCGTTCCGGCTGCCTGAATGCTCGGTGTGCGGGCGGGACATCCGGCGATGCGAGCATGTTCCGGGTCAGACATATGAGGGGGAAATGTGCCATTACCTGATGCGCGAGGTGGTGGACGTGATCGAGGGGTCCGTTGTGGCGTCGGGGTCGCAGGGGACGCATTTCGTGGCGTGGGACGCGGGAGAACACGTGGCGCGGGGGCTGGAGCCGGCGGAGGCGTTGGCCTTGGCGCGGCGGGGTTGGCCGGCGCATCCGTGGACGGCCCGGGGCGCGGGGTTGTGGGCGCGGGAGTGACGACATCCCCCGGCAATCGCCGTATGCGGCGGTGGGTGGTGACATCCCCCGGCCCTTCGGGCCACCCCCTTCAAAGGGGGAATTGATTGGAGATCCCCCTCGCCCCTTTCGAAGGCGAATTGCTCGTACCGCCGGCATCTTGCCGGCATAGGAGCCGCCTGGAACGCGGCTCTACCGGGGGAGATGTGGATTCCCGCTTGCGCGGGAATGACGGTTGGGCGCGGGAGTGAGACATCCCGGCAATCGCCGTATGCGGCGGTGGGTGGTGACATCCCCCGGCCCTTCGGGCC
>JBKHFO010000148.1:0-8576 GCA_046540175.1 Candidatus Hydrogenedentota bacterium
ACCTTCATCACCTCATCCCCAAGATGGTTGATCACCTTCACCGCGATCCGCCCGGCACTGGGCTTGTCGAAGGGCCGCGAGGTGTCACTGTGGAGGGTGGCCCAGGCGTCCTCGTCGATCTCCGCCTTGAGGGTGGTCTTCAGCGACTTGTAGGGATCGTTGGCACCTAGGAAGTAGGCCTGGCGGACGAAGAAGCTCTCCTCGTTGTAGTCGGTGTCGATGAACCAGCAGGCGATGCCTTCGGGGCCGTCGCTGCGGACTTCGCCGGTCTGGGGGTGGAAGACGTCCACGCCGTTGACAGTGACCTGTGTGTAGTGGCCAGTGGTCTGTGGGCAGTGGCCAGTGGTCTGTGGGCAGTGGCCAGTGGCCGGTGTGGAGTGGTCAGCGGCCTGTGTGGAGTGGCCGGTGGCCTGTGTGTCAGTAGAGAGTTGGAGGGGGAAGTCCGCGTCGGTCAGCTTCGAGAGCGCAGCGATCGCTTGAGCCCGTTGATCATCCGCCCAACGTCCTTGGTTTGTTCCCACACCGGCGCGAGGTCCTCGTTCGCCGTCATCTTCAACCGCTCCGCCAACGCCAGAAACGTCTCGACCTCCGCCAGGGACCCGCTCGCTATCCCCAGAAACTGGAGAAACTCCGGCGTCCCGTTGCGTTCCGCGCCCTCCGCGATGTTGGCCGGTATCGACGCCACGGCCCGCCGGATTTGACTGGTCAGCCCGAACTTTTCCTCGGCCGGAAACTTGGCCAGGTACGCGAAATGCGATTGGACAACTGACGCACATGGCGAGACCCTTGAGGTCCGGCCCTCAGGTGTTGTGCTGGTTGAAGGCGTGAGTGCGAGCAGGAACGAGATTTCGGAATTGTACGATTTCCGGATCTGGGTAGAGTGCTCGAGAGCCGAGAGATTGAAGCGAGGAGTTGAGCGTGACGGGGAATCGGCTCGTTGGCAGTGGAAAGAAGACTGGATGCCGGCCGAAGATCACTACGCGCAGACGCATGAACCGGCTGTATGGGCAGACTTTCGCGTGAGCGGAGAGGCCAGCGAATAGGCCATTCCAGTCGACGGGTCAGCCAGGTTTTCGCCTCACCCAACGCCGCGTTCGTTTATGGCCCACGCGCAGCGTTCGAGGTAGGCCTCGACGAACTGCTTCGCCGTCTGCCGGTCGCCGCGGAAGTAAACCGGCACGCCCCAGTCCAGGCGGTGGTGGACCAGCAAAACGCCTATCTCGAGGCCCATACCCGTGCCAAGACGGACACGGCCCTCAAGCGGGTTCAAGCCAAGCTCGACACGCTGCGCGTAACGTGCTGGTTAAGCGTGCGCGCCGAGGGGCGCGTCCTGCGCCTGGAAGTGGACGAGGCCGCCCTCGAGGCCGAGAGCCGGCTGGGCGGCTGCCATGTCCTCGAGACCGACGTGCCCCAAGACGCCGCCAGGGCCGAGACCATTCACAGCCGCTACAAAGACCCGAGCTTGGTCGAAAACGCCTTCCGCACCAGCAAGACCGGGCGCCTCTCGAGCTGCGGCCGATCTATGTGCGCAACGAGGACAGCACCCGCGGCCACGTCTTTGTGGTGATGCTGGCCTACCTCATCCGCCGCAAACTCCAACGCGCCTGGGCCGATTTCGACCTCACCGTCGAGGACGGCTTGGACTGCTTGGCCACCCTGACCATCACCCACATCCGCCTCAAGCACGATACCGAACTGCATCAAGTTCCCACGCCGCGCAAACAATCTCAGGCCTTGCTCGACGCCCCCGGCGTCACCATGCCCACCTACATCACCACGGGCGAACTGCGCGCGGCCACGAAAACAAAGCTCCCCAAAAGCCGCAAAACCCACTGAAAAACAAGGACTTACGCACCCCTAGAGGGCCGAATGCCAGGGGGGACTTCCGTTGAAGGAGCCAATAGGAGCCAAGAAATGATCTTGACACCTCAATAGTGATTTGTGTACACTCCGATTGTTCAGCCCGCTAAACAGGCGGTGTGGGCGCTATCTTCTGTTTGTCATTGTGAAAGGCGGGCCGGGCTCAGGCCTAGCTCGCCAGCCGGGTAGGCCGCATGGCGGACATTGTCTACTGGGAAGTAAGGGTGCATGAAAGAAAGGGACTGCAATGGAAAGGAAAGGCTTCACGTTAATCGAGTTGCTGGTTGTCATAGCGATAATCGGCATACTGGCGGCGATTCTCTTGCCGGCGCTTGCCCGGGCCAGGGAAGCCGCGCGCAGGGCTTCCTGCGCCAACAACTTACGGCAGTTTGGCTTGAGTCTCAAAATGTACGCCAATGAGGCGTCAGGGGGGAAGTATCCCCCGGTTCAACTTGGCATGATGCCTCTTGAAGGAGGAGCGCCGGGGGGCGGCCCCTACGCCGGTACAGCCTATGTCCGACAGACGTCGCCGCGTATGAGCATGCTGTACCCCGAGTATTTGACCGACCAATCCATCATGGTATGTCCGTCAAGTGCTGATGTTACGGTGGACGACCTTGACGGGCCAGACGGAACGGACAACATTGCGACGTTGTACGCGGATTCGGAGGATCCCACATCGGCCGACGATGACCGGGGGTTGCGCTTGGCGCACAAGTCTTATTGGTATCTGGGATGGGTGTTCGACAGAGCTGGCCCCGGCGATCCCCACGAGCCGGCGGCGCGTTTTGCGCCGGGCATGGGACCACGGCCCGATGTGCCGGGTGAGGCGCCGACACAAATGGGCGTTGCGTGGGTTCAAGCCATTCGAGGTGATATGCCGCCCGCGCCTTGGCCGCAGGATCCGCTTCCTGGAGACCAGGATATCAATCTAAGGGATTACGGCGAGGTCTACGCGGGACACGGCAATGCGGGCGGAGACACGGTGCACCGGCTGCGGGAGGGAATCGAGCGGTTCATGATCACCGACATCAACAATCCGGCCGCGAGCGCCATGGGGCAGAGCGCGATCTTTGTGGCCTTCGATCGCTTGAGCACCAATCCTCGAGAATTCAATCATGTTCCTGGGGGGGCCAATGTGTTGTTCATGGACGGACACGTCGAGTTCATGCGCTACGATCGAGGCGATGGGAAAGCGCCCGTAAACCGGTACGTTGCCGCCTTGCTTGGCGCCTATGGGTTCTTGGGCAGCTAAGTCGACCCCATTACTGCGACTTGTGCGGCGCGTGTGAGCGCATGGCCAGGGTATCTTGGTTTTAAGAAGTGGGCCATTCCTCTCACAATTGCGGCGAGTGAGCGGGGCCTCCGCATCGGGGCCCCTCACCCGAAACTCTTCGTCCGGGTGGTGGACGCGCTTTGCCTTAACAAAACGCGAAACGTCTGGCTTGGAGCTAGATAAGGCCAAGGAATCGAGCGCGATACATCTGCCCAACGCATTGAATGAGACATCGGCCGTAAACTCCCGCCGTTTGAGAGCGGGGCGGTGGTCTGGCAAGAAGGGAGGTTATTCATGGAGTTATTGCTGGGGGCACTGCTTATCCTAGCCCTCTTGATGGGCGGTTTGAAGCTGGCGCTGTTCGAGCGTGTTCGCAACGCGGTGCTTACCGCTGTTTTGTTAGGCGCCGCCACTGGCATTGGAATGCCTTGGGCGATCCGGCTAAACATGCAAAACGTTCAGCTCTTCATACAAGGATACGAGACTTTGTCCCTTGTGTGCCTAGTACAAGCGGCGGAAGCGCTGGCCACATTGGGGCTGGCGGCCTATCTCATGAATGCCCATTATGGGGAAAGAACGGCGCCAGTGTTACGGGTAACCGCGCTGATTCCCAACGCGGTATTCTTTGGGGGGCTCTTCGTTCTGCAGGTTATCGCCGTTAATCGTATCCCGGCTCAATCGTTCTTGCTCATCGGCGCCGGATACGGGGTTGCGGTCGTGATCGTGTTGGTGGGGCTCATGACGTTGGGACGCGTAGTACTTCGTGCGTGGCTTACGCGGCTCAACGCCATGCTGAGCGTAGGATTCTTCCAGCTCATCCTCGCCATGGTGCTTCCGTTGATGGCCCAGGGGCTGGAAACGCCCGATATTGGTTGGGCGATTCAGTTAAGCCCGACGTTTGTGACGATTGGAGGAATGCTGACACTCGCCCTTATTGGGTATGGGCTTCGGCGCGCCGGCATATTCCCCCGCGAAGTAGCGGGACTAGCCGGCGCGTCCCAACAGAAGGAAGGTGAACAATGGATATCGTAACGACAGTCCTCTATTGGATTTCAACCGGCATGCTTGTGCCGGTCATTGTGACGCTCCTGGCGGGCTTTGTCTGGGCCCTCCTAATGCTGGGCGATCTCTACGCTCTCTACGCCGCCCGGCTCCGGCGGCACAAAGAAATCTCCGCCCTGCTCACGCGCGCAAAGAGTGAACCGGTTTCCCGCATGGATTTGGAAGCCGCGCTGCAACAATCGAGCCGCTTTCGTCAACATCTTTTGGCCATGCGGGATACAGCGTGGCATCCAATTCATAGCGAGAAGATCCTATCGGACTTTGACATGGCGTGCGAAAAGGAGTTGGAGGGGCCGTCGACGCTGATGCGCGTAGGTCCAATGCTGGGATTGATGGGGACATTGATCCCCATGGGGCCCGCCCTCATGGGGCTTGCGGCTGGGGATCTCGCCTCAATGGCCGCCAATATGCAGGTTGCTTTCGCCACAACGGTCATAGGCATTTTCACGGGGGCCATCGGATACCTTACCCAACTCATCAAGCGGCGATGGTTCTCAAGCGATGGCGCAGCGTTGCAGTATCTCTCGGAACTGGCGCGGGGCCCGCAAGAAACGCGCAGCGAGCCGTTATCCCAGGGGCACGACGATCCCGCAACCCATGACAAGGAAGGAAATGGAAATGAGAAGGCAGAACCGATTCACACGCAGATTCTATACCGTTGATACCGATCCGCTTTCCGGTATGGCGAATCTATTTGATTTGGCCATGGTTTTTGCCGTGGCGCTTATGGTGGCCATGGTGGCGCACTTTCAGGTGGCCGATCTGTTGACCGAAGATAGGGTAACCATGGTAAAGAACCCAGGTCAACCGGACATGGAGATCATCACCAAGGAGGGCGATGAAATCACACGGTATACACCGGCCGATGAGCCGGCGGGTGAAGGCCAGGGGCGCCGTGTGGGAACAGCGTATGAATTGCCCAGTGGGCAGATCATTTATGTTCCAGAAGATTAGGGGAAATCGGTTTCGCAACCTGATCCGCGCCTTCAATTTAGCCTGTCAAACATCTCTGCTCGCAGCCTTATGAAGCGGTAGTGCTTCGTGTCGCATCAACTCGTTAGAGGCGACGCCATGAACATCCATCTGTTTGGCCTTATAGTGTGCTATGTACGGCGCACAATGCCCTTACTGAATACGGAAGGAATTCAATCTGATGCACAAAGTAATCGAATACACGAAGGGTATCGTGTGGAACCGGTACGCAGTCATCGTTCTCGTGGTTTTGTTGAGTAGTCTGTGGATTTGGCGCGCATGGCTCAGCCCGACTCACATTGGGCTCGTGAATTATCGCGAGTTTCAGTATGCGCAAATGGCCGATATCGACGACTTGAGTCCCTTCGTCCGCATTTCCCGAATCTCTCCCGACGAGCTGACCCAAGAGCGCCTCGACCGATATGCGGGTCTGTTTGTTTTTGGGATGGGGCTAAATCTTAGTCCGGAACAGCAAGACGCCATGAACCGAGCCGCTGAGCGTGGGACAGGCATCTATCTTTATGGCGCTACGGGGGACGTTGGAGACATAGCGTCCCTCTCCAGCGCGGATCATGAGCGGATCGATGCCTATATGCGTAATGGTGGCCAAAGAAACATACGCTCTATGTTTCACTATATTCGCCGCCATGTGGATGGTAAACGGTTTCTCGCGGGCCAAATTGATCCACCCCAAGAAATGCCTGGCGACAGGCTATATCATCGGGGAGACGATGCGATATTCGGATCCGTTGAGGAATATCAAACCTTCTATGAGGAGAGTGGCGCCTACAATCCAGAAGCCCCCCGCGTGGCGTTTATTACCACTATTGTTGGTCAACAAAGTGCCGGGCAGGGATATACCGACGCCATAATCGAAGCATTTGAATCAAGAAATATCAACATTTACCCCATATCGGCCTCGCATAAGCGGTTGGATTTTCTGCGTGAGATCGACCCGGACCTGGTTGTATACGCGCCTCACGGCCGGCTAGCGCCAGGCCGGACCCAAGAAGCCTTGGCTTGGCTTGAAGAACAAGATGTGCCGCTCCTAACGCCGGTGGACGTCTTGGCGCCATACGATGAATGGGTTCAGAGTCAGGAAGGTTCAGCCGGCCCTCCCATGGGGCAAGGGATCGTGACGCCCGAGTTGGATGGCGGCATTGAGCCCTATGCGATAAGCGCTCAGTTTCCTAATGAGGACGGATTACATGTGTTCAAAGGGGTTCCGCAGCGTATTGAAACCTTCGCCGATCGGGTGGAGCGGTGGCTCACGTTGCAGCGGAAACCCAACGAAGATAAACGGCTCGCTATCGTGTACTTCCGCGGGCCAGGAGCCAACGCGATGGTCGCTGGCGGGCTTGAGGTGGCCCCCTCCTTGTTTAACACGCTGCAACACCTCGAAGAAGAAGGATTCGATACCGGAGACCTTCCGGAAACCGAGGAAGAGTTCTGGAATATCATACAAGAGAAAGGCAAGATTATTGGACCGTATGCCCAAGGCGCTTTCGAGGAGTTTCTCAGCTCGGGTGAACCCGCGCTGATCGCCGCCGAAACCTATTTGGAATGGGTGCAGCAGCACCTCGAGCCCGAGATGTATTCAGCGGTGGAAGACCAATACGGCCCCGCTCCCGGTCAGTACTTGTCGACTCAAAAGGACGAAAAGCCGTACCTGGCTATTCCCAGGATCGAGTTTGGTAACATCGCCCTCATGCCCCAATTGCTCCCCTCTGTTGGTGATGACGAGGCCGGCATGATTCACGGCGCCGATCAAGCGCCCCCCCATCCGTATATCGCTCAGTACCTCTGGGCGCGGGAAGGCTTCCAAGCGGATGCGCTCATGCACTTTGGGACGCATGGCAGCCTCGAATTTACACCCTGGAGGCAAGTCGCGCTTTCCCAATACGACTGGCCGGACGCGCTAGTGGGCGATCTTCCGCACACCTATGTATATGTCATAAACAACGTAGGCGAAGCCATGATCGCCAAACGGCGCTCATATGCGGTCATCAACTCCCACCTTACTCCGCCGTTTATGGAATCCGACCTTCATGGTGAGTTTGCGGCGTTACATGACAGCCTTCACGATTACATGTTGGTGGAGGATGATGCCGTGCGCCAGGCGCACGCCGAGCGGATCATCGATCTTGTGAAGGAATCCGGTGTGGCCGAGGACCTTCGGCTAGAGGATCTTTCAGCCGAGACATTCGACGCTGATCTGTTTGACCAGATTCATAATTACGTTCATGAGATAGGGCATGAACAAATTACGGAGGGGCTGTACACGATTGGAGAAGCCTATACGGAAGAACAGGTTAGGGATACAGTCCGGCAAATGTCCATTGATCCCTTGAGTTATTCCATGGCCCGCCTCGATATCCTTGAAGGCGTTCAGGACGAAGGGATTCTGGACGACCTTCACAGCTTCGAACGTGAGTATCGCGAGCCAGCCATGGAAAAGATTGATGCGCTACTTGCTGGTGAAGCTGAACCCGGGGATTTTCTTTCCGCCGAGCATGAAGAAGTCATGGGTGACCAAATAGCGGCCGAGCAAACCGGCGGGGAGGATTCCGGCCAGCACCCCTCGGGCATGCCTGAGGGTATGCGGGGCGACGAAACGGACGGTCCGGATCCGATGGTGCGGGAGATCCTTGAGCATGGCGTGGAGGATGGACCTGCGGCGGACCTTCTGTTGGCCATGGACGAAGACGCGCTGGAGGCCGGGGCCGAAACATGGGGCGCCGACAGGATAAGAACGTTTTTGCACCACATTGGGGCCTTCACGGAAAACCGCGCCATGGCGGCTGCGCTTGAGGCCCATGAAGAACAAGGCATGGATGCGGTGGCCGCGATTTTACAAAGCGACACGGCGATGGAACAGATTAGCTCCGTTGCAAACCGCATGGAGCAAAGGCTAGCTCAAGAAGTAGAGTACGAGCGTGTGGTAACCACGCTGGTAGAAACACTATATGGCGTGAAGGAATACCACGAGGCGATTGAAGCATCTCCACAAAAGGAACTCGACAGTGTCGTGGCGGCGTTATCGGGGCGCTTTATTGCGCCCAGCGCCGGGGGAGATCCTATCAGCACGCCCAAGAGTGTCCCTACCGGCCGCAATCTTTACAGTATCGATCCGGCGCGAACCCCTTCGGAAGCGGCCTGGAGCGTAGGAAAGGATCTGGCAGAACAGCTTATTGAATCCCAGGTGGCTCGAAATGGGGCCTTTCCCCAACGAACCGCGATGACATTATGGGGTGGAGAGTTCATAAGAAGCCAAGGGATAAACGTTGCCCAAGCACTCTATCTGATGGGGGTTCGGCCAGTCTGGAATTCGCACGGAATGGCCCATGATGTGGAACTGATCCCCTCCGACGAACTCAATAGGCCTCGCATTGATGTGGTCGTGCAG
>JBKHFO010000149.1:0-8512 GCA_046540175.1 Candidatus Hydrogenedentota bacterium
TGGGCCAAGGAAAACTTTGCTAAAGACCGCCCCTTGAATCAGAACCTATACGGATATCCCACGATTGCGCCCATAAATGAGGACGAGTATCTGGTGGTATTTACGGAACGGGCGCGTATGCATGGCGCGGAACAGGCAGACCTCTACTATTTTCGGTTGCGTTTCGAATAAGCGGTAGAGGCGGCCGCGCCCGGCGAGGCAAAGAGGGGTGTTCTCGAGGCGAGCAAGCACAAGAACATCAGGGCTGGCCCACGCTGCTCTTCCGGTTCAACATTACTGGAAGAGCAGCGTGGGCCGCGTTATGGGCTGCACAGCCGCCGCTATCGATTATCTTCGACCTCTTCCAGGGAAGCGCGCACGGAGTCGTTCCATTGCATAAGGTATTCGCTCATCCGCTCCACGATTTCGGGTTCTTCCCCGGCAAGATCGTTGGACTCGGATACATCTTCCGTCAGGTCATACAGTTCCCAGTTCCACGGCGGGGCGGCGAAGCGGCCGTCCCGGTTGGACGGATAATGGACCAACTTGTACCGGTTGCCGGACAGTGCGAGGCGCCCCTCAAACTGGAATGCAATGGGCTCCGGACGCTCGTTCATTTCCCCATTGATGAGCGGAACGAGGCTGATGCCGTCAAGAGGCCGATTGGGCGGTAGCTCGATATCAAGCACTTCGGCAATGGTCGGCAGGTAATCGTGCGTGACGGCGGGCATGTCCGTCATGCGTTGCTCACTGATGCGCGCCGGCCATTCGAGCAAGGCGGGCACGCGAATCCCCCCTTCGTAGAGATCCCGCTTGCGGCCGCGCAACGGCGCCGCCGAGCCAGGGTATGTCTGGCCGCCCTCCGGGCCATTGTCCGAAGTGAGCCAAAACATGGTGTTATCGGCCACGCCCAGATCGCGCAAGGCCTCGCGTAACCGCCCCACCTGCTCGTCGGCATGCGAAATGCACCCGTAATAGTGCTGCCCGAACTCTTTGAGTTCCGGGAACTGGCCCGCGTGATCGGCGCCAGCCACAACCGGCCAGTGCGGTTCGTGAAACCAAACGACGGCTAGAAAGGGATCCTCCTCTTCAACGGCGTTTTCAATGAACGGAATCGCCCGGTCCATGATGACCTCGGCGTTGGGACCGTCCACGTTTTCGGTAACCTTGCCGCCGCTCTCGTCCCAATAATGGGTCCCGTAATGCTGGATATTGTCTTCCTCAATGTCGGGATCCCACCAATGCTGTAAGTTGCCGGGATGATCCGAAAAGTCCGCGGGGCGAACGGTGGGGTTGTAGGTGGGCACCTTCGCCTCGGTCGAAAAGGCGGCGTCGAAGCTTCGCTCCCACGGCGGGGCGAAATGCTCGGTATGGCCCGGCCGTCCCCGGTTGGAGTCTTCGACTTCAGTTGTAAGCGTTCCCAAGTGCCATTTACCGAAATGACCTGTTTGATACCCCTCTTGCTTGAGTTCTTCCGCGAGGTTCAGCTCATCCTCGGGGAGATGGCCCGTATTGGCGTGGAACACGCCATAGCGGAAGGGATGGCGTCCCGTAAGCGCGCTGCCGCGGGTGGGACTGCACACGGGAGCGCCGGCATAGAAGCGTTCGAACACCAGCGACGATTCCGCCATCTCATCGATGTTGGGGGTTTGCGCCTGGACGTAGTGGCCGCTGTCATGATAGCCCACATCGTCGTACCCTAAGTCGTCAAACATGAGGAGAATCACATTCGGTTGATCCTTTTCCCCACCGTCGGGGCGCTCGCCGCCTGCGGCATTCGCCGCCAACAACAGCACAAGCGACGCGGCGACGACAGCACAAGGGCGTGAAACGCCGCGGGCCGCAAAACGGCTCGCCATTTCTTGCAAACGCGCCACATTATCCGCCACCCGCTTTCCGATTTCCTCTGTCAAACCGGTGAAACGCGGTGTAAACCACCTTCGGATACGCGTCAACGCATGCCTCACTTCTCTGGAATATGCCGCGCCATTTACTCGTTGCATCGTGTGCCCCTCCTTTTCAAAGCGCCCCTCAAACACTTCACCTACGGCTCCGATCCTCAGTTTGCCCTCACGCCGCCCCAGCTCAATCGGACCGCGATTCTCGCTCGACGGGGCGGTGCCCCCCCCTAGGCCCCCGTCCCCGCGCCTTGGGGACTTCGGCTATAGAGGCCTACCCGTCGGCCTCCCAGATTGCCTTTATTGTCTTTTCTTGATTAAATCCAACGGGAACGTCTTTGCTTTGCGTGTTGGCGCGATACATATGGGTCTGGATGCGTTCGCTGCCGAATTCACGTTCAACCGGCGCGTTCCCCAGGGTTCTTCGGGCCGGGAATTGCAACCAGCCGTGCGGATCATTTTCGCGTATCCAATTCCATGCATAGTTGAGAAACTCGTTCCTGTACCTTTCGGACTGCCTGGCAAACCACGCAATCTCGTCGTAGCCCCAGACGGAGTGGTGATTGACATTTGGTTGACCCGGCTCCTGGACAAGCCCCCCGAAATTGTCGAACTCCACTATGTATAAACTCGCGGATACCGGCCATCCGCTCGGGGTTACACCGCCAATCGTGCGCCCGTATATGCTTCCCAGATAACTGCCGCCATACCCATCCCCGAGGTGGCCTTCCTTCAGAATCGCCTTCTGGGGCTCTTCGACGAGTTCTTTCGGCCGCAATGGGAAAGAGAGGAAATCGAAAAGCAGGCGGTCCTCCCCTGACTCCTCGTCCTCTATGGCGGCGCCAGACCCGGCGTGCGCGTCACACAGGACCATGCCCCGTCTTGCGTTTTCTCTTGCGTATCCCCGGATCCGCTCCAAAACCTCATCCCAATAACCGAAGCCGGGATCCCTTCTGTTCATGAGGTGGAACTGTCCCAAATGGAGGGCCTCATACCCGGCGTCAATGTAGCGGGCCGCCCGGTAGAAAAACCACATCCTCGTTTCCAGCCTGCTCATGTCCGGCACGCCGGAGGAAGGGCCCCAGCGGTTTCGGCCCCATCCGTCATCGTAGACCATTTCCTCAAACCGGAACGTTCTTTCTTCGGGGTCCAAATCAAACGCCTCGAAAACCCAGGCCGGGATCTCGATATTTTCAACGCGTGTATCGACGATCTCAAATACGCAGGCCTGCAGGATGATTTCCGGATCCATTTCGTGAACCCGCTTTGCCCTGGCTTCAGCCTGCTCGAAGTGCCGATCGTCGCCGGGCGGCGTCCCCCAGGCGTAAGCGGCGCGTCCCACAAACTTCGCGCCTACGTTTTCGAGCATCGCGAGGTCGCTTTCGAAAAACTGGCTCCTCCCCTCAGGATGCCCCGCACACAAGCCGAGGTGGGTGACGGCCCGGGAAAGATAGCTTTCGAGAACGTTTCGCGGCATTGTCTCCGAAAAGCTGTATTCCCTATCGAACGCTTCGTTTGAGGGAGTATCAATCGTTTCGCAAGTTGGAGAACACAGCCGAGAGGAGGCAAGCCTCTGGAGCCGGGTCGGGGCAGACTGGTCACCCTCCCAGGCCAACGCCGGCCACTGCGGGGCCATCACAATACAGGCAACCGCCAAGACGCCCAGACCGAAACGCTGCCCGCATCGCGGGAAAGCGCTCACCAGCCTATAAGCTTGGTCAACGAACGACGCCTTGTAATAATCACTAAGCCCCATGCGCCATCCTTTCATAAACAACCAACCTACGGAGTTTGTCAGCGATTCTCGAACGTGTACGAGCCATCCTTGTCAAAGCGCCCTTCAAACACTTCACCTCCGGCTTCGATCCTCAGTTCTCCCTCACGCCACCCCAGCTCAATCGGGCTGCGGTTCGGGCTCTCCGGGGCGGTGGCATAAAGGTCCAGCCGCTCGCGCCAGTCGACTGTTTCACCGTCACGGACCACATCGGGCAGGTCGTGTTCTTGATTAAAGGTGAGCGCCAACGTCTTCCCATCGGTCCCCGCAAGCTCAACCGCGCCTTCATCCAGAGCGCCGGTATCCAGCCTGCTCTGCTCCAACACGGCCTCGCGAAACTCCTCGAAACTGTCGTGCTCACCGGCCTCGCCGACTTCCATGGCGAAGCCTCCGTACGTCTCACCCTCGATGGCGGCCCGGAGGAAGGTTTCCTGCGCGTAGTGCTCCTCGCGATCGTGCTCGGCCACCTCGTAGGAGGCCAAGTGGATGGGATGCAGGGCAATCCAGGTATCCTCGTACTCGAAGAACCACACGCCCTCTTCCTCGCGCACTTCGGCGCTGTCCGGCGCGAGGAAGTAGAAGGCCTCATGGTCAGGGTCGCCGGCCGGACGCAACCAGATCATTAAGTTCGCATACTGCCCGATCTGATCTCCCGGATTCTTCCGGCTGTTTCCCGGCATGGGGTCGCTTCGGGCCACGAAGTAGTCGACCCCGCGCTCGCTGTTGTAAGCCATAAGCGAGAACGGCGCCACTGCCCAGGTCTGCTCGGGCTCCTCGGAGACCACGCTCCCCATTTGGAAGGTCTCCCCGATATACATCGTCTCCCAGTAACGGGGCATGAAGTCTTCGTCTCCCGGCTCCCAAACGTCGTAAGGGGGCTTGGTGGCGTATAGTTCCACCGGCCGCTCGAAACTCTTCCGGGCCAGCTCAACCACGGCCGGAGGCGGCCGATAGCCGCTGGTCAGGTGATGCACATCGTCGCGGTCATGCCGGGGATTCTCGATGGGCGTATCCCCTGCATAGAGGTACAAGGGATGCACCGGGCTGGCCTGAAAGACTTCGTAGTTACCGCCGCCATGATGACGGGCCATGGCGCCGCCGCCGAACCCGCCCCGCCAGTACTTAAGGGCCGCGGCCGCGTACAGCCAATCCAAGCCGGCCTTGGCCATCCCCTGGACGTGCTCGTCGCCGGCGAAGTCGTGGATGTTGTGAAACGCGGACTGGGTATGGCCGTGGTAGTTGGGCGAGTCCCATTCCGGCATACCTACGTGGAACAGTTGGCGCACGTAGGTCCGGATGTGGTCCTCGTAAACATCCGCGGTCTGCTCGTTGCCCGTCTCCTCGGCCATGAGATATACGGAGCCGTACCTCATGATCCGCATGTTATCCGTACCCCGCCGATCAACCCAGTAGCCTCGCTGCTCGGGTCCGTAGCCATATTCTCCGGATCCGGTCCCAAAGCGCGGATGCTCCCTCTCGGCGGGATCCTCTTCCGTCCATATCTCCGCGGCATCGTACATCCGCTGGCGATAATCCTCGTCCAGATACGGCCCGAAGTAGAAGTACTTGCGCATCTGGCCCTTGAGGGTGAAGGTCCAATAGTAGTCGATGCCGAGGGTATGCGCATGATGGTCATCGGCCTGGTTGTCCTCTTCCTGCAAGGCCTCGAGCCCGCGCTCCCGGTTCCGCGCCATAATGTTGAACATGGCCCTCGGGTAATAGTTCTTCTCATTTTCCCCAAAGGTCCCGCCCCTGGGCGGCTCCTCCCCGTAACGCTCGATCGCCGGCTGAGCCCGCCGCCACATCTGATCCTCCCACGCATCAGGCCACGGGTTGGCGAGGCGCTCGGGCACAGGCAACGGGCGGGCGCGTATGGTCCCGTCCTCGTGCGTGTAGATCCGCTCTTCCTCGGCTTCCGCCGGCAAAGTAGCCGCCAGCAGAGCGCTTATCACCCCCATCACGAGACGCCGGAATTGACACGTAACAGCCATGTTTTGTCTCCTTATCGGAACGCTCTTCCGTCCTTGGGCGCGCACATCTCAAAACAACGGCGAAGCCAACTTACGCTACGTTCACCCGCGACCTTCTTTATTTCATTAGCCGCTACGGCTCCGTTTTGCAGCAGCCTTTAGCCCGACTGGTAACGTGAGTATTGTGGTATCACAAAGCGGGGGCGTTTTCAAACACCCAACTGGCGGCGTGTAGCTACTAATAGGGACTTTGCTGAAGGTGAGTTAAGATGTCCCGAAGATCTGGGGCTTCACGCTTTTCACGAAACCAAGTATGCGTTAAGCCGGATAAGCCCTCACTATTGTCGCGCAACCTTGCCACAGTGTACACTGTTCCGCAACTCCATGATTGCTTTCCGCGCGCCCGGGGGAGGTTCTACCTGTGGCGCGCTTTCGGGATACTCAGTAACGCGCGCGGCCGGCCGCCGACAGCTGTCCGCGCAGCAGGAGGTGAATTGTGAACGTGTATCACCGCCGTCAAAAAAGTCGCTCTACCGCCGCTAGTGTGATCACGTATGTTCTGCTTCTCGCCATCGGCTTCAGTGGCGGATACGTGCTGCAGGGAATTCAGGAACCCGCGGAGCCGCCGGAACTCGCAGAGGCGCCCGCCGAGCGTCGGGATTCCCCCGATGAGGAGCCGGCGGACATTACGCCCGAACCCGCGCCGGAGGAGGACGAGGCGGAGCCAGACGAGGAAGAAGACGCCTACCCCGCCGGCCGTCACCTTATCGTCGGCGTGCGCGGGACCGAGCTGGACAGCCGCACCCGGGACATGCTGCGGGACGTGCAGCCGGGCGGTGTCCTGCTTAGCGCCGCAAACATTGAAGATGAGGAGCAGACCCGCGAATTGGTGAGCGAAATCAAGGAGGCCGTGGGCGAAGGAACCGGCGTGGCCGATGGGCCGTTGATCGCCGTGGAGCAGGAGGGCGGAGACTACAACCACCTCGCCCTGCCGGATGCCCCCGCCGCGCGGCAAGTCGGCGATACGGGCGAGCCTTCCGAAGCGGCGGCGCTCGGAGGCTACTTCGCGCAAGAAGCCCGTGAACGCGGGGTCGGCGTGTTGTTCGCCCCTGTGATGGATATCCATGAGCCGGGGGGCATGGCCGCGCTGGAGACCCGCGCCTACGGGTCCGAACTCAACGTCGTCACCGCCATGGGCATCGCCTTCGCGCGGGGCGTGATGGACGAAGGCCTCATTCCCGTGGCGAAACATTATCCAGGCTATGGCGCGGCGCAGGAACCCTCTGGCAATGGGGGTATACCTGTCATCGAAGGGGATCACGCCCAGCTCGCGGAGATCATGTTTCCTTTCCTGGAAGCCTCGCTCCGGGGCGCGCCGGGAATCATGGTAGGCCACATCGCCGTACCCGCGCTCGACCTCGATCATCCGGACCGCCCCGCCACCATGTCGCCCGTGCTCATCCAGGAAACGCTCCGTGAGCGTTGGAACTACGAAGGCGTTATCGTGGCCGAGGACATGACCAGGCGCGTTATCACCAGCCAGTACGACAGCACGGAAGCGTGTATCCAAGCGCTTGAAGCGGGCGCCGACGCCCTCGTCCTGGGCGACCCCGACGTGGCCCGCATCCGGGGCGTCGTCCAGGGCATTGAACGGGCCGTCGACGAGGGGCGCCTCGGCCGGGATGCCTTGGAGGAGAGCCGGGATCGGCTCGAGGGATGGCGCGCTTTGCTTCGGGGCGACGCGCCGGAAGAAGAATTGCCCGAGATTCCTTCGATCGACGTGGAGGAATATGAAGGTGAAACTGCCGGACTCGATGCGCCCCTCGACGACGTCGAACCGCTTGAAGAGGCTGAGGAGTTGGAAGCGTCGGAAGAGCCTGAAGAACCGGAAGAACCAGCGGCGTCGGAGGAATCACAGGAGCCTGAGCTGGAACTGGCTGAAGAAGGGGTCCGCATCGAACACGAAGTGCAGCGCGGGGAGTATCTATCCCGTATCGCGGAACGCTACGGCGTCAGCCAGGACGAAATCGTGGAGTGGAACGACTTGTCCAGCCGCGACATCCAGTACGGGACCACGCTGGTGTTGTATGTCCCCGAAGAGCGCGCGGATGCGGCCCCTGATGAAGCCGAACCGGTTGAGCCGCTCCCAGAACCACCTTCTGAACCCCCTTCGGCCGAGGCCCCGGCAGAGACGGACGAAGAGCCCGTGGGCTTACGGGCCATCGAACACACTGTCCAGCAAGGGGAAACGCTGACGCGCATCAGCGAACGGTACGGCGTGAGCACCTCCGACATCATCGAATGGAACGACCTCGAGGACGAAACCATCCGGTGGGGATTCCCGCTCACGATTTACGTGCCGGAAGACGCCGAATTCGACGAGTGAGCGGCTATACCCTACATCCGTGGAGGGCATAGCGCCAATCCCCAATCGCCGGGTGAGGTGGTTATGGGTCGTTTACATTCCCCTTGATACCCTCTCGAAGGGAGCGTTCCACACCGGCGGCATTGTTAAGCGGCGCCGAGGATGCCCGTGAATTCCCCCTTGCGAAGGGGGTGGCCCGACAGGGCGGGGGGATGTAAACAAGCGGCACACCGCCTTATCCGCAGCTTGAGGCGTTGCTCCCACGCGGGAAGGACTACAATGGCAGTCCGAGGGTAAGCCTTGCGAAAGCGGCAGGGGGCAATCCATACCCTCAAGCGGGGAGTGATGACAACTCATGACAAGTTATCCAGGCGGCATCCCAAAAACAAAAGGAAACATTTATCGAAAGCGGCTGGAAAGGTTGTCATGAGTTGTCATATCGTCTCCCTTTTCTCCACGCATTCCAGCGTCTGCGCGAAATCGCGTTCGTTCACGCGCAGGCTGAGCGCGTGATGTTTGACGGGGC
>JBKHFO010000150.1:0-8462 GCA_046540175.1 Candidatus Hydrogenedentota bacterium
CTTGCCTACCGCGATCAACAAGTTGACGGTGAACCGTTCTCCGCACGTGAACAAGAAGTCGCGGGAACAGTTCGAGATGCGCACGCACAAACGTTTATTGGATATCCTCAGTCCCACGGCGCAAACCGTCGATGAGTTGATGAAACTGGACTTACCGGCGGGCGTTGATGTGGAAATCAAGCAATAGCCTCATGTTCCATGGGCTGAGGTTCGCCTCCCCGCCGGGGGATGGCGGCGAATGAGTAAATACGGGCCGGAGCGCGTGAAAACGCCGGGCGCCGAAGGAAGACAACGAGCATGGTTAAGACACTGTTGGGCAAGAAAGTGGGCATGACCCGCATCTTCGGCGAGAAGGGCCGGATGATTCCGGTCACGCTGGTGGAGGCAGGGCCCTGCCCCGTCGTCCAGCGGAAAAGCAGCGAGACGGATGGCTACGAGGCGGTGCAGCTTGGGTTTGGTGAAAAGAAGGCCAAGCGCGTGAGCAAACCCATGCAGGGCCATTACGCGAAAGCCGGGGTGGCGCCGGTGAGGGTGCTGCGCGAGATTCGGGTTGAACCCGATAGCGAGCTGAACGTGGGCGACGCGGTGACGGTGGACGTGTTTGAAGTGGGCGATCGCGTGGATGTGGTGGGCCACTCTAAAGGACGCGGCTTTGCCGGCGTGATTAAGCGGCACGGTTTCAAAGGGGGGCCCGAGTCTCACGGCTCCCATCACCATCGGGAGCCCGGTTCGGTCGGCCAGGCGGCTGACCCGTCGCGGGTGTTTAAGAATCTCAAGTTGCCTGGACGCATGGGGAACAAGCGCATCACGATGCAGGGCTTGGAAATCGTGCACGTGGACCCGGAGAAGAACGTGCTCGCGGTGCGAGGCGCCATTCCTGGAGCGAAGGGCGGTATCGTGGAAGTGCGCAAGAGCGTGAAAGGAAGATGACAACCATGGCCTCGGCAAAGCTGTATAGTATGGAGGGGTCCGAACTTGGCGCGGCTGAGCTGCCGGACGCGGTTTTTGGCGTGGAGCCTAATCCCCAATTGCTTCGCGAGGTGATTGTGGCGTTGCGCAACGCGCAGCGGCAGGGCAACGCTGAAACGAAGACGCGCAAGGAAGTGCGCGGGGGCGGCCGGAAGCCTTACCGTCAAAAAGGAACGGGCAACGCGCGTCACGGGACCATCCGCGAGCCTCAAATGCGGGGTGGCGGGATTGTGTTTGGCCCGCATAAGCGCAGTTACCGGCAGCATATCCCGGTCAAGGCGAAACGGAAGGCCTTGTGCTGCGCGTTGAGCGAGCGGGTGCGCGATGAAAAGCTGTTGGTGCTGGAATCGCTGCAGTATTCCGCGCCCCAGACCAAGGCCATGGCGAAGCTGAATGAACAGCTATCGCCCAACGGCAAACGCACCTTGTACGTGACCGCGGACGCGGAGCGGGCCGTGGTGCTGTCGGCGCGCAATCTGCCCAGGGTGCATGTTCAGACAGCTGGCGACTTGAATGCGCTGGATATTTTGAACGCGGCCCGCGTGGTGGTGGCCAAGGACGCGGTAGAGGCGTTGCAGGAGCGTCTAGCATGAAGCAGAACGCATATTATATTATCAAAAGCCCAGTAATCACCGAAGAATCGACGATTCAGACCGAAGCGAAGGGACATTACGTGTTTCGGGTGGATCCGCGGGCGAATAAGAACCAAATCCGCGAGGCGGTCGAAGAGATGTACGATGTCCGCGTCATGTCGGTGAACACCATGAATTACTTGGGAAAGATGGGCCGGCGGGTCCGGGGAGGCGCAGGACGCCGGCCGAATTGGAAGAAAGCTGTCGTTAAACTGCATCCCGAAGACAGCATCGAACTGATGTAAGGGAGCTGAGGCCTAATGGCGATCAAGAGTTACAGACCGGTTACGCCGTCGCGCCGGGTGATGACGGTGAGCGACTACTCCGGTTTGACGAAGAAAAAGCCCGAGAAGCGGCTTCTTCGTCCCCGTTTTCAAAAGGCGGGCCGGAATAGTTACGGCCGCATTACGATGCGCCGGCGGGGCGGGGGCCACAAACGGCGCTACCGTGAAATCGATTTTCGCCGGACCAAGGATGGCGTGCCCGGCAAAGTGGTGTCGGTGGAATATGACCCGAACCGTTCCGCGCGGATTGCGCTGGTGTCCTATGCCGACGGGGATAAGCGCTACATTGTGGCCCCGTTGGGATTGGAGCCGGGCATGACGGTGGAAAGCGGAACCAAGGTCGAGTTTGAGGTCGGGAACACACTGCCTCTTTGGCGGATTCCGCTCGGCGCCCAGGTTCACAATGTAGAGTTGACGCCAGGCAAGGGAGGCCAATTGGCGCGGGCCGCCGGCAATGGCTGCCAACTGTTGGCGAAGGAAGGCGGATTCTGCACGTTGCGGCTGCCCTCGGGCGAGATGCGCCGGGTGTTTCAGAACTGCCGGGCCACGATTGGCCAAGTTGGGAATATCGACCACGAAAACATCAACGTGGGCAAGGCCGGCCGCAGCCGCTGGCAGGGCCGGCGGCCGAAGGTGCGGGGCGTGTCCATGAATCCGGTGGACCATCCCCACGGCGGCGGCGAGGGGCACACCGCGGGCGGGCGGCATCCCTGCACCCCGTGGGGAATGCCCACGAAAGGTTACAAGACGCGGAAGAAGAACAATCGCTCGGACATGTACATCGTCCGGCGCCGGCAGAAGAAGAAATAAAACGGAAACTCCGTGGAGGTTGAACGGTGCCACGCTCAATTCGAAAAGGACCATTTGTAGACGGCCATCTTGTGAAGAAGGTCGATACGCGCCGCGCTTCGGGGGACAAGCGGGTCATCCGGACGTGGTCGCGGCGGTCGACGATTATACCGGAAATGGTTGGCCTCACCATCGCGGTGCATAACGGGCACAAGTTTTTGCCCGTGTTCATTTCGGAGAACATGGTGGGCCACAAGCTCGGCGAGTTTTCGCCGACGCGGACGTTCCGGGGGCACGCGGGCGGCAAGAAGCGCTAGCGGGCCTTATGGCGACAGCGCGGCGCATGCGCCTGAAAAGGACGAGGTAAGTATACAGCTGGTGGGACAAACCGGCTGAACGGTTAAGGGAGAATTACGACGATGGCGGTGGCGACGGCGCAGGGACGGTTTTTGCGGATTGCTCCGCGGAAAGCTCGTCTTGTTGCGGATCTCATTCGCAATAAACCGGTGGGAGAAGCCCGCGAAATCCTTGAGTTTTCGGTTAAAAAGGGCGGACCCATCCTAAAAAAGCTGTTGGATTCGGCGGCGGCCAATGCGGAAAACGAGGCCGCCCAGGGGCAGAGCCGTATTGATACGGATGAGATGGTTGTAAGCCATGTCACGGTGGACGGCGGCCCGATTATGCGGCGCATGCGGCCGGCCTCGCGCGGGAGACCAAGTATGATACGCAAACGCACAAGTCACGTGCGTCTCGTGATAGCCGACAAAGAGGGAGAGTAGTCGTGGGTCAAAAAGTACATCCGCTGGGTTTCCGGTTGGGGGTTATACGCTCTTGGTCCTCCCAATGGTATGCGGGCCGGGACTATCCCGAGCTGCTGCATGAAGATCTTAAACTGCGGGACTACATCAAGAAACGGCTGTATCACACGGGGGTCGCCCGGATAGATGTGGAGCGGGCCGGCCGGAAGGCGAAAGTTCACATCTATACCGCCCGTCCGGGATTGGTGATCGGGCAGCGAGGCGCCGAGGTGGATAAGCTCCGCTTCGAGTTGCAAAAGCTTACCGGCCGGGAACTGCTCATCAATATTCATGAGGTGATTAGCCCGGAACTGAACGCGCAACTTGTGGCGGAAGGCATCGCAAGCCAGCTGGAGCGCCGGGTATCTTTCCGCCGCGCCATGAAGAAGACGGTGCAGAACACGATGCGCATGGGCGCGGAGGGCATCCGTTTGCGGGTGGCCGGGCGCCTGAATGGCGCGGAGATCGCGCGCGTGGAGCAAAGCCGGGAAGGCAGCGTGCCGCTGCACACGTTGCGCGCCAACGTGGACTATGGCTTCGCCACGAGTTACACGACCTACGGCACGATTGGCGTGAAGTGCTGGGTGTATCACGGCAAGGTCAACCCAGGCGAAATGGTTAGCGGCATGGCCGAGGCCCGGCCCGGCGGCGGCGATCGCGGAGAACGTTCGCAGCGGTCTGAACGCGGCGGCCGCGGGGGCGGCGGCGGAAGAGGCGGCCGCGGCGGCAACCGGTAGGCTTTTGCTGGTTGAACGCAATGAATCAGGAGTAGCGCACCATGTTGATGCCCAAACGGGTTAAATATCGCAAGCAACAACGCGGCCGCCGCAAAGGTATGGCAAAGGGCGGAGCGAACATAGACTTTGGTCAATATGGGCTGAAAGCCGTGGAAGACGGGTGGGTGACCGCCCGTCAGATTGAGGCTGCCCGTATCGCCATGACGCGTCATATCAAGCGTGGCGGCAAGATTTGGATTCGGGTCTTCCCCGATAAACCCATCACGAAGAAACCCGCGGAGGTCCGGATGGGCAAGGGCAAGGGCGCGCCCGAGGAGTGGGTGGCCGTGGTGAAGCCCGGCCGGATTATGTTTGAATTGGAAGGTGTGCCGGCCCCGCTGGCCCGTGAGGCCATGCGGTTGGCTGGAGAGAAACTGCCAGTAGACACGCGGTTTGTAAGCCGCGCGTGATTGCTGCGGCTAGGGAACGGAGTGTAGAGGTGAAAGCCCGAGATATTAGAGATCTGAGCGATAACGAGTTGCAGGATCGGCTGAAAGAAAGGCGCGACGATTTGATTGCGTTTCGGCTTCAAATGGCGACGGGATCCGTCGAGAACGTGCGCGCCGCGCGGAACGCGCGGCGTGATATCGCGCGGATACTCACTGTTATGAAGGAAAGGCAGGCGCCGGCGCAAGAGGGGAACGAGTAGCCATGGACGGTCGAGGGCAACGCAAGGAGCGTGTGGGACTGGTCACCAGCACGAGCATGCAGAAGACGATTACGGTGGCCGTGGAAGGCGTGGTATCCCACCCGCTTTACAAGAAACCGCGGAAGAGGACCAAGAAATTCAAGGCCCACGACAAGGACGACTCCTGTCAGGTTGGCGACACGGTCCGGATTCGGGAGACGCGTCCGCTGAGCAAGACCAAACGGTGGCGTCTCGTGGACATCATTAAGCGCGCGGACTGACCGTGCAAGGGATTACCAAGTCATGATTCAGATCTATTCGAACCTCAACGTGGCGGACAACACCGGCGCTCGGAGAATCCGGTGCATTCAAGTCATGGGGGGCACCAAACGGCGGTATGCCCGGGTTGGCGACATTATCACGGCCAGCGTGAAGGACGCGCTGCCGCATTCGGGCGTCAAGAAGGGCGACGTGGTGAAGGCCGTGGTGGTCCGCACGAAATCGGATACGCAACGGCCGGACGGGACGATTATTCGGTTCGATAGTAACGCGGCCGTGTTGATCAATCCGAACCAGGATCCGCGGGGGACGCGCATCTTTGGGCCGGTGCCGCGCGAACTGCGCGACCGGGGTTTCATGCGGATTATCTCGCTGGCGCCGGAAGTATTGTAGGAGTGAGCCATGAATATCCGTAAGGGCGACACCGTGATTGTCATTCGCGGAGAGTACAAGGGCCGCCGGGGCCGCGTGTTGCGGGTTCTTCCTAAGGAGAACCGGCTCGTGGTGGAAGGCGTCAACATGATGAAGCGTCACACCAAACCGAGTTCGAACCGCGAGCAGGGGGGCATTGTGGAGCGGGAAGCGCCTCTGCACATGTCCAATGTGAAACCATGGTGTGAAACCGAGAAGCAGCCTTCCCGCATAGTAATGAACCGTTTGGCTGATGGAACGCGAGTCCGGGTTTTTAAGATCAACGGAGAAGCGTTGAACGACTAAGAGGGAATCCAAGGTGGCGTCAAGGTTATACGAATACTACCGGGAGTCCATTATGCCCGAGGTGCGTGAGCAGTTTGGGTATGCAAATATCATGGAGGTCCCGAAGATCGACAAGCTGGTGGTGAACATGGGCGTCGGGGACGCGATTCAAGACCCGCGCTACATGGAATACGCCCAAGCGGAACTGACGCAGATCACCGGGCAGAAGCCGGCCATCCGCAAGGCGCGGAAATCCATCTCGAACTTTAAGGTTCGCGAGGGCGCCAATATCGGGTGTATGGTGACCTTGCGGGGCAAGCGTATGTATGAGTTCATGGACCGGCTGCTCAACGTGGCGATTCCGCGTATACGCGATTTTCGCGGGGTGTCGAAGAACGCCTTTGACAAGCAGGGTAACTATACCTTGGGTCTTCGGGAGCAGACGATCTTCCCAGAGATCAACATCAACAATGTCAGCCGCGTTCGCGGCATGAATGTGACATTTGTAGTGAAGAATGCGCGGAATATAGACGAAAGCCGGGAATTGCTTCGCAAGTTTGGCATGCCCTTCCGGAATTAGGAGGTCCATCGTGGCACGAAAGGCATTGAGAATTCGGGCGCAGCGGCCGCCAAAGTTCAGTGTGCGGGGGCACAATCGCTGCCGCATTTGCGGGCGTGGGCGCGGGTATATACGGAAATTTCACGTGTGCCGGATATGTTTTCGGCAGCTTGCGCTGGAGGGAAAATTACCCGGCGTGACAAAGTCGAGCTGGTAGGATGAGGGAGTGAGATAAACCATGGCCATGAGCGACCCTATTGCCGACATGCTGGCGCGGATTCGCAACGCATTGCGCGCCAATCACGCTAGTGTCGAGGCGCCGGCGTCCCGCATGAAGGAAGATATTTGCCGGGTTCTGAAACAAGAGGGATACATCGGCGATTACCAGGTGATTGAGGACAATAAGCAGAATGTCCTGAAGATTACGTTGAAGTACACGCCGAGCGGGAAGCCTGTTTTGAAGGGAGTACAGCGTGTAAGTAAGCCTAGCTTACGTGTGCGCGTCAAGAGTTCGGAGATTAAACCCGTGTGTAATGGGCTCGGTGTCGCCATCATGAGCACCTCCAGTGGTGTAATGACGGGCAAGCAGGCCCGGCAAAGCCGCGTGGGCGGCGAGGTCCTGTGCGAGGTGTGGTAATGCCCGCCCGGCGTTTGGGTCTTGGATAGAAGGAAGACGGATCGTGTCGCGAATAGGAAAACTGCCCGTGCCCATACCGGCCGGGGTGAAGTGTGAACTCAATGGGCGTCATTTCAAGGTGACCGGTCCCAAAGGGACGCTGGAGCGGACCTTGAGTGATAAGGTGAGCGTTTCCATTGAAGATGACGAGGTTATCCGGGTCACGCGGCCCGACGACTACCGTGAGTCCCGCGCGCATCATGGGCTGACGCGGTCCCTTGTGAACAACATGGTGCAAGGGGTGAGCCAAGGCTTTGAGCGCACCTTGCAGATTAGTGGCGTGGGGTACCGCGCGTCGATGCAGGGCAATACGCTGCACTTGACGGTCGGCTACAGCCATCCGGTCAGTATTGAGCCGCCGGAGGGAATCACGTTTGCGGTGGAAGGCGCGCAGACCATCAAGGTGAGCGGGTACGATAAGGAGAAGGTGGGCCGGATGGCCGCCTATGTGCGGTCTTGGCGCAAACCGGAACCGTATAAGGGTAAGGGAATTCACTACGCGGGAGAACAGCTCCGGCGCAAGGTGGGCAAGGCGGGCGGTAAGTAGTCCTCCTGAAGAGCCGGGTGCTAAGCCACGCCGGGAGAGATGGCATCTATGTCGAAAAGAACGTTGAACAAAGGTACGCGGTTGCAGCGCCGCCGGAACCACATCCGGAATCACCTCAAGGGGACTCCGGAGCGTCCGCGTCTGTCGGTGCGGCGCTCGCTTAAGCATATTTACGCCCAGGTGATTGACGACAGCAGTGGCAAGACGCTTGCGTCGGCTTCGAGCCTGCAATTGGAGGGGACCGGCGGCAACATGGAAGCGGCCAAGGCCGTGGGCAAAACCCTGGCGGAACAGGCGCGCGAATGCAACATTACGAAGGTGTGCTTTGATCGCAATGGCAGGAAATATCACGGCCGGCTTAAGGCATTGGCCGAAGCAGCCAGAGAACATGGCCTGGAGTTTTAGGAGAAGGCGACGTTGAGCAACGGACGAGGTGAAGGACGCGATAGCCGGGGTGATCGGCGCTCCCGCGACGCGCAAGAAAGCAACCTGATTGAACAAGTCGTCAAGATCTACCGTGTGGCGAAGGTAGTGAAGGGCGGGCGGCGTTTTAGCTTCAGCGCGGTGGTCGTGGTGGGCGACGGACAAGGCAAGGTCGGCGCCGCCACGGGCAAGGCGGGTGAAGTGCCCGAAGCCATCCGCAAGGCGATCGAAAAAGCGAAGAAGAACATGAACGATGTGCCGATCGTGAGCACGACGGTTCCTCACGGTGTTGTTGGGCGCTCGGACGCCGCGCGCGTCCTGCTGAAACCTGCGAGTTTGGGTACGGGCGTGGTGGCGGGCGGTCCAGTTCGCGCGGGCGTCGAGGTCGGCGTAGGTGAACTCCCGGT
>JBKHFO010000151.1:0-8454 GCA_046540175.1 Candidatus Hydrogenedentota bacterium
GCTCGCGACCTCGTCCCGCAGCGACCGCAAGCCGGCCGCCGCACCGCGCGCATAGAGTTCTCCGTGGTTTCCGAGCAAGAGACCGTGGCCGATAGCATTCAGCTCATCGTACGGGTTGCCGAATAATAGGGGCGGATCGTGCGTTCTCTAGTTCATGCTTCCTGCCTTTAAGGAGGGAAGAAGGGGGGCGCGCAACCTTGATAGGATAGTATGGGACCCCGGTTGAGGATAGGAACAAAGAGCCCATGACCATCACATACACGGAGGCGCGTGATCGTCTTCGCCGGCACGGACAAGAGCACATTCTTCAGTTCTGGGATCACCTCCGCGAACCAGAGCAAGAAGCACTCCTTCGGGACATCGAGGAGGTGGACCTTGATCTACTTACACAGCTCGTCAAGGAGCTGGTCTTGAAGGAGCCCGCGCCGGAATACTTTGATCGTATAGAACCTGTTGACGTTATTCCCCCTCCCGAACCCGGGCGGCCTGATGCGGACGCGGCATTTGAAGCGGGGGAGGACGCGCTTCGCGCGGGACGCGTTGCGGCGCTGGTGGTGGCCGGGGGACAGGGGACCCGCCTGGGATGCTCGGGCCCGAAGGGGGCTTACCCGATTGGCCCTATAACGGGTAAGTCGCTTTTTGAGTATCACGCGGGCAAACTCCTTAACATCCAGGATCACTACGGCTGCACCGTCCCGTGGTACATCATGGTGAGCGAGGCCAACAACGCCGAGACCCGCCGGTTTTTCGAGACGCACGACTACTTTGGGCTGGATCCGGCCCAGGTCGTTTTTTTCCAGCAGGCCATGGTCCCGTGTGTGGATGAAGCGGGCTTCATGCTTCTGGATAACCGCCACCGCCTTGCGCGCAATCCCAACGGCCACGGCGGCGTCATTCCCGCCATGGTTGAAAACGGCATTTGCGCCGGCGCCAAGGAACGGGGTATTGATGTGCTGAGCTACTTCCAGGTGGATAACTGGGCGCTTAACGTCATTGACCCCCATTTTATCGGTTACCATCTCCTCGGGGGCGCTGAGATGTCCTCGAAAGCGCACCGGAAGCGGATCGTGCGCGAGAAGGTGGGGATTCATTGCATGTGCGACGGAGAATACCGCGTCATCGAGTACTCCGAACTGGACCGCTTTCCGCAGTTGCTTGAGACGGATGACGAGGGAAATCCCATCCATTTTGCGGGTAATCCAGCAATCCACGCGCTGTCAGTGGATTTTGTTGAGCGAGTGTACCGCAATTACAACGAGTTTCCGTGGCACAAAGCCCATAAGAAGATCGCCTGCGTGAACAAGGGGGGAGAGCGCGTTGTTCCGGAGACGCCAAACGGATATAAGTTTGAGACGTTCGTGTTCGACGCGCTTCGCTTCATCCGCCACGATCCCATCGTGGTGGAAATCCATCGCAAGAACGAATACACGCCGATCAAGGAGCTTACTGGTGCCGGCAGCGTTGAAGAAGCCCGGCGTTTGCGAACGGAGTGGTGGGCGGAATGGCTGGAAGCGGCGGGCTATAGCGTGCCCCGCGACGAAAACGGGTGCGTCCTGCATCCCATCGAGATCAGCCCCCGCTTCGCCATGACAAAAGACGAATTCCTGCGCAAGGCCGAAAGCTTCTCCTGGCCGGTGGACGGGCCTTTGGCGATTGGTCCGGAGGGCGAAATCGAGACGGCCAACGCCTTCGAATCCGCGAGGTGACGCGCTATTGCATGGATGCGCCCGTAGTTAACCTCTTCATCGCGAAATGTGTAGACAGCGTGGCTTTGCGCTACGGGATTGGGTCCGCTGTGGAGTTCACCGTGAGTGCTGGACTCGTGTCTTATTCGAGGGAGGACATCTAAACGACCCCAGCGGGGTCACAGCCGGTAGCCTGGGGTTGACGCGCGCGCAGCGCGCGGATACCCCAGGATCGCAAGCCCCCTTCCCACGACCCCTTTAGGGGTCGCAGAACCTTTGTACACACTACTGCTGCGACCCCTAAAGGGGTCCGGTAGAGGGGCATCTTTTCCGGGGGTATCGCCCGCATGCTATCGCACGCGGGCTCAACCTCCGGCTACCAGCTGTCATCCCTACGGGATGGATTTATTTGTGACATCCTCTCAGCCTAAATCAGACCCAATCGGAACATCCACAATTTATGGGCGAAAGAGGTACTTGCGGTAGATAAGTTGTGGACTTCGCAAGCGCCGTAAGCCCGCGGCGCGGTCTTTGCCTCGCTTACTCTTGTTTCTCTTTCTCGGATATAGAGCGAGAACTATTCGAAAAGCGATGGTCCATCTCCAGGGCCGGCAGATCGGCGCCCGCCCGGCCCACCACGCGGGCTGGCACGCCGACCACCGTGGTATGTGGGGGCACATCGTAGAGGACCACGGCGCCCCCGCCCACTTTCGCCCCTTCGCCTACTTCGACGTTCCCCAGGATCTTGGCCCCCGCCGCTATCAACACGCCATCGCGCACCTTGGGATGGCGGTCGCCCTTTTCTTTGCCGGTGCCGCCGAGCGTGACTTCATGCAACATCGAGACGTTATCGCCGACGACGGCGGTTTCGCCGATGACGATGCCAGTGGCGTGGTCCATAAGCACACCCCGGCCAAGCCGCGCGGCGGGATGGATGTCAACCGAGAAGATCTCGGAAATGCGGCTTTGTAAGTAGAGCGCCAAGGGCTTGCGATCTTGCATCCAGTAGTAATGCGCTACCCGGTGGCTTTGCAACGCGTGGAAGCCTTTGAAATAGAGTAGCGGAGTGGAATAGCCGCGGCAAGCGGGATCGCGGTCGCACACGGCCTTGGCGTCCGCCCGCACCGCTGCGCCGATGGAAGGCTCGCTCCGCAGGGCGTGGTCAAAGAGATCCCGCAACGTGACGGCGGGAAGGGTCGAACTCCCTAGTTTGCTGGCGAGATGGTAGCTCAACGCGTCCTCTAAATTTCGGTGATTCAGGATCACGGCATAGAGAAAACTCGCCAGCATGGGCTCGCGTTGCGCGTCTTCCGCCACTTCCTGACGGATGGCTTCCCAAATGGCGTCGTGGGCGTCCGGGTTCATACGGATAGGGGTTCCTTTTGCGATGGATTTCCTAAACCGCGGGGCGGAAAGGGATATCCTACAATCCCGAAGAATAGGGGTCATATAAAACGGTTACACTTGCAGATTGGCCGAAACAACAAAAGGAGGGAAGATATATTCTTCCTCACGGCGCCAACCCGCGAACGTTGGCTCCCGTCCTCGCGGTTGCTTCGTATTATCTGGTACGATGGCATTGAGCGCGTTCTCACCGCGCGCCGGGCATCATACCGCCCATACCGCCAGGGCGGGGCTGTTGAGGCGGCCCACCGGGCATCGGGGAGGGGCCGGGTTCTCCGGGTTGGCCGGGCCCCATTGACGGCGTCCGCGGCCGGTCAGTCTCGGGGGCGGGCATGGGGAGTTCCTGTTCGGATTCCGTGCCGGGTATTGGTCCGGTTTGCTCTTCGGGATCGAGCAGGGCGGGGTCTGGAAGCCGGTCTTCGTAGACGGTTACCTCAAACTCCTCTCGCAATTGCTCCATCATCTTGCGATACAGGATGGGCCCCTGCAATTCCTCACGGGCTTCGTCCAGGGTCTTGGGCTCCCCCGGCGTACGCTCCAGGATCTCGGCCACAAAGAAACTATCGGGGAGTTGGCGCTGTCCCATTTGGGGCGATGGAACCATCACCGGCCCGATAATCTCCCCTTCCTCGCTGCCCGAGGCGGTATGCCAGAAGGCTTGATACCGCTGCGTGGCTGGATCGCGTGGGTCCCGTTCCAACCGGGCGCGGGGCACGGCCTGCGCGCCGCCCTCCTCTTCGTAGCGTTCAGCCACTTCCTCGAAATCCTCGCCTTCGTCCAATTGTTGGCGCGCCTCAGCGGCCAGGGCCTGCACGCCGGGCCGAGTTTGCGGAAAGAACAACCCGCGTACAGTCAGCTCCTCCGGATGCCTCAACTGGTCTTCGCGCCGCCGGAACGCCTCTTCGTATTCCTCTTCGCTAATGGCGATGTTCCCGTGTTGGAGCGCTTGGCGGATGCGGTACATGACGGCCTCCTCGCCTAGCAGGCGGTCATGCGCCCGGTCTATGCCGAACTCGCGTTCATCCTGCATGGCCGCGAGCATGGCGTCGTCCATACCCCACTCCTCGGGATTGGGGAGATCCACCATCAGTTCGGGATTGCTTTGCGCGAAAACTTGTTCGGCGCGTTCGCGAGGCACGCTGATTACACCCTCGCGTTCGAGCCGCTGCCCGAGGCGGCGTTTGATTTCATCATCGATATGATTTTGAAGCGCCTCGGCTAGATCCTCGCGGGTGCGGATGACGGGGCGTTCTTCCGGCGGCTTCTCGCGGATGACCTCCATGAGGTCGCCCCGGGTGATGGTTTCGCCTTCCATTTCAGCTACCACAATGCGATCCTTGTCCGCGATCATGCCGCATCCGCAGGCCAACGCCGCAATAAACCCCACGGCCAGAATCCGGCCCATGAGACGAACCGCTGGTTGTGTTTCACATGCTTTCATCACTTAATAACGACTCCTTTTTGGGCATTTGTTCTTGTTGCGAGTTGGCAGCGCCGGGGACACCGCCCTATAATGGTTCTCTAGGAACGGCTGCTGGAATGCATCGCTGCGTGAATTGTCTCATAGTCAAGGTTTTGAGGGGCTGGATGACGTATTATGTATACATGACGCTGCTTGTCGCGGCGCTTATTCTGTGGGCCATAATCGCTTTTCGCGGAGACGGCTCTGACGGCGAGGATGACTAGACGGGCCTTTTTCCGGCTTGAGCCGCGCCGCCGTTAGCCGCGCCCGCCGCTCTGTCCCCGTTCTTCCGGCCCCTTGCCTATGCCCAGAGACCGGAGGAATGCGTCCACGTCCACATTCGTTTCCGAGGCGCCTTGCTCGGGATGGAACCGCAATGGATTACGGATGAAGGCGCGCTGACACGTGGGGCACAGGTCGAGCTTGATGTTTTTGAAGACGCCTTCCTCCAGTTGTTCGGCGTCCTTGTGCTTCATTTGCTCGATCAGGCGGAGCATCTCGGCGCGATGGTCCCGCACCAAGTCCAACAAGGACACTTCCATCTCATCATAGGCCGCTTTCACATCAATCTTGACGACATAACGCAGGTCATGCTGGCCGAGGGTCTTGCCGCACCCATCGCACGTGTACGTAATCATAGCTGGCTCCGTGGTTGCAGGCGCGCTGCATGGAATATCGCTTAACAAGCATAACGCGCTTGCCTTGTTCATCCGTGAACACATCCCTCCTACTAAGCGTAAAGCATTCCCGCCTAGTTGCGCAACTGCCCATGAACTGGTATCCTTGGCTTTCAGAAAAGGCGCTCCTTCTGCTTTTGGGCCTCAGCGAGGAAGAGGGGGCGAGAGTGTGTGTAAAGGCGATGCCGAACATCCGGAACCGCCAAAACAGCTTGAAGAATAGGGCATGACGAACGAATACCCCCCTTCCCCGGATACGTCCGGGAATGCGCCTTCCCCGCGCGGCGACTCGGCTACGGAAACAGGCGCCGGCGAAGAGCAGGACAACGTTACTGATGAGAGCACGGCCGAAACCTCCGCATCGGCCTCGAAGGGCGGAGGAGGACGGTGGCGTCCGTTTGGTTTCGTGATCACGTTTCTTGTGATAGCGGTCACCCTGCTTGTCGCCCATCATTACTCCTTAACCAGCGATCCCATGAATTGGTATCTCTACCAAGTAGGCCGGGATACCGCCAAAGTGCTGGACATCATTGGGGAGCACGGCGCCTTGGAGAATCCCACGGCCCATCTTGAAGACCGGAGCGAGACACGGGAGGCTTTGCGGGAGGCTGGAGTGCGCGGGGTCCTGGAGTCTCCGGAGGACGGTGGCGAGGAACCTGAGCTTACCCCGTGGGAAATCTGGCAGCACCGCGTGTTGGAGTTTCGAGCCGAGCGCGATCAGTTGGAGGCCACACGGGAACAACTGGAGCCTTCGCCCCGGCCCGACATGGACACTGTGGAACAGCACCGCGCGTATCTTGAAGAGGTTATTGACCGTCTTGAAACCGCCGTTCTGCGGCATGAACCCGCCCCGGGCGTGGAAGAAACCCTTGGGGAGGCGCGGGAAATCCTCGATGAACTTGACGCTGCTTCAGCCGGTGAGGGAGACGAGTCCGCTATTGTCGCGCTTTTGTACGAGGTGGAGGAGGGGCTGAACCAAGCGCGGGCTGCTCAACGAAACAGTGTGGAGCAGGAGCTAGCTGAGCTAGAGGCGGAAGGCGCTAACAGGTTGGGCCCGCGAGTGTACTATGTGCGGGAGCCCAGCACTTGGCGGGCCCTCCAATGGGCGCGGGAGGATTTGGCCGCTCTGGAGGGGCGGGAGGACGCCGGCGCTGAAGAGAAGGCGGCGCTTGAGGAGAAGATTCAAGAACTTGAACAACAACGGGAAGCCGAAAGCAAAGAAGGCGGCCCGCAGCTGCCCGAGGCTATGTTTATCTTTGTGGTGATCCCGGATTGCGGTGCGATCCCCACCATGGTGATTTACCTTGCGGCGGTGCTCGCGTTTCCCACCCGGTGGTGGAAGCGTCTTGCAGGCGTCCTCGCCGGATTGCCCATCCTTTACGGCGTCAACGTCTTGCGTTTGGCGTGCCTGGGAGTCATTGGCTCCTACACCGGCCCGGGCGAGCAGTTTGATTTTTACCACGAGTATGTCTGGCAGGGACTCTACATTCTGTTCGTGGTGGCTCTCTGGTTGATTTGGATGGAAGTGGTGGTGAGAGGGAGGCGGCCATGGCCCAAGAAAAACGCGCGCTAGGCATTCTGTTTTTCTGTCTGAAATTCATTCCGGCGGTGGCCGTGTGTCTGACCCTGTGGTGGTTGTTTTTGCCTTATTACGGCGCTTTTCTGGGAGCGGTGGGCGAGTTCCTTCTTGAAAACTTCACCGATGTTTCCGTAGACGGGTATGCCGTCGAACCGGATGGCATTCTCCAAACCGCCACTACCTTGGCCATCATTACCGGCGGGCGCGAGATGCCCATCGAAATAGGCCATCTCGTCACCAATCTGCCCCTATTCGTGGCGCTAATGCTAGCCACGGGCGGGCTGACCTGGCGGCGGCGCGGCGGGATGATCCTGCTCGGGGCCGCCATCCTCGTGGTGGGACACACCACCTATCTCACGCTCGCGTTTCGCTACGCTGGCCTTATCAGCGAAGCGCCGCAAGTGCCGACTGCCTTGGGCGAGGTGTTCTTGACCTTGCCTTTTCTCCTCTGGATTATTCTGGGCTACTGGCCGCAAGTGCGCCAAGTCTTCGTGGGGACTAGCGAAGAAGCGCCGGGCGAGGCGTAAACCTTTGTTTCCATGGTTCAACCCGAAAAAGCTAAGGGCGGACCACTTGGTCCGCCCTTAGCTTAGCGTGAAGGTTTCTTTTATGCATGCGCTTTCTTAGGGCGCTGGCGTTTCGTCCCGTTCGTCGTTCGCGGCGTTCTCTACAGCTTCTCTGTAACGTGTAACCCGGTCTAGCCAGGTGTCGTCAAGGTTATCGCTGACGGGCTCGTCAGTTCGCTGCAGGGTATCCGGCTTTACGTCGAGTTCCGCTTTCATTTCGTCCGTCAAGGGCCGGTACATTTCCTCCGTCTTTATGGCCGCCTTCGTCTCTTCGCCGCCTCGTATGGCGGGCACGGCGCGCCCCGCCCGTTCGATGCGTTCGCGCGCGGCATCGGAGGAATCGGCTTTCTCGCCAGTTTTCTCGAGTTCATGCGGGTTTTGACCCCATTCGTATAGGATCACGGGGCCAAATTCCCCGGTTCCCAGATCAACTTCCTCGAAATAGAGATCCACCTCGTCTTCGTAGTCGAACAGCGCGTCCATCCAATCGAACGTCCGGCCATCCTCGTAATCGGCGGCGCCGAATATCCGGCCCTCGGAGAACCCGTCGTTGTAGGCGTCTATCCACCCGCCATGGAGGTACTCGGTGTGTTGGTCCCAGGCCAGAAAGTCTAGATAGTCCGAACGGTAGCCCCGATCGTAGCCTTCGCTCCAGCCAATAATGAAGGCGTCGCTGTAGTTTACGAAGTATCCGTCGTTGTAGGCCCACCACAGTCCATCGTAGTACCCGGCATCATACGAATATTCGTCCAGATACGGGATCTCATGGCCATCATAGAGGATCGTGCTGTCCACCGTATCGTATCCATGGAAATAGCCATACCAATACTCGTCGTCTTCCATGAACCCCTCGTCAAATCCGCGGTCGTACTCTTGCTCGGGTGTTTCGGGGAGCGGACAGCCCGTAAGCGCCAGGGCCACCGCCGCCAGAACGCCAGCGGACACCATCCATTGTCTTGTACTCATTGTTAGATACTCCAAATCTGCTTCCGTCTATCGGCTTCGAGGGCTTGCGCCACGTCCAGCAGCGTTTCCTCTACTGGGAGCCGAAGGGGTTGACGAGCCACGTGAGCCAATGCCG
>JBKHFO010000152.1:0-8444 GCA_046540175.1 Candidatus Hydrogenedentota bacterium
GATAGCCAGGGGTTGAGCCCGAGGCGCGTAAGCGACGAGGGCGACACCCCTGGATCCATTGGGAGCGTGGGCGTTAAGATGGGGGCTGTGCGGCATAGAGATGCACGTTTCTGTATAGAAACCACATAATAACGATTGTTCGCCACAACCAGGAAGCGGAGGAACCGGAAATGACGAAACTGATCATCATCTCACTCATATTGGCAATAAGCCAACCCGTAATGGCTCAAGAAGAAGAATTGGAACAGGAACAAAACGTAGAACGAGAGGATATCGAGTGGTGTGACATCTGGATCCCTTCCGCTTCCGATAACGACAAGCCACGCGTCTTACTCATTGGTGATTCCATCACGAATGGGTATTACGATTCCGTAAACAATCAATTGCAGGACGAGGCGTATTGCGCAAAGTTTACCACCTCGGCGTGTGTTGCCGATCCCGCCTTTCATAAACAATTGGAAGTCATGTTCAGCGAGTATGAATACGCTGTCATTCACTTCAACAACGGTCTTCATGGCTTTGGGTACACCGAAGAGGAATATCGGGCTGGTTATGAAAAAGCCTTGAACTCTATTTGCCAACATGCACCGAATGCGGCGTTGATTTTGGCCTTATCAACCCCGTTACAATCAACGAGCGAGGAAGACCATCTGAACCCCCGCATCGAGGAAAGAAACAGCATGGTCCGGGAGTTAGCGGATCGGCATGATGCTGAAATAAATGATCTTCATTCGATCTCAACGGGGCATCCAGAGCATTACACAGACCCCTATCACTTCAAAGGTGAGGCCATTGAGTTGCAGAGCGAGCAGGTCGTGGACGCCATCAAAAGGCTACTAGCCGACGAGCAAGAGAATGCGCCTGAAGCAGAATAGCTTCGCCGCGTTTCCTTTGCGGTTGGAGGATGGCGGCTTACAGCTTTGACGCGTTCCTCTGTACTTTGCGGATGATGGCTGCGATGTCGGCCATGTCCTCTTCGCCGGCCAGCAGGAAGCGATGGTGAAACCATATCCCGCTACGGTAGCACAGGTCTTCCGCCACGGGACACGAGACCTTCGTGTAATCAAGGGCCCGCCCTGCGTTCTTGAAGACGGGCTGTGCGTGAAGGGGCACGGTGTAGCCGGTGGTGATGGGCAATCCTTCGGCGCGCGCCGCCGCTATGAAATTCTCGCGGGAACACCCAAAGGTCTCTGGGTCAAAGCGCATGGGGTAGAGGTGATAGGCGCGCTGGGTCATGCGGGGATCGCCGGGTTGGGGCGTCAGCCCTTCCACGTCGGATAACGCCTCGTCCAGGATGGCGGCGTTGTGCTCACGCAGGGCGGTCTGCTCTTCCAGGCGGCTCAACTGCGCCAAGAGAAGGGCGGCGGTGAACTCGGTGATCCGCGCGTTGGTCCCGATGGCGTTGGCGTGAAACCAGGGGCCGCCGCCGGGCGTGCGGCCGCAATTGGTGATGCTGCGGCATGTTTCGGCGAAGTCGGGGTCATCGGTGAGGATGGCGCCGCCTTCTCCCGCGCTGATGTTCTTGCTGGCCTGAAAACTGAAGAAGCCCGCCAGGCCCAGCGCGCCCGTCCCTTTGCCCAGCCATTTGCTGCCCCATGAATGGCAGGCGTCCTCGATGATAACCAGTCCGTGCCGCTCGGCGACGGCGCGCAGGCGGTCCATGTCCGCGATGCGGCTGCCGAAATGCACCGGCATGAGCGCCTTGGTCCGCGGCGTGATGGCCGCCTCGGCCGCCTCGGGGTCCAGGCACCAGCTCTCATCCACATCCGCGAAGACGGGCGTGGCCCCCATGCGCAGCACCGCCGTGGCTGTGGCGATAAAGGTGTAAGGCGGCACGATGACCTCATCGCCCGGTTCGAGGTCAAGGGCCTGGACGGCGACCTCGCCAGCGGTCGTGCCGTTGGTGCAGCTCACGCAGTGGAGGGCGTCTTGATGGTTGGCGAAGGCCGCTTCGAACGCCGCCACCTGTTTGCCATACCACCAGGCGCCGCTTTCGAGGACCCCCAGTATGTTTTCGCGCTCCCGCTCATCGTGAATGGGCCACGTGGGCCAAGGGCGTGTGGTTACATCCCGGAGGGGTTCTCCACCGTGGAGGGCCAGGGGGACATTCAGGGTCGAGGACATGAACCTACCTTTCCTTGCGTCTTCTCACTGGGTCTCAGTATACTCGGGCATACAACCGTTGCCCGCGCACGGGAGCGGCATGCGCGCCAGTTTACTTGGTCCGTTCCCGTTCTGTCTACTGTTTCCCCCAGCCAGGCGCCGTTCGTGGAGGGAAGACGCGTAGGCTTTAACGGGCGCTGGACCGGACAGAACCGCCGCCACAAACGATAAAGGGTAGGAGAATAGCTATATGGCCCGATCCCAGATGACCCCGGGAGCCGCCGCGTACTTCGAGGGGCGTTATGTGCCTGTCGAAGAGGCCCAGATCAGCATCATGACCCACGCCTTCAACTATGGCACAGGCCTGTTTGAGGGCATCCGGGGCTACTATTCGCGGGAAGAGGATAACATCCTGATTTTCCGCTTGCCGGAACATATTGATCGGATGATGCGCAACTTCAAGATTCTTTGCATGGAAATACCGGAGACGCGTGAAGAGTTAACGCAAATATGCGTGGAGGTCACGCGCCGGAGCGGGTTCCGGGAGGGCGTCTACATCCGGCCGGTGTGCTACAAGAACGAGTTGTCCCTTGGTCCGCAAGTGAAGGGCGTGGAAAGCAGCTTCTGCTGCTACGTGATCAAACTTGGCGACTATGTGGACGTGCAAAACGGGCTCGACGTGGCCGTGAGTTCGTGGCGCCGCCTGGCAGACAACGCCATCCCGAGCCGCGCCAAGGCCACGGGCAGTTACATTAACTCCGCGTTGGCCTCCACCGAGGCGCGTGAGTCGGGCTTCGACGAGGCCATTGTGCTGCGCGAGGATGGCACAGTGGCCGAGGGAAGCGCCATGAACATCTTCATGGTGATCAACGGCGAACTCGTCACGCCGCCGCCCACAGCGGACATATTGGTCGGCATCACGCGGAACACCGCGATGGAACTGGCCCGGGATGTCCTGGGACTCAAGGTGACCGAGCGCCCTATCGCGCGCGCGGAACTCTACGTGTGCGACGAGGTTTTCTTCTGCGGCACGGGCGCCCAAGTCGCCCCGGTGCGCAGCATCGACCGGCGCGTACTCGGCGAGGGGAAGCCAGGGCCCATCTCGAAACGCCTTCAAAACCTCTATTTTGACGTGGTGCGCGGAAAAGTCTCCGAGTACCGCACGTGGTGCACTCCCGTGTACTAACTCTTACCATCCACTTCACGAAGGGGAATTGCGATGACGCCGCGGCCGCCCGGGAGCCAACAGCTCGCCAGTGACAACTACTCCGGGATTTGCCCGGAAGCCCTGGAATACATCCACAAGGTCAACGCGGGTCACGTGCCAGCGTACGGCGAGGACCCATGGACCCGTGAGGCCTGCGATCTGTTCAGGGATTTGTTCGAGGCGGAGTGCGAGGTGTTCTTCGTCTTCAACGGGACCGCAGGCAACTCGCTATCCATGGCCTCCCTGTGCCGCTCGTACCACAGCATGATCTGTCACCGGGTGGCGCACGTCGAAACGGACGAATGCGGCGCGCCGGAGTTCTTTTCCCATGGCGCCAAGCTGTTGATGGCGGAGGGCGTGGGGGGGAAGCTCACGCCCGAGGGCATAGAGCAAATCGTCACCAAACGCAGCGATATCCACTATCCCCGGCCGCGGGTCGTCACCGTGACGCAGGCCACCGAGGTGGGCACGGTGTATACCCAGGCCGAACTGCGCGCCCTCCACGAGACGGTGCAAACGCATTCCCTGAAATTTCAGATGGACGGCGCCCGCTTCGCCAACGCCTTGATCCACCTCGAGGTCAACCCACGCGAACTGACGGTGGACGCGGGCGTGGACGTGCTTTGTCTCGGCGGGTCCAAGAACGGCCTGGGCATCGGGGAGGCCGTGATCTTTTTCGACCTGGAGGCCGCCGAGGAATTCGCCTACCGCTGCAAACAGGCGGGGCAATTGGCCGCCAAGATGCGATTCATCGCCGCACAATGGCTCGGCGCGCTCAAGAACGGCGCCTGGTACTGTCACGCCCGTAACGCCAACGAATGCGCCTCCCTCTTGGAGCGAAACCTACGCGCAATCCCCGAACTTAAAGTCCTCTACCCGAGCGAGGCGAACTCTGTGTTTGTACGGATGCCCGAGCCCGTCGTCGCGGCTCTCCGCGCCAGGGGATGGATCTTCTACACCTTCATCGCCACTGGCGGCGTGCGCCTGATGTGTTCATGGGACACCACGGCGGAAACCATTCAAGCCTTCACCGAGGACGTAAAGACGGCCTTGATGGAAAGTGCGGGAGAGAGGATCGGGAGCGGCAGGGTGAAGTGAGGTTGCCGGTTTCACGCTAAAGAGGGGACTGACGCGCAGGTTTAGTAGCATTCGGAAGAGATTTCTCGCAGGCGAGTTGCGAAATGGTGGGGGCGCGCGGTTCTTCAGTACGGCGTATGTATTCGTTCCTAACGGGCAAAGCTGGAGCCGAAACCGGTTTTGGCTTTATCCTGTTCCGGTGGTGTAAAATTCATTTTACAAAGCAAGGGTTGTTACCAGACTAGTACGCGGCCCATCCCAAACGTGTGGGTAATCCCGCCCGCCCCTCGTCATCCCCGCGAAAGCGGGGCTCCACAGGGCGTGTGCTGCTCTCGGGATTTGGTTCCCCGCTTTCGCGGGGATGACGGTGAGGTGTGCGGGATGGTAATTGCCGGGAACACTCATGTGGTCCAATTGGCCTCACAGAAAAGTTCAGGGGGGGATCGATCCTCCGTTCTAGGCGGTATGAACCATAATTTTAGAATGGGCCGAATACTAGGGGGAAGGAGGGTGAATGAGTACTATTTTGCTAGTGGATGATGATGTGGATCTGGCGGAGCTTATCCAAACCAGACTGTCGTCCAGCGGGCACGACGTCCAAATCACCCATACGGGGGAAGGCGCGTTTGAACTGGCTAAACAGGTAAAGCCGCACATTGCCATCCTTGATGTGATGTTGCCCGGCGTGACGGGATACCAGATCTGCCGCCGCATCCGTAAAGATCCCGAGTTGTACCGGATAGGCATCTTGGTGCTGACCGCGTTGGGCGAGGAGCCGGAAATGGTCCATGGTCTAGAGCAGGGGGCCGATGACTATCTCTCCAAGCCGTTCAAACTGGAGACGCTGCGCGAGAAGATTGCGTCCACGGAAGAATTGCTGCGGGCAATAAACACCCGTAATCCCGTCACACAGCTTCCCGGCACCGAGGCCATCAAACGGGAAATCGACTTCAGGCTGGCCCGGGGCGGCGCCATCGCTGTATGCTATGTCGATATTGTGGGGTTCAAGCCCTATTGCGCCGCTCATGGCCGGGAAGCCCAGAAGAAGGTCCTCACCTTCATGAGCCAGCTCTTGAGCAGCACCGCCCGGAAGCTGGGCATCTACGAAGTTTTTATCGCCCATCTAGGCGGAGAGCATTTTGTGGTGCTGCTAAACCTCGATGATTACGAACGCTACTGCAACACCCTGATGAAAGACTTTGACCAGCAATCCAGGGAATTCCATTCCGCGGCGGAACGCGAAAAGGGCTACGTTGTCGCTAAAGATAAGCGGGGAAAGGAGGGACGGTTCCCTCTGATGGCCCTTTCTATCGGGGTGGCGCATACCCAATACCGGCATCACAGAAACGCCAATAAGATGTTCGAGGTCCTCGCCCAAACACGGCAGATGGCGACACCGCAGGGACAAAGCGTTATGTTTGTTGATCGGCGGCGAGCGGAGCGATAGGGGGGCCATGGCGATTGTTGGCGCTTACGAAGCGGTGTGCGTGTTTTGCTCGTCGAGTGATGCGGTGGATCCCAAATACGTGCGCGCCGCCAAGGAACTGGGCGGATTGCTTCCCCGCGTGACGCCCGAAATGGTGTATGGAGGCGCCGCGGTGGGGTTGATGCGCGAAGCGGCGCACGCCGCCCGCGAGGCTGGCTGCCGGGTGTGCGGCGTCATACCGGAGAGACTGGTGGCGGCGGGTATCGCCACGGAGGAAGCGGATGACCTCGTGGTGACGGATGACTTGGCCGGGCGCAAGGCGGCCATGAACAGCCGCGCTGGCGCGTTCGTTGCTCTTCCCGGTGGATTGGGCACGCTGGAGGAGCTGCTTGAAATGATGACTCTCAAGCAATTGGGGTATCACGATAAGCCGATCGTCGTGCTGAATACGGCGGGGTTCTACGATGCGCTCAAGGCGTTGTTTGAGAACCTCATTGCGGCCCGATTCGCCAAGGACGATCTGCGAAAACTGTACATCCTTGCGGACTCGCCTGAGGAAGCGATCCACGCCCTCGAACGGTATGAAGCGCCCCACCTTGAGCGGAAATGGTTTTGATTTCCCTTTTGGCGAGTCCGAAAAGGGGGCGGGAGGCAGCTCGGCGGACGCCTCTCCCCCCGCGAAAGCACGCCAGCTAATGTCCGACATCCACGAACGCCTTAACACCCTCCTCGGCGCGAAGGGGGTAATGCGGGGAAGCGATTGGCGAAGCCGCATCGAGGCATTGGAGCGGGAACGCCAGGAGGGCGCGTACGCCATTGAACGCGTCGCGCCCGGAGAGTTGGTGGAGAGGGAAACGGGGACATTCTTTCGTGTGCGCCAAACCTTTCCGTTGGACACGTATCAAGGCGTGCTTCCCGTGAGCAGCGCGCTCGCCGCACAGTCCGAACAGATCGCCCTTTCCGCGTGCGACGAGGCGCTCAAGGCCTTCGACCCATCCACCGCCGTCTTTTTGGACACGGAAACGACCGGGCTGTCCGGCGGGGCCGGGACGGTCGCCTTTCTTGTGGGCGTGGGCTACTTCGAGGACGGCGCCTTCGTGCTTGAACAGTGTTTCATGCGCGATTTCGATGAAGAAGAGCCGATGCTCGAGTATCTGGGGGAGCAATTCCGCCGGTGTGAAACCGTCGTTACGTACAACGGCAAGGCCTTTGATGTCCCCTTGCTTCGGAGCCGCTTCATCAGCAACCGCCTGCCCTGCCGGTTGGACGCGGCGCTCCACTTTGACCTGCTACACGCCGCGCGCCGCTTCTGGAAGCCCCGGCTCAAGGATTGCAGTCTGGGACGCGTTGAAGAAGAAGTTCTTGGGGTTCAGCGTCAAGGCGATGTTCCCAGCCATTTGATCCCCCGGATGTGGCTGGATTACCTGAACACCGGCGACGCCCGTCCGCTGGGGCGGGTCTTCTACCACCACAAGATGGACATACTCTCGCTGGCGAGCCTTACAGGGCTCCTCGCCGAAGCGTTGGTTGCTTCCGATGGCTCGGGGTTCGAGCACGCCCAAGACCGGTTGGCGCTCATGCGTTTGCATTGGCGTCAAGGGCGGTATGAGGCGGCCCTGGCCAGCGGGCGGCGGGTGCTGGAGCAAGAAGAACAGCCGTCCAGCATTCGGCGCGAGTGCCTTGCGCTCATGGCGCACGCTTGCCGCCGGCTCAATGATTGGGAGGGCATGGCCGATGCGTGGCGCCTCTTGCTGCGGGAGCATCCGAAATCGCTGGAGGCCCGGCTGGAGTTGGCCAAGTTTCATGAACATCGCGCGCGGGATTTGCGGAAAGCCGAACAAATCTGCGCCGAAACCCTCGAGTTTCTCGATATACAGGAAGCTTTGGGCCATGACGCCCGCCACACTTCGCCCTGCCGCGAAGACTTCCTTCACCGGCTCGCCCGCATCCGGCGGAAGATGGCTAGGCAAGAACTTGAAGGCCCGTCCCTGCCTGACCTGGATACTGGCTGAGTCTTAACTTTAAGAAGTGGCGGTTTTCTTTTTCCGCTGTGAACCGCACCCCTTGCAATTGCCACAGCTTGTGATGCGGTCGGTCAGGATATCCACGGCGATGAGGCCTTCAATGAACCAGCCCGCGCCGCTGTAACCGATTTCGGAGACGGTGAACTCGGCGTCCGGGCCGCCCGGCTCTTGGCCCGCAAGCACTTCGATGGCGGCTTTCACGGCGTAGAGGTGCTTGAGGTTTAGGAATTCCTCGATATCGCTATCCTGGGGATGTTCCGCCGTGTAGTCTCCGGCTTCGTAGGTGAGCAGTTCACGGAGCGAACGGCCGCGGAGATGGGGGAGAAGGAGGGATTCCTCCCCGATCCCAGCGCCGCAGGTTCGTTTCAAGAACCGGTAATGGGTCAGGCGGTCCGCATCATCCAGCTCCACGCGAATGTGTTCCGTAACGTCGTTACACGGCACGGATAGCCCCCCTTAGGCGCTTTGCTGGGCGGCTTCTTCCACCTTGGCGGCGAAGACGAAGTCGCTTTCCGTGAGGCCGTCTATCTTGTGGGTGAAAATGGTGACGCCCACCTTGCCGTAGCCGAGGTGGATGTCCGGGTGATGATTCTGTTCCTCGGCGATG
>JBKHFO010000153.1:0-8291 GCA_046540175.1 Candidatus Hydrogenedentota bacterium
GGCATAGGAGCCGCCTGGAACGCGGCTCTACCGGGGGAGATGTGGATTCCCGCTTACGCGGGAATGACGGTGGGGGGCGGGAATGACGGTTGGGCGCGGGAATGACGAGGAAGGAATGCGTGATGAGTCGGAAGCACATGAGCATTATCGCGGTATTGGCGGCAATTGTGGCGTTGGGCGCGGCGGCCGTGGGGGCGTTTCCACGGTATATTGAGGAGTTGCGCATCGGCGGGGGCTACCCCGCGGAGGACGGCGGGGCGGACTTCGACCGGCATGGCAACATCGCGGGCAGCGGCGATTTGCACATGGACGGGGATGTGTCCATGGGCGGCGATCTGGACGTGAGCGGGACCTTCGGGATGCAGGACGGCTTGACGCTTGAGGGGCCCCTCACCGTGACGGACGGAGAAATCGTGGCGGGGACCGCTGGCGTGGAGCGGGGCATTCTATCGGCCCGCGAAGGTAGCGGAACGCAGCCCGGCGCGGTGGAAGTGCGGTCGGCGGACGGGTCGCCCTGGTATCTCTTCGTGACGGACGACGGCATTGTGCGGGTTCACGACGCGCCGCCCGGCTCCAACACCGACGGCGCGGTTATCGGAACGCAATTCTGAGGAGGCCAATGGCATGACGGAAGCGCAAGAGTGTTGCCCGCTGGAGCGGGTGTATCAGGAGCAGTTTCGCAACAGCCATTACTGTCTCGCCGAATTGAAGCAGCGGGTCGAGCGGCTCGAAGGGGTGTTGAGCCGGGCGATGCTCTTGCTCGTGGCGAACTTGGCGGGCGTCGTGCTGATGCTGTTGCAACAGGTGTTGTGACGCGGGGAGGAGCCTATGTTTTGGGAATTGCGCAGGGAACCGTTGGAAGAAACGGAGGAAGCGGGAGACGCGTACGACGGGCGGTTCGTGCTTCACCGGCACCACGACGCGGCCGGGCCGCATCTGGACTTGCGGCTTGAACACGAGGGTTGTTGCCTGGGGTGGCGCATCGACGGCGTGACGCTGGACGAGCCGCGTTGGGCCGCGGAGAAGGCGCCGCATCCCTTGGCGTGGCTCGAGCGTGATGGCGAAGCCCTGCGGGAAGACGCGGGCTGCTATCGCTGGCTGGAACGGACAGACGGCGTGATGTCGCTGGAGATTCATGGCCGGGACGGCGCATTTCGCGTGACGGCGGAGCGGCGGGAAGGGTTACCGCCCGAGACGGTTCGCGCGGTGGGGGAAGCGCTGCGCGCGCATGGGGTTGACGCGGGGGATGCGGCGGCGCTCGTTGCGGATGGGGCGGCGGCCCGGCAACGGGCATTGAACCGGTTGTGCGGGCTGGGCCGGGAACTCGACGGGGCGGCGTTTGACGAGGCGCTGTGGCGGCGGGCGTTGGCGGGCGCGCCCCTCGAGGATCTTCACGGGCACCTGCGCACGTTCGAGGCGCGGTTCGACCGGAAATATCCGCCGCGGCCCGTGAGCCGGCCGGAGCCGTTGCCTGGGGAGGAGGGCGAGGCCACGCGGGATGGTAAGGCGCTGCGGATTGCGTGCGGGGATGACAGGGTTACATCCCCCTAGCCCATTTGCAGGGGGGGGGGAACGTACCACCGCCTTCCAGGCGGCAATGTAGGCAAGATGCCGGCGATACGAGTTGGTCCCCTTCGCCGGGGGATGTCCTTTTCGGGGACTGCGTCGTATCCGACGGGCGGAAACGCAAAGGGTTGTTGGGATGGACGAGACAATAAGGAGACGCTTTCGATGAGTTTGAACGAGATCGGCGGGGCGGTGACGCAATTGGTGATTACGTGCCGGACGCCCGCCTCGGGCGAGGTGGACATCAAACGGGGCGACGTGGTGGTGCTGAAGGATGACTACACGGCGGGGCATGCGGATCAAGCGGAGGAGGTCATCCTCGGTCAGGCCTTCGCCTCCGTGGCGGGCAACAACCGGCCCTTGCCGGTGCTTGTGCGCGGCGTGGCGCGGTTCGCCTACACCGGCGCGGCGCCGGAGCTTACGGGCGAGGCCAACGCCTTGTCCAGCAGCAGCGAGCCCGGCAAGGCCGCCAAGGACGAATTCGGCGCGGGCAAGGGCGTGGCGCTTGCGGTGGACGACGCGGCCGGGACCGTCGACGTGTTGCTGTGAATCCAGGAAACCTAATCTCAGTAGCGGGCAAGAGGAGGGGCGCATACGATGGCATATGACGATGGACGCGTGAAGGAGCGCGTGGAATTCCTTGGGCAAAGTCCGGAGCGGCTACGGGAGTACCGGGGCCGGGAACTGTACGACACGCTGCAAAACCTGGGCCTTAGCCACGGCCAATACTTCCGCGCGCTGGACACGACGGTCCACGAGTATTGCGCGCAAGAGTTCGGCGTTGACCTGAACCGCATCACGGTGGACCGATTTTTTCAAACGGATCCCAACGCGAAGTGGCTGTTTCCCGACATCGTGCGGGAAGCCGTGGTGGCGGGCTTGACACGGCGGCCGGCGTATCCGGAGCTTATCATCCGCGACGAGCCGATCGAGGGGACGGCGTATGACGTGCCGTTCGTCGAGGAATCGGAGGAGCAGGAGCGGCTGCACGGCGTGGCCGAGGGCGCGGCCATCCCGGAGTCCGAGATTCGCTACGGCAGCCGCATCGTGCGCCTGGACAAGAAAGGCCGGGGCGTGCTCGCGTCCTATGAGGCCATCCGGCGCATGTCGGTGGACATGGTGCGGGTGCATTTGCAGCGGATGGGCGAGCGGCTTGGGCGGCATTTGGATCAGCGGCTGACGCAGGTGCTTATCGAGGGGGACTCCTCGGGGGCGGGCACGGCGGCGCCCACCGTGAACACGGCGCAGGCCGGCGAATGGAGCTACGCCGATGTGGTGAAGGGGTTCATGACGCTCACCCTGGATCACTACTTCACGCCGACCCATATGCTCGCGAACGGGGAGTTGGCCCGCACGCTGCTGGAATTGCCCGAGTTCAAGGAGGCCGGGCTGTTCGACTTCGCGCGCAGCGGCGAGCTGCCCACGCCGTTGGGGGCGCGGCTGGTGCCCATGGCGGATCAGCCCGATGACAAGCTGACCGTGCTGGATGCGGGCTACGCCGTGCAGAAGCTGACCGAACAGGACTTGCTGGTCGAGAACGATAAGCTTATCAACCAGCAATGGGAGCGGACCTATCTCACGGTGGTGACGGACTTCGCCGTGATTTACGAGAAGGCCCGCGTGGTGGTGAACAGCGACTGGACGTAGACGGTGAAACGCCGGACCCGTCTGTTGCATTGGGCGGGTCCGGCTTGAGCGGCGGGAGGGGGCGTGCATGGACTACTTCACAACGGAAAGCGCGGTGCGCGAGCGGTTTCATCTGCCAGACGAGGAGAGGATCCCGGATTCGCTTATCGCGCTGAGCATTGGCGACGCGCACCGGACCATCCTGCGCTTCATGGAGCCGGACGTGGACCTGGAAGATCCGCCGCACGATGTGGCGCGCGGCGAGGCGTTGTTGGCGGGGGCGCACCTGTTCCGCGCGCTGGCGGCGCGGGAGGCCTTTGACCAGCAGCGCCGCGTCATGGGCAGGCAACGCATCGAGGAAAGCGCGCGGTTCCGGTCGCTACGCGAGACGGCGGCGACGGCGGAGGCGGAAGCGTGGGTGGTGCTGGCGCCGTTCCTCGGCGTGGGGACGGGGCGGGCGCCCGCTGGCGTCACGGACACGAAGCCCGTGCTTGGGAAGGAGGGTGCGTGAGCATTACGTTGAACGGCGTCACGCTGGACCCCGGCCGGACGGCGGTTCGCGAATGGTATGAGACCGTCGGCGGCCGGGATCGCCGGCGCATCGAGGTGCAGGGAAGCGTCGAGGCGGCGTCGCGGGCGAAGATGACGGAACAGCTCGACGCTATCCTCGCTGCGGCGTCGGCGGCGGATTATAGCGCGGCGTTGTCGGTGCGGCCGGGCCGGGTCATCCGTGTGCGCCGGATTGCCTTTACGCGGGAACCCGCGCCGGATAGTCCGCGGGCCGCCTTTACGTTGCAACTCGAAAGCGAAGGTCCCTTTGAGTACAGCGAGGCCGTGACCGAACACGCGTGGCCCATCGCGGACAGCGGCGCGGTCCTAGCCATTGAGCCGGATGGCAACGCGCCCGCGCCGGTTGTGGTGACGCTCGAAGCGGAGAGCGAACTCGTGAGGCCCGCAATCGGCGACGGGGAGCGGGCGATGGAATACCAAGGCGCCGTGGGGGTGGGCGCGGTCATCGCGTTCGACGGCGTGGAAGGCGAGGTGACGCTCGACGGGGAGGACGTGACGCCGTACAGCGCGGGCGAGTTCCCGTGGCTCGAACCCGGCGGAACGACGCTAACCTTCACGGCGGAATCCGGCGGCGCGGCGCAAGGGGAGGCCGTCTACCGGAACCGGTGGTGGTGAGGAGGAATCTAAGGGAAACGAGGGCGAGGGAACATGGACTATCGCATTGACCTATACGACCCCTGGGGCCGGCGGGTGGCGCGGTTCGACGATGTCCCGCTGGTGGAAGCCGAACGGGAGATGTCTGGAGGCGCCCGGGTGCGGGGTATGTTGCCTGCTGGCATGGAGGGGTTCGGTCCGGGCTACGTGGTAGAGGTCTACATCGGCGGCCAGCGGTTCTGCCGCGCGCCCGTGCGCCGCGTGACGCCGGAATGGGGCGATCAGCAAAAGCTCATCATCGACCGGTTCCTCGACTTTCAGGCGCTGGTGGGGTTCGAGGCCGCGTGGGAGGGGAGCGAGGCGGACAGCGAGGTCTCCGGCGGCTACATCAACGCCCGCGTGGACCGCATCGTGAGGGACCTCGTGAACCGCGCGCCGGGGCCGGTGCATTACACCATCGCGCATGGCGCGTTTCCCGATGGCGCGGAACGGGAGCATGGCAAGTTCCTCGCGCGCAAGACCGCCGGGGGCGAGCTGCCATATCAATCCGTGGCGAGCGGCCATTGGGTGGGTCCGGATCGAATCGATGCGTCTGAAGCGTACGCCAAGGACGGGCGGACCATCGCGGGCCTTATCGTGGACGGCGAACCGTGGCCCGATCTGCGCCTGCTCATGGTGGACGCCGAATCGCCCGAGCTGGACGGGGACGCCATGGCGCGGCATCCCGAGACGGCGGCGTGGTCTCCCGCGCGGTACGCGGCGAGCGCGTACGGTCTTCAGGGCGTGGACGCGAAGGCGGCGTTGCAGGCGCTTCTCGATGCGCACGGCGTTTCGTTCCTTGAACTGAACGACGGCCAAGACCTCACGGGGGCTTACGTAGGCCGGACCGACGGCGCGGGCCGCTATCTCGGCATGGCGCATGGCGGCGGACTCAACTTCAACGCGGCGCAGATCGAACAAGGCTACGGAGGCGTGCATCTCCACGGCGATGGAAGCATCCTGCCTCCGGATTGGACGTTGAAGGAATTCTTCTCCTATCGCGGAGAAGCCAAGGAATCCATACAGGATATCCCCAAGACCATGAAGCGCTTCGAGGCGGCGGGCGAACTCAGCGGCGCACTCACCTTGCTCGCGTACGCGGCGGGCGCCGTGTGGGGGATGGATGCGGAGGCGTGCGTGCATTTTCGCGCGCCGGACGCGGCGGACCGCGTGGTGTTTCACGAGCCCTCAACGACAGCCGTGGGCTACGGCGAATCGCGCGCGGGGCTCATCAACAGTGTCCAGCTTCGGGGCCATCCCAACAGCGGCGCGGAGGCCCTGTTCACGCGGGGACCGAGCGTGGACGCCTTCGGGCTTCATTGGGACGAACTGGACGCGCCGGGACTCGAACGCGAGCATGAGCTCGCGGCGTTGGCGAAGGGAATGCTCGACGACCTGGCGTATCCCATGGTGGAAGGGGAGGTCCTGTGGTTCGAGGGAGACGCGGGCGTTGGGCCTGGGGAGTTGCTCGCGCTGCGGGGCGAACCGTTGCGGGCCTTGCGGTGGCCGGTGGAGGGGCGCTGGGGCGGGCGATTCACGGACAAACTCATCGCGCGGGTGGAGCGGGTGACGCATCGTTTCACGGGTCGTCGCGTGCGCACGAGCGCGGCGCTTACGTCGCCGTTGCGCTCCGCGGGGAGCCCCTTGCGCGCCATGGCGCACGCGCACCGGCCAGCGCGGGAGCTGCTGCGTTTCGCGTTGGACGAGCCCGGCGTTGGGCTCGACCTGGGGTATCACGTGGATTGATGGGAAGGGATTGGGGCGGGTGTTTACATCCCCCGGCCCTTCGGGCCACCCTCTTCGAAAGGGGGATAATTCGTACCGCCGGCATCTTGCCGGCTTTCAAGCAAAATTCCTTCTTGGAAGGGGGATCAAGGGGGATGTTCTTCCCTGGGTCCCCGCTTTCGCGGGGATGACGGAAGGGCGCGGGGATGAGGGAAGGGCGCGGGGATGACGGAAGGGGTGCGGCAATGACGGCGGAGGTAAGGCATGGCCATTCAAGGCAAGGCGTATGTGAAGACCCAGTGGGCGTTTCGAGAGCGGCCCGTGGCGTCGGCGAAGCTGAATGCGTGGGACGACCGCATAGAAGCGGCGTTCGAACTGGTGCATTTCCTGTTGAGTCAAGCCTGGGGCGGGGGCGACGGGGTGATTCGGCGCGCAGCGGAGGCGGACCTCGCGGTGGTCCCGGCGAATCCGCCAGACGTGTCCGTGATCGTGCGGCCGGGCTACGCCTTCATCCGCCGGGCGCCGTACCGGCTCGCGGAAGACACGCCCACGGGCGAAATCGCGGCGCCGGGGAGTCAGCCCCGCATTGACCTCGTCGAGGCGCGGTTGACGGAATGGGATATCGCCGTGGTGAAGGGCGCGGAGGCCGCTGAACCCGAAGCGCCCGAAGGAGGAGAGGATGCGATTGCCCTGGCCGGGCTGTATCTGCGGCCAGGGATGAACGCAATTCACGAGGAGGATGACGGAACGAATGGGTACATCATCGACCTCCGGACGTTCGTGTGACGGCCGGAACGACGTGCGGCTCATCACTTTCCTGGACGGGGAACCGTGCACCAACTTTCGCCTGCGCGAGTTCGAGAACCGGGACGGGTTCGCGATGGCGCATCGGACGGTGCTGGAGAGTCTCGAACGGACTCGCCGGGACTTGAACGCGCTGGCCGGGGAGACCGTGCGGATCCTGATCACGGACGCGGTGCGCACGCAGGCCGACAACGAACGGCTCGCGGCGCGCCTGGGCTGGGTGGACGAGGGCGGCCTCGTCGCCCGCCGCTCGCGGCATCTCGCCGAGTTCGGCGGCATCGCCGTGGACCTGGTGGCCGTGCTCGCCCGCACGGGGGAGCGGTTGCCCCAGCGAACCGTGGGCAAGGTGTGCCGGCGGTATTTCGATTTCGTGAAGGACGACTACGCCAGCGGGCATGTCCACGCGGACAACCGGGAGCGGGGCGGCTAGGGGAAGCATCAAGAACGAAAGGGAAATCCGCATATGTTTGGCGGCGATTCATCGCTCATTGAAACGGTTTTTGCCGCGGCCGCGGGAATACTGGCGTTCGCGTGGCCGGTGGTCAAGTCGACGGAATGGTATGCCCGGCATAGGGAGCAGCGGCGCGAGCAAGCCGTGGCCACGCTGGAGGCCGCCGTGGAGGAGACCTACCGGCGGTACGTCCAGGTCATGAAAGCGGCGAACGGCGGCGAGCCCCTTACGGAGGAGCAACGGGACAACGCGCGGCGGCTGGCTCGCGAACGCGCGGAGGAATTGGGCCGGGAACAGGGGCTGGACGTGGTCCGCGAACTAGGCGCCTCCTACCTCGACCTCTGGATCACCCGGCTGGTGAAGCGTCTCAAGGCGCAATTCTAATCGCGTTCGTGGTGGCTTATCTAACTCGCTCCTTTCGCGTAGCCGGCTACGCGGAAGGAGCGAGTCCACTTTGGGGCCGATACGATACCGATTTGACATCTCCCTTCGGGGATGGGCAGATTGTGTGTTAGCAAACGTGGCGAGGATGGGGGGACATTCCTCTAGCTCTCTTCTAAGGGTGGATCACTCGTGCCGCCGGCATTTTGCAGGCAAGTAGGCCGCCTGGAGGGGGCCGGAAGGGATGTAACTGGCGGCATAGCAGCGTTCATGCTATCCTATAAATGAAAGCATTCGCTCAGGATGCCAGTATGGACTGGGCGGCGCGGGTATCTTTTCCGGGGGTATCGCCCCCATGCTATCGCACGCGGGCTCAACCCCCGGCTACCAGCTGTCATCCATACGGGATGGATTTATTTATGACATTATGTCAGGCTAAGCTAGACGCAATCGAGGCAGCTACAATGTGAGGGCTGAAGGGGTACTAGCAGGAAACCACAAATAAGGCCGGCGGGCCGATGGAGCATTCATAGCC
>JBKHFO010000154.1:0-8288 GCA_046540175.1 Candidatus Hydrogenedentota bacterium
TGCTGGCCGCCGCCAATCGGGACACGGTGGCGGGAAAGATCTACAATGTCGGCGGCGGACCGGATCGCTCGATGGCCGTATGGACCGAATTCGGCCCTATGCTGGAAGAGCTGCTCGGCGCGAACATCGCCACCGCCTCTGGCCCTTGGCGGCCCGGCGATCAGCCCGTGTTCATCAGCGACATCAGCGCAATCCAACGCGACCTCGGTTGGAGTCCCCGCACGCCTGTCAAGGAAGGCCTGGCCAGCCTCGTGGAATGGGTGCGGACGAACCGTGAGGTGCTGGAAGAGCTGGGGCTGTAAGTAAGGGCGCCGGGGCATTATCCTTGGCAATGGGCGTTTCTTCACGGGTGGTTACTAGGAAAACGGTATACAACAGTAAGGAGGGTCAGGCAATGATGAGATGGTATCTTGCGGCGGGAGTGGCGGTGCTGGCGGCGACGGCGGCAGCGGCGCAGGCCGGTGAACAGCGCGTTCAGGCATATGAAGACAATCCGCACTACTTCGCCATGGATGGCGAGCCGGTGTTTCTTGTGGGGGCGACGTATCCCCACGGCTGGACGCCCATTAGCCGGCCGGAAATCGATTACATGGAAACCTTGGACCGTCTCGCGGAAGAGGTGAGCCGGGCGGAAAGCGATCATGTGCGCGGCGTGCTGCGTTGTCTGCCGTACGATCCGCTGAATCATTTACACGACGGCGACATAACCGAGGTGATTCAGCCCTGGCGGCGGGTGGATGACGAGGGGCGTTTTGATCTCGGCGAATTCGAGCCGGAATGGGAAGAGCGTCTGCGGCATTATCTCGGCGCCGCCCAGGAGCGTGGCTTCGTCGTGGCGCTTGAGGTGTGGGACGACTGGTCGATCACCCGGGGCGAGAACGGGGCATATGACCCTGGGGAGGGCGCCGGCTGGAATGGCCACCCGTTCAATCCGGACAACAACGTGAACTATGGCGAAGAGGTGCTGCCTAGTACTACCCGGAGCTGCAACGCGCCGTTTTATCAGTCCATCCCCGAAAAGGACCATATCGAGACAGCGCTTGAGTATCAGCACGCCTACGTGGACCACTTGCTGGGTATCGTGGCCGGCTATCCCAACGTGCTGTTGACCTTGTCCAACGAAAGCCGGGCGGATCTGGTCTGGAGCCGGTATTGGGCGGAGTACATCGGCGAGCGGACGCCGCATCTCGTCGGCGAGATGCCCTCGACCAATCGGCAGGACGGGGGCGGCCAATGCGACTACGATCTCAATCCGCTTACCCTGTCCACCGACTCGCGCTATGACTACGTAGACATTGCCCAGGGCGTGTCGCGCCACGAATTTGGGACGGAGCCGGTTGCGCAGGCCATGGGCGGCGCGGAACGCATCCAAACGTACTTCGACGCCATGAATGAAGCTGGCGCGGTCAAACCGTTGCTTGTTATCAAGGATTACACGAACGACGAGCAAAACGGTCCGATTGTTCACTGGTCGCGCTTTTTGGCCGGCGCCGCATCGAGCCGGTTTCACCGCTCGAGCGAGGACACTTCCACCCAGCGGATCGAGGCCCAATTTCAGACGGCGGGGAGCTTGGCGTGGCTTGCCGGCAGGATTCCCTTCTGGGAGATGACGCCGCAACACGATTCGATTGAAAGCGCCCCCGGCGATACACAGGCCCTCGTGCTGGCCAAGGCGGGCGAATGCTACGTAGTCCAGTTCGTGGACGCGAGCGCTGGTGACGCCCATCTGACGGCGGAGCAGGGAACCTACACCCTGCGATGGCTCGATCCCGTTACCGCGGACGCCATCGGCGACCCAGAGACCGTGGAGGCGCCGGGGGATGAGCCGTTGACGCTCCAATTGCCCGAAGGCCACGGCCACGTCATCGCGTGGCTCGCCGCGGTGGACGCGAGTTGAATCTGCAATAAAGAGGCCCTCGTGTATTGTTATCTTGTGTGATTCGTTGTGATGACAGCGGGCGTGTCCTTCTTCCTGTAAATTGGGCGCATCTCGCGGTTTCAACCCCAAGAAACGCCCGTGCGTCTTGGGAGCGACCTAAGACCGGGGGATGCCAGCGCTTTTGGTAGGCGAGCGGTGCTTCCCGGAAGGACAACTCGAATGCCTCTTCGTAGGTCCCTTCAGGGTTCGGTTTCTAGAAGTTCCCAGAACGGGGGATTGCGCATTCGCTTGCCTGGGGCTATTCCGTGTTGCGCCGTTGGTGCGTGTGGTCCCAAGCTTCTCGCTAAAGTGCGGAGGTGGCCTAGCCGTTGGAAACAAAGCGGCGGCCTCATCTGCCTATACGGAACCACTCCATTAGTCAGCGCGTGAAGCGCTGGATCCACGACGCTTTTATCATATCATACACGCTGCCTAACTTCAGGCATTATCAGCCAATACGTAGGGGAATAAGGCCGAAGCGGGCGCATTCATGCGCTCACCATGCTTTATTGCGGCGTTTTGTGTGCAATCCAGCCGGGCGCCTTTGTCCGGCGGAAGCCGCAACGGCCAAGCCACCCGGTGCACCACAGTAGGAGGATCAGATTCGTGACTTACCGGATTGAACGAGACACCATGGGCGAAATGCGCGTGCCCGAGGACAAGTATTACGGGTGTCAGACGGCGCGTTCGATGATCAATTTTCATATCGGGCGGGAAGCGATGCCGCGCGAAATCATTCGCGCGTTTGGCGTCTTGAAGAAGGCGGCGGCGTTGGTCAATCGGGAGATGGGGTTGTTGCCCGACCGGTTATGCAGACCTATCTGTCTGGCGGCGGATGAAGTGATCGATGGCAAGCTGGACGACCATTTTCCCCTGCGCGTGTGGCAGACGGGCAGCGGCACGCAGACCAACATGAACGCGAATGAGGTTATCGCCAACCGCGCGATTCAATTGCTCGGCGGCAAGCTGGGGAGCAAGGAGCCGGTTCATCCCAACGACCACGTGAATATGTCGCAATCCCCCAACGACACCTTCCCGGCGGCGATGAGCATCGCGGCGGTCGAACAGATATACGATCGCCTGCTGCCGGCCTTGGAACATTTGCGCAGGGCGTTGAATGGCAAGGCGCGGGAGTACCGCAGGATAATCAAGATCGGCCGGACCCACCTCATGGACGCCACACCGATCACGCTGGGGCAAGAGTTCTCGGGCTATGTTCAACAGATGACCAACGGCATCCAGCGGGTCAAGACCACGCTGCCCCGGCTGCGGGAATTGGCCATTGGCGGCACCGCCGTAGGCACAGGGCTTAATACGAAGAGGGGATACGACGTGCGCGTCGCCGACAAGGTTTCCGAACTGACGGGATTGCCGTTTCGCTCCGCCCCCAACAAGTTCGAGGCCTTGGCCGCGCACGACGCCATGGTGATGACCTCGGGCGCGCTCAAGACGGTGGCGGGCTCCCTCAACAAGATCGCCAACGACATCCGCTGGATGGGCAGTGGCCCGCGCTGCGGCATTGGGGAATTGCGCTTACCCGCCAATGAACCGGGTTCGTCGATCATGCCGGGCAAGGTCAACCCCACACAGGCCGAAATGATAACGATGGTGGCCGCCCAAGTGATGGGGAACGATGTGGCGATTAACATTGGCGGCGCGTCGGGCAATTTCGAACTTAATGTTCACAAGCCGCTGATCATATATAATGTGTTGCAATCCATTCGCCTTCTCTCGGATGCCTCGGCATCCTTCGCGGATCGCTGTGTGGTGGGGCTGGAGCCTAATAAGACGCGGCTCAATGAGCTACTGTATGGTTCGCTCATGCTGGTCACCGCGCTCAATAGCCGCATCGGCTACGACAACGCGGCGAAGATCGCCAAGAATGCGTACGCCAACCACACCACGCTGGAGGAAGAAGTATTAAAGGAAGGGCTGATGAGCAAGGAAGAATTTCACGAGGCCGTGGATCCTCGCAAGATGCTTGGACCAACCGAGTGATGACAAGAGCCCCTAGGGATACTCGGAAAGCGCCGCGGGCCCGTTGCGGCAGCGCGCGGCGCTTTGCTCTGTTGCCATTTTATCTTGCCGGATGAGGGGGACCCGCAGTATGCGCCTTGACATTGCCGCGCAGACCGATACCGGGCGGCGCAAGAAGAACAACGAAGATTACTATGGCGTCTTTGACGAGACGATGGCCGGCCGCCAGCTCTTCGACGAGGGAGCGTTGCTTTGCGTGGCCGATGGGCTCGGAGGGCACACAGGGGGGGAAATCGCCAGTAAGCTGGCGGTTTCCTACGTGAAGGAAGCGCTCAAGAAGCCGCCGCAAAGGGGCGGCGAAGGTGGGGAAAATGGGGAGGAAACCGGCCCCATTCCCATTCTGCGCGAGAGCTTCCGCAAAGCCAACGAGAGTATCTACCAGACCAACGTGGACTTTGTCCGCGATAAACGGCCGATGGGGACCACGCTGCTTGCCGCGTTGATTACGCCGGGCAAGGCGTATGTGCTGAACGTGGGAGACTCCCGTGCGTTCCTGGTGCGCAAAGGTCAAGCCGTGGCCCAGACGGAGGACCATTCGTGGGTGGACGAGCAAGTCAAGCAGGGGCTCATGTCCAAGGAGGAAGCCGAGACCGATGAGCGGCGCAACTTGGTCACCCGCAGCATCGGCACGCAGCCGGAAGTGGAGGCGGATAGCTACGAGTGGGACATTCAGCCCGGCGACATGTTGCTGCTGTGCACCGATGGGCTCATCAACATGGTGGATGAGGCCGATATCATCGCCGAAGTAAACCGTCCCTCCACCCCCGCCGAAATCGTCAGCCATCTCGTGGAGCAGGCGAACACCAACGGGGGCAAAGACAACATCACGTTGGCGTTGGCCCACATAAGCCCAGGCTTGGGGCGGCTCTACTACCTTCGCTGGCTCCGATTCTGGCGTGACAACAAGCTCCACATCTGCTGGTTACTGGCGTGCCTTTTCGTCGGCGCGGCCGCGTTCATCGCAGGGAATTTCCTGGGGCTCTTCGTCCCATAAGAGGAGCCGGAAGCGCCCATCCTCCCATTCGGCGAAGGATCGGTGAAATAGCCAATCGCCGGTGTTGATGTAGCGGCCTTGTCCGTGGGGCGTTTCATAGGTCTCGTGGAGCGGGTAATGGCAATGACCGCACATGACCACGTCCGCCCGTCCTTCGGCCAAGACGCGCTGGGCGAAATGCCGCAACGGCTCGATCTCGTGTCCCTTGCTGAGGTCCGTGGCGTGAAAGCCGCGGCTGCCGTTGCTCACAAGTTGGGCGAGACGCATGGCCCAGTCGGGGTGAAGCAGGCGGAAGGCGGCGATGACGGGGCGCGTTCTGGCGATTCGCTTGTACAATCGGTAGGACCAATCCGAGGGATTTAACCCATCGCCGTGGTGAAGAAGGACGCGTTCACTGCCAAATGGCAAGATTGTCTCGCCGGGATGGAGCGTGAAGCCAAGTTCGTCCCGCAAAAAGCGGCCCGCCCAGAAGTCGTGGTTGCCGCCTATGAAATGGAGTTCGACATCCCCATCGCGCAGAGCGGCCAGCGCCCGCAACACCTCGAAGTAGCCCGAGAATACGACGTGGCGGTACTCGAACCAGAAGTCGAAGAGATCGCCCAGGACAATAACGCGATCTACTTCGGCGGGATCGATCCAGTTGAGAAACTCGAGGAAACGGGTCTGGGACGCGGAGCCTCCGCCGTCCACCGAAAGATGGACGTCGGAAAACACGAGCGTTTTCATTTGATCAAACCGATTCGGCTGGGCGGCCAAACGCGGAGGACGGCCTGCCCGATAATGCGGTTATCATCGATTGGGCCAAAACTGCGGCTATCCTTGGATACACTGCGATTGTCCCCCAGCACATAATAGTTTCCGGGCTGGAGGGTTGCTTCATCGTGTAGATTAGGGCCCCGACGCGCCGTTTCTTCGATGTAATCCTCCGTTACCCGCCGGTTATCCACATACACATCGCCATCTTTGACACGTACCTGGACGGTTTCCACGGGCACAGCGGAATCACCGTACTCGCCTGCATCCGCCACGTTTGTGGGCCGGCGTCCCTCGCCTTTGGCGATGACCCGCTTCACAAACCGTTTCCGAGGGTCGTTGGGGCTTTCAAATACGATGACATCCCCTTCGTCGATGGAAGTGAGATTCTCAAAGGGCCGGAATTGGCTAAGAAAGTGGGGCAGCTTGAGCACAAGGATGCGTTCATTGTTGACCAGGGATGGCTCCATGGAAGGTCCTTGAACCTCATAGCCCTCCACCACGAAATAGCGCAGGGCGAAGAACAGGATCAAAAACCACACGACCATCTTCGCGAACTCAAGGATTTCGCGTTTGGCCTCCTGGGCTCGCCGGGAATAGTTGGATTCGGGTGGGGGGGGCGAGTCTGGCAAGTTTTCCGTATTCATTCCTACAAGGATCCTCGGTTACTTGACTCTTACGTGAAATACTCTACCATGCTTGGCTTTTAAAGGCAAAGTCCGCGCCCGATTCCAGCCAAAGCTGGCGCAGCAGGAGAGTTCCCGCGAGAGATGCGGCTTGCCCTCATTTCGTGGCGGGACTAATGCTATGGTAGAATACTTTCATGGATAATTCGCCGACAGGGAGAGCCCGCCGGGCGTTGGACATACTGCAGAGCAACCGCGATACGTTGGCGCTTGTCGCCAGCGTAACCGTCGGCTTTATTCTCCTGCCGCCCATCCTGCTTCTCCAACAGGCTGACATTCTGACCATGGCCATTCGGATTGGCGTGGCGTTTGTGGTTACGTATGTGGTTGTGTTTGTGTTTATCCATTTAGGTCAATGGATCTTGTATAACGAGTTGGAGCGTCAACGCCGCCAAGCCGAGGCCTTCGAGGCGGAAGCGGCGCATGAACAACGAGGATCACAAGAACGAGGTGAAGATACCCATGAAACGGCATAGTTTTGCCTGGAGTTTTTGTTTCGCGACGGTGGTGTTGGCGGCGGTCCCCGCGGCCGGTCAAGCGCCGGATCTTTCCGAGATGGACGTGGTGCTGCGATCGGTGCCCAATGGGCCGGTGGCGAATGTACTGGGAACCACGGTGGAAGCCGAGGACTTCATTGATCTTTACAAAAGCGAACTGGCCCGGATCCAGGTGCAACACCCCAATATGTCATTGAGCGACGGCATGCGGGTCGAGCTGGGGTTGCGGACGCTGGGTACGATTGTGGAGAGGGAAGTGCTCTACAAAGAAGCCCAGGACCGGGGGCTGAGTATTCCGGAGAGCGAACTGGAAACCGAATGGGGGGAAGAGTTAAGAAGGCTTCAATACGCCCTGTCCGAGGAAGATACGGAGCCGCTTTCCGATGTGGAGGTATTGCAACATATAGGCGCCACGCCGGAGAGCGCCGAGGAGGCGTTGCGTAAAGCGCTGCTCATCGAAAAGGTCCGCGAAGAGATCGCCAGCGAGCGAGGCGTCTCCGTTTCGGAAGAAGAGGCGCGCGAGTTCTTTGAGGAGCACCAGCACCGCTTCTCCGCTCCGGATATGTTGCATATCAGACAGATATTCATTGAGGCGCCGCCGCCCGAGGAGGATACGGGCTCGGAGGAGCGGGAGGAGGCCCGCGCCTCGGCCGAGGAAGCGCTGAGTATGATCCAGGCGGGACAGAGTTTCGAAGCGGTGGCGCGCGACCGATCGGACAGCCGGGACGCGGAGGGTGGGGGCGATCTCGGCCCGATGTCCGCCGAAGAGCTGCCCCCCTTTTACGTGGAAGAAGCCTCGAATCTAGATGTAGGTGACACGAGCGGGATCATTGAGAGCGCCTACGGGTATCACATCATCCGGCTGGAGGAGCGCGATGAGGGTGAAAATCCCACGTTCGAGGATATGAAAGACAGGGTGATGGCGTTTCTACGCGCGCGGGAAGAGGATGAGGCCGTGCAAGAGTTTGTGTCGGAACGGCTGGAGGAAGGCCCGGAAGTGCGGGTGTACCTGGAGTTGGACAGGCAGCTGGCGGCCCGCCCGGACCTCGTGGAAGAACTTCAACTGAATCTTCATGAACCCGAATAGATGCATTTTGATGGCGGCGGCCTGTGTCCTGTTTGCGGCGGCTGGCGCGGCGCCTCAAGAGGACACGTATCATTGGCCCCTTGACGTGGACCCGGTGCTCACGTCAAGCTTTGGCGAATACCGGACGGGCCGGTTCCATGCCGGGATTGACCTCCGCACGTACGGTATTGGCCAGCCTGTGCGCGCCCCGGAAGACGGGGAAGTCGTACGGGTTCGCACATCGCCTTATGGGTATGGGAAGGCCCTCTATATTCGCTTGGCCGATGGCAACACGGCGGTTTTTGCCCATCTCGACCGCTTTGCTTCTCCCGTGGCG
>JBKHFO010000155.1:0-8225 GCA_046540175.1 Candidatus Hydrogenedentota bacterium
CTTTGCGCCAGCGGCGGGCGGTCTTGGCCTGGGCGTGTTGGCCGGAGCGTTTGCCCTGCTGGGCGGCGCCTACGGCATCCGGCGGATGCGCAAGTAACGCATAACCTGCTACTAACGAACTATAACGTGCTGCACAGTCAAACGCGCCGGCCCAGGGCTTCTAACGGAGTCCTGGGCCGGCGCATATCGTATGCTTGCGGAGATAAGGGTTTAACTGAGAGATAGGCCGGGTCCTTCGTACGCCTCACCTTCGTGAAGGTGAATGTTGCGGTGGGCTTGGGTGGCTAGAGACGCTTCGTGGGTCACAAGCACCAGCGTGAGGCCTTCTTCGCTGTTGAGTTTCCAGAGGAGGTGGATGATTCCCTCGCCGGTGCGCTCGTCGAGGTTGCCGGTGGGTTCATCCGCCAAGACGACCGAGGGCCGGTTGAACAGCGCCCGGCCGATGGCCACCCGTTGTTGTTCGCCGCCGCTGAGTTGGCCCGGTTTGTGTTCCAGCCGGTCGGACAACCCCACGAGTTCGAGGATGTACTCCGCCCGTTCGCGGCACTCCTTCCGCCGATATCCTTGGGCCAAGGCCGGCATCATGAGGTTCTCGATGGCGGTAAACTCTGGCAGAAGGTGGTAAAACTGAAAGACGAAACCAATTTCCTTGCCGCGGATGGTGTTGATGGCGTGCCGTCCCAGACTGGTGAGCGCCTTGCCGCGGAACAACACCTCGCCGTTGGTAGGCCGGTCAAGCGTTCCGATGATATGCAACAACGTGCTCTTGCCCACCCCCGACGGGCCCACGATGGTGACGATCTCTTTGTCGTGGACCTCGAGGTTAACACCCCGGAGGATGTGCAGCTCGCGTTCGCCGTCGACAAAACTCTTGCACACGTTGCGGCATTCGATGATCTTATTCATAGCGCAAGGCGTCCACGGGGTCGAGCCGGGCGGCGCTCCACGCGGGGTAAAGCGTAGAGAGAAACGTCAGGGCGATCGCGGCTAGGGTGATCCAAGCGATGTCGCCCCAGACAATCGACACCGGGATCTGGTCAAAATAGTAGATTTGGCTGCTGAAGATGTCCACCCCCAGGATGTAAGCGACAGACTCAGCGATAGGATTGAGGTTGTGGGCGATAAGAATGCCCGCGCCCAATCCGACCAGCGTGCCGCTCAATCCGATCAGAAGGCCTTCGATGATGAAGAGCCTGAGGACACCCCGGCTGCTCAAGCCGATGGTCCGCAGGATGCCGATATCGCGCCGTTTCTCCATGACCACCATGATGAGGGTGCTCGTTATGTTGAAGGCGGCGACCAGGATAATGAAAACCAGAATGATGAACATCACCACCTTTTCCTGTTGCAGGGCCTCGAAGAACGCGCGCTGGTCCTCGTACCATGTGGTGGTGGTGTAGCCAAGTTCTTGCTGGATGCGTTGGCCGACAGAATCGGCATTGAAGGCGTCCGTAAGACGCAGGTGGATGGCGTCCACGCCCTCCCGTCCCGTGATGAGCTGAGCGGTGGATATGTCCACGAAGGCGTAGAGGGTGTCGAAGTCCGACATTTGGGCCTGGGAAATGCCGCTCACCGATAGCCATACCGACCGGCCGCGCCCCCCGGGATGGAACGGTGACACGCTTTGCCGGGCATCCGTGATGACTTCGATGTCCGAGCCGATTCGCGCGCCCAGCCGGTTCGCCAAGAGGTAGCCGAGGACGATCTCCCGCTCGCCGGGGAGTTCGCCGGTCCCGTGGGTGCGGCCGCGCTGCTGGGTAAGGTTCTCCGCGAGCTGGGTGACTTCTTGTTCGCGATCGGGGTCCACCCCCACAATGAACGCGCCCGTGGCGGCGTCATCGCCATACACCGTCCGGGATCGAAGCAAGGCTTCCGTTTGTATGATAGGGCCCGCCGCCACGACTTCCGGGTTAGCCGTCTTCACCTCCTCGATAAAGCCATCCACATCGTGTATCTGACCGAACTGGTTCTCGACGGTGAGATGGGCCCGATTGCCGATGATGGTGGCCCGCAAGGCGTCGTCAAAGCCGGACATGACGCTCATCACCACGATAAGGGTCATCACCCCGACCGACACGCCCAGAATGGAAATGACGGTGATCAGGCTGACGAAGCGGTTCTTTCGCTTGCCCCGCAGATAGCGCAGGGCCACAAAGGATTCAAAACGCATGGACTTCTCGCACGTGGATCATTGGCCCCGCAACTGCGGGAACAGGATGACTTCGCGAATGGAGGCTGAATTGGTCACGAGCATGGCGAGGCGATCGATGCCAACGCCCAACCCCGCTGTGGGGGGCATGCCGGCTTCCAGGGCCATGATGAAGTCCTCGTCAAGCCGTTGGGCCTCGTCGTCGCCTTGTTCGCGCTGGCGCAGTTGCGCTTCAAACCGTTCGCGCTGGTCGATGGGATCATTCAGCTCGGAAAAGGCGTTGCAGATTTCCAGTCCGCCCACAAAAGCCTGATACCGCTCGGTAAGGGCGGGATTATCCCGCTTTTTCTTGGCCAAAGGCGACAATTCGATGGGATAGTCGTACAGAAACGTCGGATTGACGAGATGAGGCGTAACCCGTTCGCTCATCACCTCGTCCACGATCTTGCCATACCCCATGGCGGGCTCCACCTCAATGCCTATGCTCCGGGCCTTCTCCGCCGCGTCCTCGCGGTCCCGGCTGCTTTCTAGATCAACGCCGGCGAATTCACGGATGGCTTCGTGCAACGCTGTCCGTTTCCAGGGGAGGGCGGCATCAATGGACCGGCCTTGATACTCGAACTGCAAGCCGCCCGCGACGAATTCGAGCACACCGGTCAACAGTTGTTCCGTGCGGTCCATCAACCCCCAATAATCTTGGTAGGCCTCATAGAGTTCCAACATGGTGAACTCGGGATTGTGGCGGGTATCCACGCCTTCGTTCCTAAAGGAGCGGTTGATCTCGAAGACCCGCTCAAAGCCCCCCACGATGAGACGCTTGAGATAAAGCTCGGGCGCGATTCGCAAGTAGAGGTTGCGGTCGTAGGTGTTGTGATGCGTGACGAAGGGCCGGGCGGTGGCGCCGCCGGGTATCGGGTGGAGCATGGGCGTCTCCACCTCAACGAACCCGTCCGCCACGAGCAGTCTCCGCAACGCGTCCACCATGTGCACCCGCTTTCGGAACAACTCCATGACCTCGGGATTGGCCACAAGGTCAAGGTAGCGCCGCCGGTAACGGGTCTCCACGTCGCTCAGCCCATGGTATTTCTCGGGCAGCGGCCGGAGCGACTTGGTCAGGATTTCGTAACGCTCCACATGAACCGTTATCTCGCCGGTGCGGGTCCGGAACAGGTAGCCGTGGACGCCAAGGAAATCGCCGAGGTCGAGGTCATGCAGGGCCTCGTAGGCCTCATCGCCGATATCGTTCTTCTTGAAGTATATCTGGATGCGGCCGCTCTGGTCGCGCAGGTCGGCGAACGAACTCTTGCCGTGACTCCGGAAGGAAGCCATGCGCCCGGCCAGCGCCATGGCGATCCGTTCCGCCCCGGCTTCATCGTGTTGGCCTTCTTCCACCGCCTCGAATCGTTGGCGCGCCTCGGCAATGGGGCATGTGCGCTTGAACGTATACTTGAAAGGCTCATCGCCGCGTGCGCGGAAGCGTTCAAGCTTCTCGATCCGCTGCTGGATGAGGTCCTGTTCGGTCGAATGGTGTTCCGTGGTGTCCATGAGCGTTACTTGGCGCCTTTCCGTTCGAGTTGCCACTTGAGATAGGCTTCGATAAACATGTCGATCTCGCCATTCTCCAGCACGCGGTCCACGTTGCCGGTTTCCGCCTCAGTGCGATGGTCCTTCACCATTTGATAGGGATGGAGCACATAGCTCCGGATTTGGCTGCCCCAGGCCACGTCTTGTTGCCCTTCGCGCTGGGCCTCTAGATCGGCTTCCTGTTTTCTAATTTCGATGTCGTACAGCTTGGCCTTCAACAAATCAATGGCCACGTCCCGGTTGCGGTGCTGGGAACGTTCGCTTTGACAGGCCACGACAATGCCCGAGGGCGCGTGGGTAAGCCGGACCGCCGAGCTTGTCTTGTTGACCTTTTGGCCCCCTGGCCCGCTGGCGCGAAACACATCCACCTTGAGGTCTTCGTCCTTCACTTCGATTTCGATGTCTTTGTTGATAGGAGTCAGCACTTCAATCGCGGCGAAGGAGGTGTGCCGCCGTTTGGCGGAGTCATAGGGAGATATGCGCACCAGCCGGTGGACGCCCGCCTCGGACTTGAGATGCCCATACGCGAACGGCCCCGAGACATTCAGCGTGGCGCTCTTGAGGCCCGCTTCCTCGCCGGGCTGGTAGTCCAGCAGATCCACGCTGTAGTTCCGCCGCTCGCACCATCGCACGACCATGCCGTACAACATCTCGGCCCAGTCGCACGATTCGGTGCCCCCGGCGCCGGGATGGATGCTGACAATGGCGTCGTTATTATCCCGCGGATCGTTGAAGAGGCTGTTGATCTCGAGCCGTTGCAGTTTTTGTCCAATTTGCGCCACCGCTTCGTCGATGTCCGAGGTCATGGAACGTTCTTCCTCGGATTGCGCCAGCTCAATTAGGAATTGAGCGTCTTCGAGTTCCTTCTGAAGCTCATCGGGGGCGGAGACGATGGTCCGAAGGCTTTTGAGTTGCTGGAGTTGCTTCTGCGCCGTCTCGGGATCGTCCCAGAACCCGGGATCGCCCATTTGCTCCTCAAGTTCGGCGATCTGGCTCTTGACCGCCTCCACATTAAGGGCCTGGCGCAATTCGTTCAGGCGCGCGCTGTAGTGTTCCAATTGTTCGGCTTGTTCTTCGAACATATATGTCAACCTTGTGCTTAACCTATGCTGGAGGGTGGACCAGAATACGGTCTCCCGTCGCCCCATTTTACCGTACGCAGCCTTTATGAGAAACCGTTGAAGTTTCGTGGCTTACGCTGAGCCTCGCGCCACCCCGAACGCCCATGGAATTTCACGCGCGCCCCCAAGCACGCCCGCCGTCGTTTCGCGGGAAGAAATCAAATGATGAAGGTGTTGGGCCTTCGGCCACGCATTTGGCCCCCTCAACCAGCGCTGTCCGCCGCAGCTTAGCGCAGGGAGGGGGTATCGGGAGCCGCACTGCGAGTGTATACATGATGATACGGGAGAGCCATCACAATATCAAAAAAGGGCCGGGGCAACCGAGCGACACAAGAACGGCGCGCCCAAGTACGAGGTCCTGATTGCCAATGGCGGCGCCTGGAAACGGACCACGAGCCCGGAAAAGAATGCTTTGACATCTGGTTTACCCCCAACTACACTAGGGAAGCTGCGGCGGCAAAAGTGTCGTTCACGCCAACCCCGGCCAAGGGGTTCTAGATGCCACAGCGCATCAATCGCCTGGCGACTCCATTTGGCGTTAAGCCCATCAAGCAAGGCGAAAATGGGTTAGCATACGAACCCCTACGAACAAAGGAGCCAGCACCATGAAAGACAATGAACGCAAACCCACGACAACAGATGCCGGGATTCCCGTATCCAGCGACGAGCATTCGCTCACCGTGGGGCCGGACGGCCCGATCCTGCTGCAGGACCATTACCTCCTCGAACAGATGGCTAATTTCAATCGGGAGCGAATTCCGGAGCGTCAGCCCCACGCCAAGGGGGCAGGGGCCTTCGGCCACTTCGAGGTGACCAAGGATGTCAGCGCGTATACCAAGGCGGCGGTGTTTCAGCCAGGCGCGAAGACGGACACCCTGATCCGGTTCTCCACGGTGGCCGGCGAGCGCGGCAGCCCCGATACCTGGCGTGATCCGCGCGGCTTCGCATTGAAGTTCTACACCCCCGAAGGCAACTACGACATGGTGGGCAATAACACGCCGGTATTCTTCATCCGTGACCCGATGAAGTTCCAGCATTTCATTCGCTCCCAAAAGCGCCGGGCGGACAACGGCCTGCGCGACCATGACATGCAATGGGACTTCTGGACCTTGTCGCCCGAGTCGGCGCATCAGGTCACGTGGTTGTTGGGCGATCGCGGGATTCCCAAGACCTGGCGGCACATGAACGGCTACTCGAGTCACACCTACATGTGGGTTAATGCCAAAGGCGAGCGCTTCTGGGTAAAGTATCACTTCAAGACGGACCAGGGCATTGATTTCCTCACGCAAGAAGAGGCCGACCGGCTTGCCGGGGAGGATGCGGACCTCCACCGGCGCGACCTCTTTGAGGCGATCCAGCGCCGTGATTACCCAAGCTGGACCCTGAACATGCAGATCATGCCTTTCGAGGAGGCCGAGACCTACCGGTTCAATCCCTTCGACCTGACGAAGGTGTGGCCCCATAGTGACTACCCGCTGCACGAGGTCGGCCGGCTCACGCTGCACCGCAATCCGACCGACTTCCATACCGAGATAGAGCAGGCGGCGTTTGAACCGAACAACCTCGTGCCGGGCATCGGACCCAGCCCGGATAAGATGCTGCTCGCCCGCCTTTTCTCTTATGCGGATGCCCACCGCGCCCGTCTGGGGGTCAACTACAAGCAGATTCCGGTCAACAAGCCGAAATGCCCCGTGCACGCCTACAGCAAGGACGGGGCGATGCGGGTCGAGAATGTGTCCGACCCCGTCTACGCGCCCAACTCGAAGGGCGGTCCGGAGGCCGACGCCGAGCGTTATCCCGAGGCGGAAGTCTGGGGGGCAAGCGGGGAGTTCATCCGCGCCGCCTATACCCCGCGAAAGGACGATGACGACTGGGGTCAGGCGGGTACGTTGGTGCGCGAGGTCATGGACGATGCGGCGCGTGACCGGTTGGTGTCCAACGCGGTCGGACACCTTAAGAAAGGCGTAACGGAACCGGTGCTGGAACGCGCATTCGAATACTGGCGCAACATCGATAAAGAAATCGGCGATCGCATCGCCAAGGGCGTAAAAGGCGGCTGATAGCCGCGGCGCACGGCGCGCGATGCTCCGACCCGTGCGATCCAGAGTGTGAAAACCGCCATAGACCTCAAGCGAAGGTCATAGAGTAAGCCCAGCAGCCGGGTTCAGGCGCGGCGCCAAGCGAAGCAACGCCGCCTGCAACCCGGCTGTTCCGCGTAGCAGCGGGTTATCTCAGCCCCCTCATCGAGAAGAAGGCGCTTTGACATGCGGTTCGCCGCCGCCTACACTTAAAGAAACCGGGGCGCGGTTTGGGTGAGTTGAAAATGAAACAACCGTATCTTGAGGTGACGTTCCGCTCCGGGCGGCCATGGTAAACCTCACAGCCCTGAACCCGGCGTTGCGCGCCGCGTCATACGCGTTGTTTGATCCGCAGTACTTGGTCCGCGCCGCGGCTTTGCGCCATTGGATTGGCTCCGCTGCCCACATTTTAGAATGGAACGCGTACTACCCCGAAAGACATAATGTTTAAAGAACTCGAACTGAGCCCAAGGCAACGTACGACCGTTGCCGCCGCAATCACGCTAGTGGCGGTATTAGTTGTGTTGGCGGCTTTAAGTGGGATTGTGTGGGGACTGGCGCACTTTGTCGGCGCCTTCCAGCATGTATTGATGCCGCCCGTCGTTGCGGGTATTCTGACGATGCTGTTACGGCCGTATTACAGCTGGCTGGTCAAGGTCTGCCGCGGATCCCAGACCGGGGGGCTGACGCTGTTTTTCCTTTCCGCGCTCATTCCGCTGGGCGTCTTGTTCTGGTTCGCCGGGGTTTTTGCCGTCAAAGAATTGCTCCGGCTGTTCGAAGACTTGCCATCCATGTTCAATGCCATACGTGAGGCGGGCCGGTCTCTTTGGCCGCAAGTCGCCGCACTGCTGGAGAAGTACGGACTGATGTCCGAGTTTTCCAACCTGGTGGATAACCCCGGGGAAATGGCGGCCAAGGTGCTTCAGGTTTCGTGGGAGCGCATGTCCCAGCCCATTGCCCGGATGTTTCAGTCCGTGACGGGATTGTTTGGCTGGGCGGTATTTCCCCTCTATTTAGCCTTTTTTCTCATGGCGAAGCCATTGGAACCCAAGCAGATTGGTGAATTCCTGCCGTTCCTACAGAAGGAAACCAGAGAAGACGTTATCTATCTGTTCGATCAGTTCGTCGGTATCCTCCTGACGTTCTTTCGTGGCCAGATTATCATCGCCTTGGCCCAAGGCGTGCTTTTTACTATAGGGTTTGCCCTGATTGGGTTTCCCTATAGTATTGTTATTGGGATGACGCTGGGGCTGCTCAACATCATCCCCTACCTGGGGAGCATCGTGGGGCTCA